>NZ_JAYLAA010000012.1:0-266592 GCF_035819015.1 Chryseobacterium salviniae | reverse complement strand
GTGCAACACTGGTTTTGCCTTTGTGATGAAATTTACCGATAAAAACATTTAATGTTTAAAGTTTAGGGTTCAAGGTTTAAAGTGTAACAGCAATAAACATCAAACCCGGAACACAAAACCTTAAATGATATACAACCTTTAGGGTGGTTTTAGCGGTGGGGCTCACCTGTTCCCATTCCGAACACAGAAGTTAAGCCCACCAGCGCCGATGGTACTGCTAACGCGGGAGAGTAGGTCGCCGCCAGTTTTTATTCAAACCTCATACAGCAATGTGTGGGGTTTTTTGTTTTATACCGGTAAGAGGTGAGGAAGTAAGAAGTGAGAAGTGAGAAGTGAGAAGTAAGAGGGGGATGTTCAGGGTTCAAGATTTAAGATTCAAGATTCAAGGTTCAAAGTTCAGGGTTTTAAGTTGAAGTTTAAGGTTCAATCAAGGTTCAGAGTTTTAAAGTTTAAAGTTTAAAGTTCAGGATATATTGTAGAAAATAAGCTGGCATATCATCATTCACTGGTTTACTTTTTATATTACCCAATTACCAATTACATATTACCCATTACTTATCAACATCCGATACCATTATTCATTCCTATAGTTCAAGGTTTATATCTTACCTTTCACTTCTTACTTCTCACATCTCACTTCTCACCTCTCACATCCTTAGCCCCGATAGCAGCGGTTACCCCACAGCAGGAGCCGGAAAGAAAGGCCTTTGGCAACGCAAAGGCCAGGCGCGAGGAGTAGAAGCGGATAGCAAGAGAAAGCTCCTGAAAAAAATGGTAAATATCACATTATTTTTAATCACAAAAATTTAAATAGACGAAATCTTTTAGAGTTCGGGAATTTATGTTGTAAATTTATAATATGAAAGAGCATATTGTAAAAGGTTTCAGATTCGGGAATTATCTGCCCCCGGAAATGTCGGTATTTGATAAGTTGCTGGAGATTTTCACGGATCTGCTTACCCATACTTCTGGTGATTTTGATGAAGCAATCGACTGGCTCCGTATGCTGGATGAAGAATACGAGTTGACCACGCCAGATTACACGATTGATGATTTTATTGAAGATCTCAAGAAAAAAGGATATATCCGTGAAGAGGTTAATCCTGACGGAAATGGGAACGGGATACGTTTAAGTGCCAAAATGGAACAGAATATTCGGAAGCAGGCCCTTAAGCAGATATTCGGAAATTTGCAAAAGAGCGGTAACGGAAACCATAAAACCAATAAAACCGGGGCAGGAGAAGATACTACAGGAGAATTTCGCAATTATCATTTTGGAGATCCGGTTGAAAAAATTTCTATAACGGAGAGCCTTAAAAATGCTCAGATCAATCATGGCGCAGGAGATTTTTACCTTACGGAGGAAGATCTTGTTGTTGAAGATAGCATTCATCAGTCTCAGATGAGTACGGTTCTGATGATTGATATCAGCCACAGTATGATTTTATATGGCGAAGATCGCATCACTCCGGCCAAAAAAGTGGCGATGGCACTTGCTGAATTAATTACTACGCGATATCCGAAAGATACACTGGATATTATTGTTTTCGGAGACGATGCGTGGCCGGTTAAAATTCAGGAGCTGCCTTATCTTCAGGTTGGTCCTTATCATACCAATACCGTGGCAGGCCTGCAACTGGCTATGGATATCTTACGGCGTAAACGAAATACCAATAAACAGATTTTTATGATTACTGACGGTAAGCCAAGCTGTGTGCGGGAACCGGACGGTACGTATTATATGAATTCTTACGGTTTGGATGAATACGTCGTTCAAAAGTGTTACAATATGGCATCTCAGGCGCGTCGTCTCCATATTCCTATTACTACTTTTATGATCGCTCAAGATTCTTATCTTCAAAGATTTGTTCAGGAATTTACGGAAGCCAACCAGGGAAAAGCTTTTTACACAGGCCTTAACGGTCTTGGACATATGATTTTTGAAGATTATGAAGCAAACCGAAAAAAAAGAATACGCTAAATTTAGAATGTTTATCAACATTAATTATAATTAAATGATATTGAATACAATGACTGCAAAGCCAGATATAAAAACATTAGGTTCATTAAAAGAATCAGGATATACAATAAAAAGCATAAAAGACGAATTAAGAGATAATTTAATCATTAAAATCCGAAATAAGGAAAATGTGTTTGAAGGAATTTTCGGGTACGAAAACACGGTAATCCCTCAATTGGAGCATGCCATTCTCAGCCGCCATAATATCAATTTACTGGGATTGCGGGGACAGGCAAAAACACGGCTGGCAAGAATGATGACAACTTTGCTTGATGAATGGATTCCTTATGTAAGCGGAAGTGAAATCAATGATGATCCCTTCAATCCTATTTCAAGATATGCAAAAGAACTGATTGGTACAGAAGGCGATAATACACCCATAGAATGGCTGCACCGAGACGAAAGATTTTTTGAAAAACTGGCTACGCCGGACGTAACGGTTGCCGATCTTATCGGCGATGTAGATCCAATAAAGGCCGCCAATCTCAAACTTTCTTATGCAGATGACAGGGTTATACATTTCGGGATGATCCCTCGTGCCAACCGAAGTATTTTTGTTATTAATGAATTGCCGGATCTTCAGGCCAGAATTCAGGTTTCTTTATTTAATATTCTGCAGGAAGGAGATATTCAGATCCGCGGGTTTAAAGTAAGAATGCCGTTGGATATTCAATTTGTTTTTACAGCCAATCCTGAAGATTATACCAACAGGGGAAGTATCGTTACACCGCTGAAAGACAGGATAGGATCACAAATTCTTACCCACTATCCGGAAAATATACACGTTGCGAAAGAAATTACGAAATATGAATCCAGCCTGGACAGCCGTCAGCAAAACGGAGTGTATGTTCCGGAACTGGCTAAAGATCTTTTAGAGCAAATCGGTTTTGAGGCCCGTGACAGTGAGTTTGTTGATTATAAAAGCGGAGTGAGTGCACGGATGAGCATCACCGCATTTGAAAATCTTCTGAGTACCGCAGAGAGAAGATCGCTTTTAACGGGAGACCAGAACACTTCTGTCAGGTTGAGTGATTTTATGGGAGTCATCCCGGCTATTACCGGAAAGATCGAACTTGTATATGAAGGTGAACAGGAAGGAGCAGAAGCTGTTGCGCAAATCCTTATTGATAATGCTATTAAAACACTATTCACCTCTTACTTCCCGAAAGTCGAAAAATTGGAAAAGAAAGATGTGGACGGACCTTTTCAGCAGATCACGGACTGGTTCCTGGAAGACGATGGTTTCATAGAAATTACCGATGAATCATCAGATGAATCATATGCTAAAGCGCTCAACCGTATCAATGCACTCGACAAGATTATCGATAAATACCAGCCCGATACCAGAAAAGAAGACCTTCTGTTCATGAAAGAGTTTATTCTCTGGGGATTGTCGGCTAATAAAAAACTGAATAAAGAGAGATTCCGAAGCGGTGTGTTCTTTTCCTGATAAAGTCTTTGTGACGGGTAAGTTGTTGGAATTATTGTTCTTTAATACCAATTTGATTACATCGAAAAGCAATATATTTTTTTTATTTGAAGCTTGATCCCGCTTTCCGCGCTCGCTATTTTCGGGATTCAGGATTTGCGGCGGCGAAGCCGCCGCAAATCCTGAATCCCGAAAATAAGCTCAGACAGTTGCTTCAATCGGGGCTAGGCTGCGGACAAACATACTAATATTCAGCATTCTTTTAAATAATCACAAAAAATATGCGGAACGTTCCGCATATTTTTTTGATAACGACTGTTGTCTTGAAGTGATCTTTATAGGAAATGATTATTCGTTATTAATCATAATGCCTGTTTAACATAAGGATTCCGCAAAAATTTTATTTACTATTAAGCCTTTAGCTTAAAAAAACGTAGTAATCTTAAATGAAATGAGTTTAATTCGATGAATTTCTTACTGTTAATGTTAAGAACAAACTGTGTTACTCCTCATACATATGCCCGCTATTTATCCATAGCAAAATTTTATTTCTCTCTTCAATAGGAATAAAACCGGTTGGTGGCATTGGAGAAGGATTCCCCTCAACTGCTCTGGCCTGTATTCTGTTCCAGTGACTTAAAATATCGCAAATTCTCGTAAAATCAATTCCTGCCTGTGGGTTTACACCTGAATGGCAAGCCGAGCATCTTGATTTCAAAACAGTGGCAACTTCTGTAAATTTACTTCCCTTTGTAATGGTGTCAACTTCAACCTCTTTTGAAGCTTCACATCCATTATTATCTTTTATGGAAACCATGTGCTTACCTACGGAAATGTTTTCAAAAACTGTATTGGCCTGAAAATCTCCCTGGTCTAATTTGTAGCGGTAACCTGCGTCGGCCGGAGCCGTAATTTTGATGGTTCCTGTAGATAAGCAAGGATGGGATTTATTTACAGTTGTTATAATTTCAGGTATAGAACATTCTTCATTATCATTTTTGCTGCACGAATTGAGCGGGATAATCGTACTTAAAAGAAATAAATATGCTAAATTATTTTTTTTCATCCGATAATGTCTTTAGAAAGCTAATGATGTTTTGTTTTTCTTTTTCAGTCAATTCAAGGCTTTCAAAAGGTAAGGTTTGATGCTCCAGCTTCATTCCAATACCATTTCCTCCGCCTGATTCATAAAACTTTACGACCTCTTCCAACGATTTATAAACGCCGTTATGCATATACGGTGCTGTCTTTTCAACATTTCTTACGGTGGGAGTTTTGAAAGAAAATTTGAGTTGTTCAATTTGATTAAATTTATATCTTCCTTCATCACCATCAATTACGGCATTTTTCCAGGCGGCAACCTTTGGAATGCCAATAACTTCAGATTCGGAATTATTGAACCATGGCGGAACTGTACTGTTATACACAGGGATAAAATGGCAAGTTGCACATTTGGCTTTACCTGCAAATAAATTAAACCCGTTTTTTTCGCTTTCTGTAAGTGTTGCTTTATCTGAAAAATATTGGTCTATCTTGGCATTAAAAGGCATTAAGCTCCTCACATAAGAAGCAATGGCATTCCTGATTTCATAAGGGGTTATTTGTTTTTTATCCGGAAATGCTTTTGTAAATAAGTGAATTAAATTCTTGTTGCCGGAAATTTTTTCATTGATTTCTTTTGGAGAGAGATTAAACTCATCAGGATTTTTCATGACACTCTCTATTTGGTTCTCCAGATCTTGCGAACGCATATCATAAAAAAATGATTTTTGAAACGCTGAATACAACAATGTAGGTGAGTTACGCCTAATGCTGTTGCTGTGAATATTAACTGCTGAAATCTTTTTGCCGTCTGTAAAAGCATACTCAGCATTATGGCAGGTTGCGCAGCTCATTTTATTGTTCCGTGATAAATTTACATCATTAAATAATATTTTTCCCAATGCTGATTTTTCAGGAGTCGATTTTGATGCTGCGTATGGAGAAAATGCATCAGGATTCAGTTTTTTTCCTTGCATTAAATCAGATAAATGGCCATAAAAAACTTTATTATCTTTGAAATGCGGAGTTTTTTCAATCACAGTTTTAAATTGATGCTCAAATGCAACGCTCATTGGCATTAAATAATTTTTTATAAATTCCAGCCTGTTGAACGTATTGAAATCTTTGTTTTTACTAAGGTATTGAGCTGCTTTTTTAAACAATTTCTTTAAATTGGTATTTGTTTGCATTTTATTTGCTTCACAATACAGGGTATAAAAACCTTCTATGCCTTCAATGGAAAATTCAGCCTCTTCTATTGAATTAAAAGCTATTGGAGAATCAAAACCGGTAACACCTAAAGTTGCAATCCTAATGATTTGATGTTGCATCAATTCGTAAAAATGATGATTCTGAATAGGTAAATCTTTAAAATTTTGCTGAACAAATTTTAAATCCGTTGTTAAAATCTTAGTCTGCTTTTTTAATTCAGCCCAATTTATTGTATCATTAAAAATAATTTCTTCAATTACCTGAAAACCTGCGGCTTCGTTTACCACATTATCATCTGTTTTGATTTCCGGTAAGGCGGGGCCGTTTATTCTTCTTGAAAGCCCCTGAAAATAATATTCTACAAAAGGTTCTATATTTTTGTATTCTTTCCTTGCTTTTTTAAAATCTAAGATAAGCTCCTTCTTGCTTTTTGTGTTTCCCAGTTCTGTTAAAGTAATGCTTAGTGTATCTATCTTTTTTAAAACAGTTGTTCTTAATCTGCCTTCAAAAGTCTGATGCCCTTTATCGGTGCATGAAAAAATAGTTGTTAAAAACAACAGTAGAATTATTGCTCTCATCATTATCTTATCATTGTTAGATAAATAAAAAAACTTTCGCTCAATTTAAATAAGCGAAAGTTTTATATATAATTATTTATACTTTATCTTGGGACATTTTTTAAGATAAGTGTTTGTCCACCGGATTTATAAGGCTGAACAGAAGTTGCCTTACTAGGATTTAAAAACTTATCACCTTCCACCCATGAGTGTGCATGTACATTAATGGTAAATGTACCGGGAACTCCTACTACATCAGAAATATCCACCATGGCACCATGCTCCCAGAGACCGTACTTGTTGTCGCTTGTAGGATTATACTTGGTTCCCAACATATCAGCATCTCTATGTCTCATATCCATAAATATCTTTTTGGTCCCTGTTGCGATATTATACTGCCATATCAATGAATTATGTGTTGCTTCTGGCCAGTAAGAGTCTCCATCTTCCTGGATATATACGTAGTTCTCTGTAACACATAGGTTATCCGGATTAATAATATCAGTACCCTTTACATTAGCTCCGGAAGGAGAAACATCTCCGTCTGCAATAATTTTTAACGTTCCCATAAGAGGATTATTGGCATCCAGTTTTAACTGATACACTCTTCCCATGTACGTTTTTTCGGTTGAACCACTTACGCCGGTAGCAGTGAAATAAATTTCTCTATTGCTGGTAGCAGAACCTTTTCGGTAATCCAAATCTTCTACACGGGCAAATTGTATAGACTTAAGACTTGAATTTAAGTTTTCAATTTCAGTTCCTGTTAAATTTTTGGCATTGGGTACTTCTACAAACTCTACCGGGTAATTATTATTCCAGGTCATTGCAGTTTCAATCTGGTTTAAATCTTTTCTTCTTAAAACATATAATTTACCGTTATCCAGGTCACCAACTGTATTAGAAACATATAAATACACCTGTCCGTTTGACGCATCTTCACCAACAATAACCACTGTCTTTCCGGGATAAGCATCTTTCGTCAGAGGGACATAGTTTTCGGCACTCATTTTCCCCATGGCAGGTTTTGTTCTTGTATTGTTTGAAGGCATTGCAGCAGCTAAAGGATCAATAGCATGACACATTGCGTTTACATTAGACTCTCCTGCCGTTAAAAACATAGGGCCAAAGCCATGAATTTCCGGGGTAGCCATAGAAGCAGAACAAAGTCTGAAGCCTCCGCCATCGGTATTTACAATATACTCACCTTTGGTAATATTTAGTTTTTTGTCTAAATATAATCTGGATACCGCCCATGTATTTTCGTGATTGGTTACCATGATATATCCACTTCCATCCGGGTTTTTAATGAAACCCTGCCCATCCGGAGCACCACCATAAACCATATTTCCGGAATTTGGGATAGCATCTTCACTGCTTACCAAAGTGTATACTCCTACACCTGAAAAATCAGTTCCCATTTTAACAAAAGATGGAGTAACCGAACGGTTTTTGAATTCTATTGTCTCTTCGGGAGCTGTTGTTGTATCATCATCCTTGCAAGCAAAAAAAACAGAAGTAGCTACAGATGAAACCAGTAAAACGAGTAAGGTAGTTTTTCTCATCATAATTTTTTGATTATTTTTGATAAAAATACTACGCGCTTATAAACTGAATATTAAAGCAATATCAATATATTATTACTATTTTAATATGCTGAAGTTTTAAGTGTTTTGCAGATATTTATTGTCTGTTCAGCAATATACATCATTACAACAGGAAATCATCAATTATACCTGTATCACTCCCATGTTAAATTTCTCAGTAATCGGCGCATGATTGGCAGCTTCGATTCCCATAGAAATCCATTTTCTCGTATCTATAGGATTAATGATAGCATCCGTCCAAAGCCTTGCCGCTGCGTATGTTGCCTCCGTCTGTTTCTGATATTTTTTTGAAATACTGTCTAAAATTTCGTTATGCTCTTCCTCTGTAATTTCTTTTCCTTGCTTTTTCAGCGTCGATTCCTGAATCTGGGCCAACACTTTTGCTGCCTGTGCGCCTCCCATTACCGCAAGATCTGCCCATGGCCACGCAACAATAAGCCTTGGATCATACGCTTTTCCGCACATGGCATAATTTCCGGCGCCATAAGAATTTCCTGT
Organism: Chryseobacterium salviniae; assembly: GCF_035819015.1. Lineage (NCBI taxonomy): Bacteria > Pseudomonadati > Bacteroidota > Flavobacteriia > Flavobacteriales > Weeksellaceae > Chryseobacterium > Chryseobacterium salviniae. The sequence continues at coordinate 258,228 of NZ_JAYLAA010000012.1, read as the reverse complement.
AATCACAGTAAATTTCGGAACCACAGAATTAGAGACCGCATTCACCATTTTTGCACCATCTTTAATAATTCCTCCGTGTTCAGATTTAGAGCCCACCATAAAACCGGTTACATCCTGCAAAAACACTAATGGAATCTTTCTTTGATTACAGTTGGCAATAAATCGGGTAGCTTTATCAGCAGAATCAGAATAAATTACACCGCCGAACTGCATTTCACCTTTTCCGCTTTTCACAAGCTTTCTCTGGTTGGCAACAATTCCTACCGACCAGCCGTCGATTCTTGCCGTAGCACAGATGATACTTTTACCGTAATCAGGTTTATATTCTTCATACTCGGAATTGTCGACCAAACATTTGATGATCTCATACGTATCATACTGCTCCGTTCTTGAAGCCGGCATAATCCCGAAAATATTTTCAGGTTTTTCTTTAGGCAAAGCACTTTCTATCCTGTCGAAACCAGCTTTATCAGTGCTTCCGAGAGACTTCATAATATTTTTAATCCTGTTTAAGGCATCTTTGTCATCCTTTGCTTTATAATCGGTAACTCCGGAGATTGAGCAGTGTGTTGTTGCACCACCCAACGTTTCATTATCAATACTTTCCCCGATGGCAGCTTTTACCAGGTAGCTTCCTGCCAAAAAGATGGACCCAGTTCCTTCCACGATCATGGCTTCATCACTCATGATCGGAAGATAGGCTCCTCCGGCAACGCAGCTTCCCATTACCGCAGAAATCTGGATAATCCCTGCAGCACTCATTTTCGCATTATTCCTGAAAATTCTCCCAAACATTTCCTTATCCGGAAAAATCTCGTCCTGCATCGGAAGATATACACCAGCCGAATCTACAAGATAAATAATTGGGAGCCTGTTTTCCATCGCGATTTCCTGCGCTCTCAGGTTTTTTTTACCTGTAATCGGGAACCAGGCGCCAGCTTTCACAGAAGCATCATTCGCAACAATAATACATTGTCTTCCGGATACATACCCCATTACCACCACAACACCACCGCTCGGACACCCGCCGTGCTCTTCATACATTTCATAGCCGGCAAAAGCACCAATTTCTATGGAATCAGAATCTTTATCAAGAAGATATTCAATACGTTCTCTGGCCGTCATTTTCCCTTCATCACGAAGTTTCTGCAGCCTTTTTTCTCCGCCTCCTTTTTTGATTTCAGTGAGCAGACGATTTATTTCTGATAACTTTAATCTGTTTTGATCTTCTCTTTTGTTGAATTCAATGTCCATAAAAATCACAATTTTTTCGTTTTAAAGATACTATTTTTTGAATGGAATAAAAATTGATGTAAACGTTTGTTCAATAAATTGGTTTTCAGAAATTTATGAAATTTTTAACAAAAAATATATTTTTTCTGGTGCGTAATTTGCTAACTTTACCATAGAGAAAGTAAGAGTGAAATCTTACCATTTCTCTAGTTCCTAGTTTATTTTTTTAATAGTTTATTATTTGAAGGCCCTGAAAGTTGAATAAATTTTCAGGGTTTTTGTTTACAGGAAATGTAGAACTTTTCAGTACTATTCGGCATTCATATTCAATCTTTGCTTTTATTTATGAAGCAAAAAACTCAAAGCATGATTTAATTGTAAATAATTCACAACATTGTAAAACCGATTTGTAAATTTGCAAAAAAATATAAAGAAGTAGGGTATGCATAAACTGGCACTTTTCAGATTGCATTTGATTGTGTTTTTGTGGGGATTTACAGCAATTCTGGGAAAACTGATTCATGCCAATGCAGAGATTCTGGTATTCTACAGGATGCTGTTTGCAGCAGCTATCCTTTTTGTGTACATAAGAGTTTTTAAAAAAGAAAGCATCAAAGTTTCAAAGAAAATCTTTTTCCAGCTGGCTGCAATAGGTTTTTCCATGGCTTTGCACTGGTACTGTTTTTTTTATTCCATTAAAATTTCCAATGTTTCCATTGCTTTAAGCTGCCTTTCATTATCAACTTTATTTGCTTCCGTCATGGAGCCCATTATTTTTAAAAGAAAGATTGATATCTCGGAAGTCATCATGGGCGTCGTTATTGTTGCCTGTATTTTATTGATATTCAAGACGGAATTCAGATTTAAAGAAGGTATTTTTTACGGAGTACTGTGTGCCGTCTTCGGAACTGTTTTTTCGGTCTTCAATGGTAAAATGTTTGGTAAAACAAGTTCAGGAAACATTATTTTTTACGAAATATTCTGTGGGTGGTCTTTTTTAATGGTCATTTATATGTTTACAGGACAAATTTTTCATCTGAATGAAATAAGTTACCGTGATCTTGCGTTAATATGCTTGTTAGCAAGTGTTTTCACGGCTTTTCCGATGCTGGAATCGGTGAACCTGATGAAATACATTTCGCCTTTCACACTAATTTTAACAGTTAATTTAGAACCGGTTTACGGAATTATACTAGCTTTTTTTATCTTTGGAGAATCAGAACATATGAGTCCTGTTTTTTATGTGGCTTCTGGAGTTATGATACTGGCAATCATTGCCAACGGATTGATAAAAGCTAAGAAACAAAAAACTTTACATTAAGCATCAAATTATATGATGAAAAAATATCTTTTACTTGTATTTTTCCTGATGTGCGGCATATCACAGTCGCAGATCATCAGAAAGTATTCCAATGAGTTCCTGAATATCGGTGCAGGAGCCAGGGGTCTGGCTATGGGAGGAGCCGTAATTTCCAATCAGGATGATGTATATTCCCCGATGTGGAACCCGGCGGGATTGATGGGTGTGGAAAAAGACTGGCAGGGTGCAGCCATGCACGCCGAATATTTCGAATCTATTGCCAAATACGATTATCTTGCCTACGCCAAAGTTCTGGAAACAGGGGTTTTCGGGGTTTCCGTAGTGAGATTGGGAGTTGATAATATCCTGAATACCACACAGCTCATTGATACCGAAGGAAATATTGATTACGATAAAATTACAAAATTCTCGCAATCGGATTATGCGGCTATACTTTCTTATGCGTTCAATCCGGGAGGTAACACTAAATTAGATGTCGGGATTAATGCCAAAATCGTCTATCGGAATGTAGGTAAATTTGCCAATGGCTACGGATTCGGGTTTGATGTCGGTGCTATCTATAAAATGGACAATGGCTGGAAGCTGGGAGGGATGCTGAGAGATGCTACCACTACGGTCAACTTCTGGAGTGTAAATCAGAAAGAACTTTCCACGGTGGTGAACGGAGAAGAATTCAACCCGGCGCCTCAGGATAAATTGGAGCTTACCATGCCGAAACTTAATGTAGGAGCAAGTAAAATGTTCGAGATCAACAGCAGTGTATATGTGTTGCCGGAAGCAGGCTTAAATATCGACTTTGCTAAAACAGCAGCCCTTATTTCCTCAGACATTGCAAGTATCACTCCTTATGCCGGGGCGGAACTGGGGTATCAGAAAATGATTTTTGTGAGGCTCGGGGTCAACAGATTCCAGTCGATTACAGATATTGAAGATCTCCGAAGAAAAGTGTCCTTCCAGCCGAGCGCAGGGATCGGCATTCGATACAGAGGTCTTACGTTAGATTATGCCATCACCAATTCAGGAATCGGAGGATCGAATTTTTACTCCAACTTCTTTTCGCTGAAACTGGATATGGGGCAATTCAGAAACGATTAATTTATTTAAAATGAAAAAACTTTCACTGGTTATACTAACCACCTGTTCGATATTTGTATTCGGGCAGAAGGTTTCCGACTATCAATATATTTCAATTCCTTCAAAGTTTGAAAGTTTTAAGCAGGATTACGGCTTGGCTGATATGCTTTCAAAAACGCTAAAGAGTAAAAATTACACCATAGTACCGTACGATAAACTGCAGTGGCCTTCGGAAGCGCAGGCTAATCCATGCAGTGTATTGATGGCAGATGTGTTAAACGACAGCGGTCTCCTTCGGAATAAAGTATTGCTCCAGTTTAAAGACTGTAATGACAAAGTAATATCTTCTATAAAAGGGGCTTCTAATATTAAAGAATTTAAAGAAGGTTTCCAGGATGCTCTTAAACAGACTTTTATGTCGGTTTCTTCTTCCAGTCCGGTAGTTCAGACAAGGGTTAGTAATACAACTGCTACCAAAACATCTTCGGTTGCTGAGACAAAAGAAGCAGAAAGCGCAAGCTCGGCTTCATCCGATAATAATGCCGTAACATTCAGTAACGGTAAAGCTGATCTAATGAAAGTGCAGTTGGACAGTAATCAGTTTATTCTGGTAAATTCAAACAGTTCTTCACCGTATGCCACTTTTAAAACAACAACAAAGGCTGATGTTTTCAGAGTGAAATTACAGAACGGAGAGGCAACTTTAGGATATTATGAAAACGGAAATATCGTCATTGAAATGCCAAAAGCCAATGGTGAATATTTTAAAGAAATATTTGTAAAGAAATAATTTCACATAATAAAAAAGTTGGAAATGTCCAACCTTTTTGTTCTATTCGTTATTAAAAAATTCATACACTATTTTAGCCTTGCTTTTCCCTAGAATCTCTTCCAAAGTTTCCAGGCTTGATTCTTTAATTCTTTTGACGGATTTTAATTTAGACAAAAGGAGTTCAATTGTTCTTCCGCCCACGCCGGGAATTTCTTCCAGCTCAGATTTTATTGTTGAATTTTTTCTTCTCGTTCTGTGATGTTTTACGCCAAACCGGTGCGCTTCGTCACGGACTCTCTGCAGGATTTTTAGCGTTTCGGATTTTTTATCCAAATATAATGGAATAGAATCTTCCGGAAAGAAAAGCTCTTCCAGCCTTTTTGCAATTCCGATGATGGTAATTTTACCGTATAATCCCAATAAACGCAAACTTTTTACCGCTGAAGAAAGCTGGCCCTTTCCTCCGTCGATTACGATTAACTGCGGTAAACTTTCTCCTTCATCCAGCATTCTTTTATAGCGTCGGTATATGACTTCTTCCATGGTGGCGAAATCATTCGGCCCTTCTACGGTTTTCGGGTGGAAAATTCTATAATCAGCTTTGCTGGGCTTCCCGTCTTTAAAAACAACACATGCGGAAACAGGATTCGTTCCCTGGATATTTGAGTTATCAAAACCTTCGATGTGTCTTGGTTCTACAGGCATTCTGAGCAATTTCTGCATTTCTGCCATGATGCGGTTCGTATGTCTTTCCGGATCTACAATCTGTACCTGCTTCAGTTTTTCCAGGCGATATTCTTTTGCATTTTTTTCGGAAAGCTCTACAATACGTTTTTTATCTCCTACTTTAGGAACGATTAATTTAACATTCGGGATTTCAATACCCAGATGGAAAGGCAGCAACACTTCCTTAGAATCCGAATCAAATTTCTGACGGATCTCAACCAAAGCCTGCTCCATAATTTCTTCATCGGTTTCCTCAAGGATTTTTTTGATTTCGGTCGTAAAACTCTGAATGATGTTCCCGTTTCTGATTTTAAAAAAATTTACATAAGCGGCTGTTTCATCACTGGTCATTCCAAAAACATCCACGTCATCAATACTTGGGTTTACAACTGTGTTTTTAGCCTGATAATCTTCAAGCGCATCCAGTCTTTCCTTCACAATCTGTGCACTTTCAAACTGCAGGTTCGTGGCATATTTCATCATCTGGTTCATGAGATATTCCTTTGCCTTTCGGAAGTCTCCTTTTATAATCCCGCGGATCGCGTCGATCTTTTCATCATAGTCTTCTTTGCTTTCCAGTCCTTCACATGGGCCTTCGCAGTTTTTAATATGATATTCCAGGCAGACTTTGTATTTTCCTTCCTCAATCTTCGCAGGAGCCAGATTAAGATTACAGGTTCTCAGTTTATAGATATGTTTGATGGTATCCAGTAAAATTTTTGCGGGACGAACTTTGGCATAAGGCCCGTAATATTCGGAGCCGTCCTTGATTTTGGTTCTTGTTAAAAAGATTCTCGGGAAATCTTCATTTTTGATACAGATCCACGGATAAGTTTTGTCATCCTTCAGCATGACATTATAAAACGGCTGATGTTCTTTAATGAGATTATTTTCTAATAAAAGCGCATCATATTCGCTGTTAACAATCGTGGTTTCCAGACGGTTGATCTTTCCGACCATAATTCTTGTACGGTAACCGGAAAGGGTTTTGTTGAAATAGGAAAGTACTCTTTTCTTCAGGTTTTTTGCCTTACCGACATACAGCAGCTGATCGTTTTTATCATAATAACGATAAACGCCGGGTTCAGATGGTAAAGTTTTCAGCTGTAATTCTAAGGAGGGATTCATATAACAAATTTAAGGAATTTAAAGGCATAAAAAAAGCTGTAGAATCACCACAGTTTCAGAATTTATGTTAATTTTTAAAGATTACAAATATTTGAAAAAAAAATGCTGCCCGTAATTCAGACAGCATTTGTAATATTTAATATATTTTTATCCGTTGCTCATTGACGTATATTCATTCACCAAAAAGCTGAAATAATCCCATTCTACGGAATTTTTCGGATATTTTTTCATGAATTCCGCATTGTCTCCGAAAAGAAAATCATAGTTCTCTTCAAAGTCATCCTTATGTAGCCACAATACTTTATCGCCCTTTTTTACATAAAAAGATTTGATAACACCACCTCCCAGCTGAGGCCCGTACCCAAATGAAACACCACCCGTTTCTTTCGCCCTGGGATCGTGATAAACAGAAATAATATCATCAAATCCCGGATTGATTACCTGCATCAGGAATTCTTTATCGTCTTTTTTATTTTTTAATGAAACCGTCTGGTTCACGAAATAGATTCTGTCGCTGTTGGTGGTTTTGGTAAGCTTTCGGGTGCTGTAATTCCTGATATTTCCCATGTATTTGGTAACCTTTGCGATTTTCTCTGCATTGCTTGGGTAAATGTACATTTCAGCGATATGATCAGCATCGAAAGTTTCTGTCTTTTTTGTGATGCTGTCTTTCAGCGAAACTTGAAAAATTTGTCCTTTTTTGGAGTCTGTTTTGCTGCAGAAACCTTTGTGAACACTTCCGTCTTTTAAAATAACAGTTGAAGTTTTCTTAGGCGATGGCATGTTAAAACCTTCATTGAAAAGGTATTGTTCCATCTTTTTAATTTCTTCTTTGGCGTATTTCACTTTCTGAGCGAATGAAGCTGTACTTACTAAAACAAATGCAAGCATCAATGTTTTGAATTTCATAAGGATATTAATTTTTTAATTCGGCGGTAAAAATAGGAAATTAATCTGCTCGTTTTCAGAAAATTTTCATCAGGTAAAATAAGCTTTCCCAGTTATGGTTAAATGTGTAATTTTAAGACAAAATTTAGAGAATGATATACGGCGTAGATATTTTAAGTTTTCATGATGTCCTGGAGATCTGTAAAACTCCCAATAAAGCTAAACTTAATAAAGCAGCAAAAGAGCAAATTTTAAAATCGCAGAAAAATGTTCGGAAAATTGTAGAGTCAGACCGTTGTGTCTATGGAATCAATACAGGCTTCGGACCCCTTTGCGATACGAAAATTTCAGCGGATGAAACGGCGCTTTTACAATATAATCTTATTATTTCCCATGCGGTAGGGGTGGGAAAACCCATTGATAAAGAACTTTCAAAAATCATGATGATTGCTAAAGTTCATGCTTTGTCTAAAGGATTTTCGGGAGTTTCTTTAGAAGTGATTGAGAGAATGATCCTGATGCTGGAAAAAGATATCATCCCGGTCGTTCCCGAGCAGGGATCTGTTGGCGCTTCCGGCGATCTTGCTCCGCTTGCCCATTTGGTATTACCGCTTTTGGGATTAGGAAAAGTATGGGTTGGAGACGAAATTTTTCCTACCGCAGAAATTTTAGAGAAAAACAATCTTTTGCCATTATCGCTGGGTCCGAAGGAAGGGTTGGGACTGATTAACGGAACCCAGTTTATCTTAGCACACGCCATAAAAGGATTAGAAAAATTCGAATATTTACTGGATCTTGCTGATATGACGGCAGCCATGAGCCTTGAAGCGTACAGAGGTTCTGCAAGTCCTTTCAAGAAAGAGCTCCATGAGATCAGACCTTTTGAAGGCAGCAAAAAAGTAGCCGCAAGAATGCTGAAGTTTTTAAAAGGTTCAGAAAACCTCCAGGCTCACGAAGATTGCGAACGTGTTCAGGATCCATATTCTATGCGATGTGTTCCTCAGGTTCACGGGGCAAGCAGAAATGCTTTCGAACACCTGAAAATGATGGCTGAAACAGAATTGAATTCCGTAACGGATAACCCGATTGTTTTAAGTGCTGAAGAATCAATCTCAGGAGGCAATTTCCACGGTCAGCTGATGGCGTTGCCACTGGATTACGCTACTTTAGCGGCCGCTGAACTGGGAAATATTTCCGATAGAAGAAGTTATTTATTGCTGGAAGGAAAATATGGCTTACCAAGATTATTAACCGAAAGTTCGGGGCTAAACTCCGGATTTATGATCCCGCAATACACCTCAGCAGCTTTGGTGACGGAGAATAAAACATTATGCTTCCCGGCTTCTGCAGATTCCATTCCTACCAGTCTCGGACAGGAAGACCATGTTTCCATGGGAAGTATTTCGGGAAGGAAGTTTAATCAGGTTCTGGGGAATCTGGTGAATATTTTAGCTGTTGAATTGATGTTTGCCGCACAGGGCTTAGAATTCAGGAGACCGGCAAAATGTTCTAAGATTATTGAAGAAAACTTCGCTATTCTACGATCAAAAGTTACGAAACTGGAAGATGACCGATTGATTGGTGAAGATATGCTTGCGATCGCAGAATTGATTAATGAAAGGAAATTCGTTGTAAATTAATAATATGATAAAAAAGATAGCTGTTCTTTTTGTGCTGTTATGCATGACATTTTCATATGCTCAGACAAAGCAGGAGAAAATCAAAGAATTAATTTCTCTGAGTGGGGCTTTTCCTATTTCTAAGAGAATTCCAAAAGAGGTGATTGCTACTTATAAGAAAAAGTATGATAATGTCCCTGAATCTGAATGGACCGCTCTCGAACAGAAAATTACTATTGACGAACTTATAAACAATGTGATTGACATATATGCGAGCAGATTTACAGAACCTGAGGTTGATGAGTTACTTGTTTTCTACAAGTCAGATCTAGGAAGAAAAATGATTCGTCATTCACAGGATATGGTACACGAAATTCAGACAGCATCAGGTAACTGGGCAATGAAAGTTACTGAAATAATTAATAACGATCTCGTGAAGAAGGGGTATTTAACTTCTCCACCTCCTCCTGTATCGGATGGTCCGCCACCTCCAATGATGCCTAAAAAATAATAGTCCAAAAGCTCCGGACGAAGGAGCTTTTGGCTTTTAAACCAATAAAAATTTAGTTATGAAAATTCAGAGAACCGATTCTTCCGGCAAAGATTTTCGGGATTTGGTACAACTTTTAGATGCTGATCTGGCAATCCGAAATGGTGAAGACCAGTCATTTTATAATCAGTTTAATAATATTGACATGATTAAAAATTGCATCGTGGTTTACGTTGATGAAACTCCGGCGGCATGTGGTGCTTTCAAAAAGTTTGAAGATGATACGGTAGAAATCAAAAGGATGTACACCCATCCTGATTTCAGAAAGAGAGGTTTAGCAACTGCTATTGTAAAAGAACTTGAAAAATGGGCAAAAGAGTTACACTATAAAAAAGCGGTACTGGAAACTTCACTGGAACAGAACGAGGCTCTTTCCGTTTATGAGAAAAGCGGCTATATCAGAATTCCCAATTACGGGCAATACATCGGGATTGAAAAAAGCGTCTGCTACGAGAAAACCTTATAATTTTCAATAAATATTATTTTCAGCATAATAAAAATACGGAAAAAATTAATCTTTAAGGTTCTGTAATTCAATGTAAAGTGATATCTTGGTTTACCAATCAAAATATTATTTTATATGAAGAAAAATGTATTTTTAGTACTCATGCTGTTTTTTGTTTTTACAGCATGTAACAGAGATGATCTGCAGAATACCCCTGCGGATATGGAAATCACTCAGAAAGATCCGCTTTCTGCAAAACAGATTAATGAAAAAATTAATGAAACCATCAGAACCAAAGGCAGGTTTTCATGGAAAGAATCTTCCGATCATTTTGTATGGAGTGCTATTTTTCAGGGAAATAAAATTGCATCCATAGGATTTGGTTCATCTTTTGACAGAAGTCAGACTCCGGACAGCAAATCTATTGAAGCGGATATTTTAAAAGTGATTGAACAGTATGAAGGAAAAAGCGACAGGATTGTATTGTCTTCCGATCCGTACCTCAATCAGATGGATGTTGCCATCGAAAAGCAGGAGACGGTTATTGCTTTGCGCAAAATGAAAAATATCCGCTATGTAGAACCTGCCGACTACTGCTATTTTGAAAATGAAAGAAAACTGAACGGAACTGCCAAATCCAGCAGCTCGTCATCAGGATGCGGATTCGAGTCCACTGCTTTGAGCGCATCAGATTACACAACCGTAACTCCCAATGCCAAAGCTCCGTGGTCTTTCGCCAAACACAATATTATCAATGCATGGAGTTACAGCACCGGAGCAGGAATTACCATCGGCGTGATCGACAGCGGTGTTTCTTCTGAACAGTCACTGTTAGGCTCCAGCTTCAATAACGGATTGTCTTCAGGCAGAACTATCAGCAAAAACGGGGTGTATGTAGATTCCATATGGCCGTGGAGCACAGGATACGACGGCTCAGCAGATCAATGCGGACACGGAACCAGTATGGCTTCTGCAATGGCTGCCCCCCGAAATAATATGGGACAACCAGTAGGTGTCGCTTACAACGCTAATCTGGTAACATACAGAGCCGCTTCCAATGTCGTTCTGGATGGTTATCATGAACAAAATGGAGTGAAAATCGCCTTCACAGAATTAGGAAATAATAACAGTGTAAAAATTATATCCATGTCGATGGGCCATATTTTCTCAGTCGGAAAAATTGAAGACGGCGTGAAATATGCCTATTCAAAAGGGAAATTAATTTTCTGTGCAGGCGGAACTTCTACCAGCTTCACCAATTTTGTAGGTGTTATTTTCCCGGCATGGATGGCTGAAACGCAAGCCGTAACGGGAGTAAAAGAAAATACATCCAATCAGAAATGTGATGTCTGCCACTCCGGTGCCGAGATTGATTTTACGTACCAAATGGAAAGAGCTTCGGGAAACAGTATTCCGGTGATGAGTTATTATAACGGACAAACTGATTATGTGGGCGGCTCTTCAGTAGCGACTGCTTCTACCGCAGGAATTGCCGCTTTGGTATGGTCTAAAAATCTTTCATGGACGAGAGATCAGGTACTGAACAAAATGCGGCAGTCTGCCACCTATTATCCTACACCGAATTCTGATTACGGATATGGTAATATCAATGTTTTACAGGCGGTACAGTAATTCATCATAGAAAAATGAAAATAGAGACAGCGATAATTATTGCTGTCTTTTTGATTTTTGCAATTGGCAATTAAGTAATTATACGTAATGTAAAATTGAGTATATCTACTCTATCATTTATCTGTTTTCTGGAGTAGCTTTGTCATGTGATCACAACAAAACATTTCGGACTTTACATTGAATAATTTTACAATTATTTGTATTGAGAGAAATTAAAACTAAAACTATGGAGCCAGAAACCATTCAAACGGGGCGTATCCGAAAGGCCTTACGAGTAGGAAAACAAAAATATTAATCATGACAGAACAACAAGAAACATTAGTAGGAGGATGGACAGCATTTCACCCTCTAACTCCGGAAGATCAACAAGTATTTGACGAAGCAATGAGAGGATTTGTAGGTGTACAATACAAACCTTACGAAGTATCAACACAAGTGGTAAACGGAACAAACTACCGTTTCAAGTGCGACGCTTCAATGCCACCTGCAGAGGTTATGTGGCAGGCAATTGTGGAAATCTACCAGCCGACTAATGGTCAGCCACACGTTGTTGGTATCACAAGAATCTAAACAACTTTACGCATATCCTAAGATCGGGGGATTTTTATCCCTCGATTTTTTTATGTTCAGAAATCAGCCAATTCTTACGCTTGTCATGCTAAGCGAACCGCCAATCAGTTCATCATTGAATAAAGACAGTTCATCAGATGAGGTTCTTAATCCCAGGGTATAAATTAAAGGAAGATAATGATCAGGAGTCGGAACAGCGTACTGTAATGAAATTCCCTGTTGGCTATAATCAATAATATTTTTAAAATTCCCGTCCAAAAGCCAGTTGTTGGTTTTTTCCCGTGCTTCAATCGCCCAGTCCCATCCCGCTCCAACGGTATTGATATTTCTCCAGTCGATAAGCCTTAAATTATGAATGATATTTCCGCTGCCGATAATTAATATTCCTTTTTCACGAAGTTTATTCAGCTTTTTAGCTAAATCAAAATGGTATTGCGGAGGTTTTGAATAATCAATGCTCATCTGGATTACCGGAATATCCGCTTTGGGATACATGTGTTTAAGGACAGACCATGCGCCGTGATCCAGTCCCCAGTTGTGGTCTTCTTCAACAAGAACAGGTTTCAAAAGTTCAGCCGTCTCTTTTGCCATTTCAGGAGCTCCCGGAGCAGGATACTGTACATTGAACAAAGCCTGTGGGAAACCACCAAAATCATGAATGGTTCTCGGCATCGACATGGCGGTCACTTTAGTTCCGTTGGTGAACCAGTGTGCCGAAATGCATAAAATAGCATTCGGTTTCGGAATCTCAGCAGCGGCCTTACGGAATCCCTGTACAAACTGATTTTCTTCGATAGCATTCATCGGAGAGCCGTGTCCGAGAAATAATACCGGCATTTTTTCGGTATTGTTGAAATGGTCGCTTATGTTTTGGAGATCGTTGAGGTTCATTTTTATTTTATATTTCATTAAAAAGGTTCAAGGCTTTTGATCCCTGAACCTTTTATGTTTAATTGTATTTTGTTATGGAACAGGATTGGCATCCTGTTCTGAAATAAGTCGTCTCTTCGGGGCTCGTCTGTTTTTTTAAATCGGATTAGCATCCGATTCTGTTCTAGGTCGTCCCTTCGGGACTCCCAAAAGCCCTGTAGCATTATTATGCCTGTTTTACAAACTGTAATTCACCGGCGATTTTTACTTCTTCACTTACCATTACGCCTCCTGCTTCAAGAGCAGCGTTCCAGTTCAGTCCGAAATCTTTTCTGTTGATTTTTCCTTCAAAAGAAAAACCTGCTTTTGTATTTCCCCAAGGATCTACATTGATTCCGTTGAAATCAACATCCAATGTTACGGGTTTTGTAATTCCGTTGATGGTAAGATTTCCTGTTACTTCATTGTTCAGAGCTGAAGATTCAAAAGTAATCGTAGGATTTGCTTCTGTGTTGAAGAATTCGGCAGATCTTAGGTGGTTGTCTCTGTCTGTGTTATGGGTAGAGATAGAAGCTGTCTGAATGGTTGCAGTCGTTTTAGCGTTGGCGAAACTATCGTCTTCAGCATCGATTTCCGCAGTGAAATCGGTGAAGTTTCCTTTGATGTTGGAAATCATCATGTGTTTTACTTTAAAAGTAAGTTCGCTATGTGCCGGGTCTAATGTCCATTTTGTTGCCATTGTTTTGTAATTTTGATTGTTATTAATGATGCAAATTTAGATCAGAAACAGGTTTGTTTCATTGACGTAGGATAAGAAATGATTTATTTAAATTTTAATTAAAAATTTTCACTTATTCCATAATTCCATAACAAGAAGGTAGGGAATATTTAGCCATAAATACCACAATTCCTTAAGTAGTGTTTTATTTTAACATTTTCTTAACGGTTCGTATTTATTTCTTATTTTTGGAGGATTCAAATTTTTACAAATGAAATTATATAAATTTTCTTTACTGATGCTTCTTCTGGGGAATTCTGCATTTGCCCAGACTCAGAAATTTACGATGGCAGAGGCTGTGAATGGGTTGAGAAGTAATCTTGCAGTGAAAAATATTTCCCAGTTTTCATGGTCTGCAGATGGAAAATCCTACATTCAGGCTGTGAAAGGAGGTTACCTTATTACGGACCTGAAAACCAATAAGCAGGATACACTGGTTTCTGTAACACAGCTCAACAGAAGTCTTTCGGAAAATAAATTAAAAGCCGTACCGCAGATTAAATTCATCAGCAATTCCAGAGGGTATTTTAATACTGCCGGAAAGATGACGTGGATTGAGAAATCCGGAAGCGACTGGAAAATAAAAGATCAGATCGAAATGGATCAGAATGCTTCTGATTTTAAGATTTTTGGAGATAACCAGACGTTCGCCTTTACGGTAAAGAATAATTTATTTGTCAATAAAAATGGTAAAACCATCGCCGTTACCAATGATACGGATGAAAATATCCTGAACGGAGCATCCAATGTTCACCGCAATGAATTCGGGATTGATACAGGGATTTTTCCGGCACCAAATTCCGAAAGTGTAGCTTTTTACCGAATGGATCAGACCATGGTTGCAGATTACCCGATCATTGACTGGTCTGTAACACCCGCAGTGAATCACAATATCAAGTACCCGATGGCAGGACAGACTTCTCATCAGGTGATGTTGGGTGTGTTTAATATTAAAAATCAATCAACCACATTTTTAAAAATTGAAGGCGAAAAAGACCAGTATTTAACGGCAGTTACCTGGAGCCCGGATTCGAAATATATTTTTGTTGGGGTACTGAACAGAGGGCAGAACCATCTGAAGCTGAACCAGTATGATGCTGCAATAGGAAATTTTGTGAAAACATTATTTGAAGAAACCAGCGATAAATACGTAGAACCTCAGCATCCGCTTACCTTCTTCCCGAATTCCAATACAGATTTCATCTGGCAGAGCCAGAGAACAGGTTATAACCATTTATTTCATTACAGCCTGGAAAAAGGGTTAATTGCACAGATTACCAAAGGAGACTGGCTCGTTACCGATATTTTAGGCTTTAATGAAAAGAAAAAAGAAATTTATTTTACTTCCACGAAAGAAACTCCGCTGGAGAAGCATTTGTACAGAATAAATTGGACCAATTTCAAAATGCAGCGACTGGATAATGCAGACGGCGTTCACACGGGAATTTTGAGCACTGACGGAAACCATTTGTACGATATGTACAGCAATGCAACAACTCCGAGGGTAGCGAATATCATCAATACCAGCAACCTGAAATCAAATACGATTTTAACGGCAGAAAACCCGCTGAAAAATTACCAGCGACCGGAAATTAAAAACGTAACATTAAAAGCTGACGACGGCACCCCGTTATATGGAAAGATCATTCTTCCGACCAATTTTGATGCCTCTAAAAAATACCCGGTAATCGTGTATTTGTACAATGGCCCGCACTTGCAGTTAATTACCAATTCTTTCCCGGCATCCGGAAATCTGTGGTACGAATATATGGCCCAGAACGGATACATCATCTTTACAATGGATGGAAGAGGCTCCGCAAACAGAGGATTGAAATTCGAGCAGGCGGTTTTCAGAAATTTGGGAACTACCGAAATGAATGACCAGATGAAAGGCGTAGATTACCTGAAATCATTACCGTATGTTGATTCTGAAAGAATGGGAATTCACGGATGGAGCTTCGGAGGATTTATGACTACGAGCTTTATGCTTCGTCATCCTGAAGTCTTTAAAGTGGGCGTTGCGGGCGGCCCGGTGATCGACTGGAGCATGTACGAGATCATGTACGGAGAAAGATATATGGATACGCCGCAGGAAAATCCGCAGGGTTATGCAAAATCCAATCTTCTGGATAAAGTTCAGAATCTGAAAGGTAAATTATTAATGATTCATGGAGCGCAGGACGATGTGGTGGTTTGGCAGCATTCGGTTAAGTTTATCAAATCTGCTGTTGATAACGGGGTACAGGTAGATTATTTTGTGTATCCGGGACATCCGCACAATGTAATTGGAAAAGACAGGGTTCACCTTATGCAGAAAGTAACAGATTATTTCGATTTATATCTGAAAAAATAATTCCTGCCTTAGAATGAATTTTATACAAAAAGACAGAGTACACTTTCATACGTTTGATTCGTTGAGGTTTCTGTCTTTTTTGTTGGTTTTTCTGCACCATTCACCGGTTTCAAAAGACAGTTTTCTTTATATTTTTGCTAAAGAAGGAGGAATTGGTGTTTCTTTTTTCTTTGTATTGAGCGGCTTTTTAATTACTTACATTCTCATCATTGAAAAAATAAACGCTCCGGTAAAAATTGACCTGAAAAAGTTTTTTGCCAGAAGAATATTAAGAATATGGCCTTTGTATTATGCAATGGTTGTATTGGCCTTCTGCACACCTTTTGTCCTTGATTTTTTTCATATTTCCTATTCCGATGAAGGATATGAACCCAACTGGTTTTTGACATTTACCTTCCTGGAAAATTACAAGCAGATGTGGATGGGTACATTTCCCAATGTTTCACCGTTAAACGTTATCTGGTCGCTCTGTATTGAAGAACACTTCTATATCTTCTGGGGACTTGCTTTCTACTGGATGTCATTAAAAAACATTCCAAAACTGCTCTTAGGATGTATCATTTTCTCATTTGTGATGCAGGCAGCGTATCAACATTATGGGATCATTACACTGGATCTTTTTACCAACATTCATTACTTTGCGTTTGGTGGAATTCCGGCTTATATTTTTGTTTTCAGAAAAGATATTATTAAAAAGCTGGAACAGATTCCTGCGGTTTATAAGTACTTCTACGCTTTATTCGTTCTGATAATAATTGTTTTGATGGGCAACACCCGAATTATCTCCGATCCTAAAATCACCTCATTTCTGTTAAGTATTTTGTTTTCAGGATTGATATTATCTACGCTTGGAACGCACAATGTTTTTAAAATTTCCGATAAAAGCATTCTCGCAAAGCTGGGAAAATACACCTACGGGCTCTATTTGCTTCATCCCATTTTCATCATGCTGTTTGTGAAAATCGGAAACCGGTTTGAATGGAATTGGATCGTAATTGTTCTCTACTCATTTATTTCTTCGGTCATCTTTGCTATATTATCTTATCATCTTTTCGAAAAACAGTTTCTGAAACTTAAAAGCAGGCTGTAGATTCGGCAATTCGTTTCTTATCAAAGATCAATGTACCTGGTTTTTGGATAAAGTACCTTTGTATCATAAAATCAACAATATGGAATTAGGTATCGGAATGTTTGGCGATCTATCAATGGATCAGTCAACCGGAAAATATAAAGATGCGGGAATTAAAATCCGTGAAATAATTGATCAGGTAAAACTTATGGACGAGGTAGGAATTGATGTTTTTGCCATGGGAGAACATCACCGTCCCGATTATGCGGTTTCATCTCCGGAAATCGTTCTGGCCGCTGCTGCAAGTGTTACCAACAATATAAAGCTTGCAAGCGGGGTAACGGTTTTGAGTTCTTCCGAACCCGTAAAAGTATATGAAGATTTTGCAACACTTGATCTGATCTCAGACGGAAGGGCAGAAATTTTCGTGGGCCGGGGAAGTTTCATTGAATCTTTTCCGCTTTATGGATATTCTTTGAATGATTATGAAGAGCTTTTCGATGAAAAACTGGAGCTGCTGTTAAAGATCAATTCAGAAGAAAACGTTACATGGTCTGGAAAACTTCGTGCGCCGATGAAGAATCAGACGGTTTACCCAAGAGCTAAAAATGGCGGAAAACTGCCGATCTGGAGAGCCGTTGGCGGAACACCAAAATCTGTCTTAAACGCTGCAAAATTAGGGATGCCTTTAGTAGTGGCGATTATTGGCGGAATGCCGATACAGTTTAAAAATTTAATAGATTTTTACAAGCAGGAATACCTTAAAGCCGGACATCCGGAATCGGAAATGCAGATTGCCATTCACTCGCATACTTTTGTAAGTGAAGATCCGAAAGTGATTGACGGATATTTCCACAATTATAAATCACAGATGGACAGAATCGGGTCATCAAGAGGTTGGGCTCCCTACACCAAAATGCAGTATGAGGGCGGAAGAAGCGAAGATGGTGCATTGTTTATCGGAAATGCCAATGAAGTTGCCGACAAAATTGCTTATATGAAAGAGATTTTCGGGATTACAAGATTCATAGGGCATATGGATGTGGGTGCTCCGGAAAATGCCATCATGAGAACATCCATCGAATTATTCGGTGAAAAAGTAGGACCGCAGGTAAAATAATGAGCGCTCGTTAAATTTTATTCAATAAATTTCTATAGCGTTTCTTAATTTTCTAAATTAAAATAAACTCTGTTTATTCTTAGATTTAATAGTAAGAATTTCAGCTTAAGCTTTTTAAGCTAAAAAAACTTAATGTCTTAACGGTAAAAATAAATTCCAAATTTAGAAAGACTCCAAAAATTCCGCTGAAAAAAGTCAGCGGAATTTTATTTTATACGGAAGGATCAAACTTTACTTTGTATTCATTCAGAAGTTTGGCAAGCGCTGTTGCGGACATTCCGTACGTGTCAGGAAAACCGCCCTGTCGACGTTTCAGCTTTTCTCCGGCGAGATTTTTATTAAGGTCAAAAACGACAAGCTTATTGAAAGCTACCCATTTTGTTTTAAAAGAATTCACCGCCTGCCAAGGAATAAAGGTTGTCCTGAAAAGATTTTTCATCTCAATTCCCTTATCATCAATTTTCAGATAGGAGGAACCGGGTATCAGGTTGAGAAGAAAAACGGTAAAACAGAGACCGAAAAATACAATGTTCAGAATCGCAATAAGCATATTCCTGTCCAGCAGGGAAATTCCTAAAGCAACAAATCCGATACTGATTACCAGTAAAATAGAACTTTTTACTTTTCCGGGTTTTAGTATAAGTGGTAGATTTTGCATGATTCAACTACAGTTAATAAAGTTATATGATTTCAATCTGGCTGCCTTTTTCTTCATCCTTGATGATGTTAAGCGATACAGGAATTTTTTCCTTCAGCTCTTCCACATGGGAAATGATACCCACAATCCTGTTTTCTTTCTGAAGATTCACAAGCGTTTCAAAAACAATATTCACAGATTCCATATCCTGAGTTCCGAAACCTTCATCAATAAAAAAGAAGTTTTTTTCTGCCTTTGCATTGCTCTGAACGCTTTCTGCCAAAGCCAAAGCCAGACTCAGGGAAACCTGGAAAGCCTGGCCGCCGGAAAGAGTTTTCACGCTTCTGCTGCGGCCTTCGTTGAGGTAATCGATGATTTCAAATTCATTATTATCGTTAAGCTGCAGACTCAGCTGATTTCTTGTCATCCTGTGAAAACGTACATTCGCATGGTCACAAAGCTGCCGCAGGTAAATGGAAGAAACATACTGCACAAATCCGGCCCCTTTAAAAAGATTGGTCATGGTTTTAAGATTTTCCGCCCGTTTCTGAAGCTGTGATAAATGTTTTAAAAGATCTTCTTTTTTCTTAAACTCTTCTTCCAGCCGTTCAATTTCCGATGTGATTTTTACAACAGTATCATTGGCTGTTTTTACTTCAGTTTCAAGAGAGGCAAAAAGGCTTTCAACTGCAGAAAATTCTTCCCGGTCAAAGGTAAAATCTTTTAATTTCTGCTCCAGTTCAGAGATGCTGTTTTTCAACGTTTGAAACTTAATTTTAAATTCCTGAATAAGATCTTTTGCTTCCTGAACATCAATTTCCTCTTCCAGAATTCCAAGTACTTTTTGCTCGTCAGATTGCTGCTCGGCTAATGCTTTTTCAATTAAAAGCTTGTTGTCTGTGATTTCCTTTTCAAGCTCGGAAATTCGTTTTTCCAGTTGGCTGAAAATGGCTTTTTGTTCTGCCAGTTTGGGTGAAATTTCCTTTTCTTCTTTAATTAATTGCTGGTAATTCTGCTCTGTTTCACGGTTGGATTCTGAAAGTTTATTAAATATTTCTTCTATTTCCAAAACAGATTTTTCAGCATAATTTTTCCATTCAAGGATTTTAAGGTTAGCTTCATTGGTTTTGATCTGCTCTTCTTTTTTTGCTTCCTCCAGCCTGAATTTTTCGAGGGCTTTGTTGTAGCTGTCGAGGTTGCTTCTTTCTTTTTCAAGATTTTTCTGTTCTGCGGCGATCTGCACGTTCAGTTCTTCAATTTGCTTTTCGATAGTGAAAGAATGTTGTCTTTTTTGTTGAAAATCAGTTTCATCATTAGCATTAAATTCTTTCCAGATAAAATTTTTAAGATGATTTTCGATCTCAATCTGAATTTGTTTTAGCTGCTCCTCTTCATATTTATGCTGTGCTTCAAAGATTTTTTTGCGTTCAAGAATTTTTTCCGCTTCTGATATTTGTCTCTGAATATGTTCTTTCCGAAGATCAAGCTGATCGATTTGCTGCCGAATTTCATGTAATTCTGAGGTTACGTCATGATATTCCACCATATTCGGATGCTCCAGGGCACCGCAGAGCGGACAGGCCTCTCCCTCATGCAGTTCGCTGGCAAAATGTGAAAGTTTCTGCTGAACTTCCAGCTGATTCCGTTTGTCGGAAAGGAGTTTTTTCTGATTTTCCAGTTCTTGAATCTGAATCCTGAAATCATCTTTAAAGGTTTCAGAATTGATTTTCAAAAGCTCAAGCTCTTCAGAAATGGCAACCATTTCATTTTTTTTAGCATCAGTTTTTTTATTCTGGCTGTTCAGGTTTTCATTTAATTTTTTGTGTTCCAGAAACCAGTTTCCTACGTTCATAAGTAATCCCGGATCAATTTTTCCGGGCTTCAGCTGTTCCGATTTTTTAGAAAGAGTATCAATATTCTCTTGGATTTTTTTCAAAAAATCTTCCACTTCTTTTACTTTTTGTGAACCGTTTTCGGTCCTATCCTTAAGGATTTTAATTTCTTCGGAAACTTTTATCATCTGTAAAATCAGTCCTAAATCAATTTCCTGCATTTTCGATTGATGCAAAACTTCATACTGAGGCTGTATGGCGGCAAGTCTGTTTTTTAGGTTTTCAAACTGAAGTTCAGTGGCCTTTACAATAATCAGTTGTTGTTCCCTGAGCCGGATTTGCGCCTCAATCTCTTTAGCAAGCTTGTTTTTTTCAGAAAATAAAGGTTTGAAAATTCGGGAGATCCGGTCGTAACGTTCCGTTTTTATTTCCAGAATATCAACATGTTCTTTTTGTTCGGAAAGCTTTTGAAAATGAGCTTTCTTCTCTTCCATTACTTCAAAGTCTTCTTTTAAACTCTTCAGCCTGGAATAAATATTTTCCGTCTCCCTGAAATTTTTCAGGATTTCTTCGAATTTCTTCTGTTCTAATGCAAGGTTTTCCTTCATTGATGAAATCCGTTCTTCATATATCTCTTCAAACCCTTTCAGCTGCCCTTCAAGCTGATCCAGTTCTGAACGGGTTTTAGCATTGATCAGCGAAACATTGTTCTGAAGATCATAGCGCTGAAGCCCAAAAATCTCTTTCATCATATTCGTGCGGTCGGCAGCCCCGAGTTCCAGGAATTCTTTAAACTGTCCCTGCGGAATGATGATGGTCCGTTTAAAATTGGCATAGCTTAATCCTACAATCTGCTCTGCATTCGAATGATCAAGCGGAATCCAGTTTTCGTTTTTCCATTCATAAAATGTGACTGACGGCGTTTTTACATCTTCGAAGTTTTTAGAATTTCTCTTGAATTCTCGTGTTGCACGGTATTTTTTATTTTCAGAATTGATAAAATCAAACTCAATATAAGATCGATTTGATTTCAGGTTCATCATATTATAAGCACGTCGGTCTTTTGCGTTGAGTCTTTCGGTTTCGCCATAAAGTGCAAAGGAGATCGCTTCTAAAATGGAAGATTTCCCTGAACCTACGGCTCCGAAAATTCCGAAAAGCACTGCTTCCGTAAGATGTTCAAAATCTATTTTCTGACGTTCCTGATAAGAATAAATGCCTTCTAAAGTAAGCTGAATCGGAATCATAAATTACGGATTAAGAATTTCGTTAAACAGATTGATGAGTTCCTGGTTGGCTTCCTGTCCACCATTTTTGGATTTAAAATAATCTCTGAACAAAGACTGGATATCCTGATTAAGGTTGATATCCCGAAGCTGGTTTTCTTTTAATTCCTGATCTTTAACTTTGGGAATGAGATGGACAATCCCGTTGTGTGACTGGTACAAGCGTTTTCTTTCATCAGCTTTCAGGAAGGTTTCGCTTTCCAGAGTCAGTTCTACAAAAGTATTCTGATTGGCGTTCAGCCATTCCACTGTTTTCTCGATACAGTCAAAGCTTTTCCTTTCGAGGCATTTGCCGTTTCTGACCGGAATTTTTTCAAACTGAACCGTTTTGCCTGGCTCAGCTTCAATAATAGCGATATATTTGGTTTGTCCTGCTTCACTGAAACTGTAGCAAAGGGGAGAAGATGAATACACAACCGGTTTTTCATCGGTTCCGATATTCTGAAAGCGGTGAAGATGTCCCAGTGCGGTATATTGAATCTGAGAAGGAATGCTGTCTGAGAAGACGAGGTCTGCATTTCCTATTTTAAGAGGTTTTTCGCCTTCGGGTTCATCGAGAAGAGGAGATCCTTTTTTGTTCATGTACAAATGGGCCATCAACAGGTTTACTCCTTTTTCATCACAAAACTCATCTGCATTTTTCTGCCAGTGCTCTGCAAGAACTTTATTGAGTTCTGCTTCTTTTTGTTCGCCGAAATATTGTTTCAGCCTGATTTCGTTGGCATAAGGCGTGTGAAGAATTCTTACGGGAAAATCATAATTTTTGAAAGTAATTTCAATAAATCCTTCCGCAGATTTTGAAATTTTGAAATGTTCCAGTTCAAAAGGAGTGATGATGGCTTTAGGATGGCCGATGAGGATAATCCCGCATTCACGGGCCAGAGGATCGGGCGCATCAATAAGATTTGGGGAATCGTGGTTTCCGGAAATAGCAATGACCGGCCGTTTCCCGTTTAATGATAATCTTTTTAATGTTTTATAAAATAACTGAACGGCTTCAACACCCGGGTTGAAATTATCAAATAAATCTCCGGCAATAAGAACAAGATCGATATTGTTTTCATTGGCCACCTGTATCATTTCCTCCAATACCAAAACCTGCTCTTCCAGCCTTGAAAAGCGGTCGAGACGTTTACCCAAATGCCAGTCGGCAGTATGCAGAATTTTCATAATGTAAATGTAAAAAAGATAAATGAGAACTAAGAATGATGGTACTCAACATTATTATCCCTATTTTTGAAAAAACTAACTAACATGAAACAAATTCTGACAGTACTTGCTGTATTGTTCATTTTTCCTGCAGCAGGGCAAAATCCTGATAAGCTTTCCAAAGAAATCAGCGAAGAAGGAATTGCCTTGTATCAAAGCGAAATGACCAGCTGGAACGGCACTGATATTTTTATTGAGCATTATAAAAACAGGGATAATATTGGCGGATACTTCTCCTATCTTGACGAAGGCACCCCCAAATGTATTTTTTTCTCTAAAAGCCAAAAAGTGATTGGTACCATCTGCTTTCCGGCCAACTACAATCCTAAAGACGCAAAACTTGACCTTGTCGAAAGAGATTTTACCCCTAAAGAAACCGAATATTTTACAATAAGGCAAAACGCTTTAAAAAGAATGCAGAATGATTCGATCTTTAAAATTTATAAAGATACCAACCTTAATATCATTCCGCTGATCAGAAATAAAATCAAAAAAGTATATGTTTTGACAGCTGCTTCTACCGGAAATACCGTTATATTTGGGAATGATTATCTTATCACTTTCGATAATAAAGATCAGGTTAAACATGTTGAAAAACTTCACAACAGTATGATTGTCCAAAAGATTAATGATGAAACAATCGGCCATACGGTAAGCGGAATGCACAGCCATGTTATTGAAAACTGGCAGACGATTACTCCCACAGATATCTGTACCCTCATGCTGTATCAGAAATTTACAGGCTGGGAAAATTACACGACTATTTCTAAAAAATTTGTCAGCATCTGGAATTCCGATAATAATCTGGTGATTATGAAAACTGAAGATTTTAAAGGCATGACAGAAAACATTCTTAAAAATAAAAAACCTAAACCGGAGCCGGAAAAGAAAGAAAAGTAAATAATAGTTCTACTAAACACAAATTTCAGAATTAAATTCAGAAAAATCTTATTTTGGGATTGCTGGTGATCGATTACCAAATTATTTCTACTTTTACACCATGGAACAGCAATCTAAAGATCCCCTTCACGGCAAACGGCTTGATGCCATTCTTGAAGAGCTGGTAGAATATTACAACGGCTTTGAAAGGCTGAGCGAGCAGATCAGCATTAAATGTTTTACCGATAACCCGAGCATCAGCTCCTCACTGAAGTTCCTCAGGAAAACTTCCTAGGCAAGAGCAAAAGTAGAAAGCCTCTATCTCTTTGTGCTGAGAGAGAAAAAAAGAAAGGAAACGAGAGGGCAGAAGTAGAATGTGAAGGATGCTTCTTTACCCGTTATTCTTCGCCCAATGATTCCAAAAACAGTATATTTGTAACGTTAATCGTGAAAATTCACGAAAAAAAGAAAAAAATATGACAATCGAAAACAATCATGTTGTAGCTGTAAGTTACATCCTTCACACCATCGAAGAAGACGGGAGTAAAACTCTTGTAGAAGAGACCACAGCAGAAAATCCACTAACGTTTTTGTACGGTGTTGGAATGATGATTCCAAAATTTGAGCAGAATATTTTGGGATTACAGGCTGGAGATAAAGCATCATTTGTAATTCAGCCGGAAGAAGCTTACGGTGAAAGACAGCCGGATGCCATTGCACAGTTGCCGATCGATATGTTCCAGGAATCCGGAACTCCGCCGGTTGGAGCAATTTTACCATTATCCGATAACCAGGGGAATAATTTCCAGGCGTTTGTAATAGAAGTAACCCCTGAAATGGTAGTAGCGGATCTAAATCACCCGATGGCCGGAAAAGTTTTAGATTTCCAGGTAGAAGTTTTGAATACGCGTCCTGCAACAGAGGAAGAGCTGGCTCACGGTCACGCTCATGGAGTTGACGGAAACGAAGCTCACTAATATAAAATGTCCGATTTTTTTTTCGGACATTTTTTTTATATTTTATCTAAAGTCTTAATTCTGATTAAAGTTTCTTTACTCTAAAAATTCACCGCTCACATAATACCAACGGTTCTGAATCATCTTAAAAGTTGATAATTCATGATGAATCTGCGGTTCGTTATTCTCATCAGTATAGAAAGCTTTAAACTCTATTTTACTTAAAGAAGGCTTATTTACAATTTCCAGCTTCGTCCAGGTATTACGCTCTCCCCATTCCTGTAAATCTTTTTTACTATGATACTTTCTTTTGCTGGGAAGGGTAGTTTCCATTAAATAATTACCATTCGGAATGGCAAAAGCTGAAAATCTTGACCGCATCAAAGCTTCCGCTGTCGGAGTAAATTTTTCTCTTGTGTGGTAAGGCTTACAGCATGCTTCATAGGTTTTTCCGGAACAGCAGGGACAGTTCATTTCTTTATTTATTTGAACACAAAATTACAAGAATATTTCACCAATACACAACGTTTATATCAATAGAGGCGGGCTTTAGCCCGGCTTAAAAATAATCAGTTCACTAGGCTTTAGCCCAAACTTATAATTCCTACAGAACAGGCAGATGTATAAAGAAGTTACTTTATAATTTTTCACAGTCTTTAAAAATAAAAAAAGCATCCAGAAAATGGATGCTTTAAAAAGTTTATTTAATAAATCCTCTGTTTCTCAATAAAGGTTTGATATCCGGATCATGGCCCGTAAAATCTCTGAATGCCTGATTCAGGTCAACCGAATTTCCTACTGAAAGAATATACTTTCTGAAACGGTCACCATTTTCCCGGGTCAGTCCGCCGTTATTTTTAATCCATTCCCACGCGTCATTATCTAGTGTTTCAGACCAAAGGTAAGCATAATATCCGGCCGAATAACCGCCACCCCAGATGTGTGCAAAATATGGCGTATGGTATCTTGGAGGAACTGTTGATAAAGTAAAGCCATGCTTTGCTAAAGACTGCTTTTCAAAATCTAAAACAGGAATTAACTCACTTTCATTAGTTACGGTGTGCCAATCCATATCCAGTGCGGCAGCAGATACCAGTTCTGTAGTCATATAACCCTGGTTAAAAGTAGCCGCTTTCTTGATTTTATCAACTAAAGCCTGCGGAATCGGCTGTTTGGTATCGTAATGAATCGCATAATTTTTCAAAACCACAGGATCCAGCGCCCAGTGTTCGTTGATTTGCGAAGGGAACTCCACAAAATCTCTCGGTACATTGGTTCCTGAAAGAGATGGGTATTTTTGGCTGGCAAACATTCCGTGGATGGAGTGCCCGAATTCATGGAAAATCGTTGAAACATCATCAAAACTGATTAATGAAGGTTTTCCAGGGGCTGGCTTCTGGTAATTGTAGCAGTTCACAATCACAGGTTTCGTGCCCAGTAAATAAGACTGCTCAACAAAATTGCTCATCCATGCGCCGCCATTTTTAGAATCCCTTGTGTAGAAATCAAGATAGTAGATCGCAATAGATTTACCGTCATGATCAAAAACTTCATACGTTACGACATCGGGATGGTAAACCGGAAGATCAGTTCTCTTTTTGAAACTCAGTCCGTAGAATTTCTCAGCAGCGAAGAAAACTCCTTTTTCCAGAACGGTCGTGATCTCGAAATAAGGCTTGATTTCACTTTCGTCCAGATCAAATTTAGCTTTTCTCACCTGTTCTGCATAGAAGTTCCAGTCCCACGGTTCTACTTCAAATCCTCCGTTTTGCTGATTAATAAGATCCTGGATATCTTTCGCCTCATGTTTTGCAGTTTCTACAGCAGGAGTGGCAATCTGGTTCATTAATTTCGTGGCAGCTTCGGGAGTTTTTGCCATCTGATCCTGAAGTTTCCATTCAGCAAAACTTTTTTTACCTAAAATCTGTGCTTTTTTCAGCCTTAATTTAGCAAGTTTCTCAATCGTTTCACGGGTATCGTTGGCATCTCCTTTTTCAGCTCTCGTCCATGATGCTTTGAACAATTTTTCTCTTGTCGCTCTGTTTTTCAGGTTTTGAAGAAGAGGCTGCTGGGTTGTGTTCTGTAAAGCCAAAAGATACTGGCCTTCTTTCCCTGCATTTTTGGCATCGGTGGCGGCAGCTGCAATTTCATCGGAAGAAAGCCCGTCAAGTTCTTTTGCGTCTGTAAAGAAAACGCCGCCCTGCTTTCTCGCTTCCAGTAATTTATTAGAAAACTGGGTAGACAAAGAAGCCAATTCCTGATTGATTTGCTTTAATTTTTCCTTATCCGCTGCGGAAAGATTGGCTCCTGCAATTTCAAAGTTTTGTTTATAATATTGTAAAAGTCTTTTGCTCTCGGAGTCAAGTCCGTTTTCCGAAATGGCTTTTATTCTTTTATAAAGATTTTCATTCAGATACATTTTATCGGAATGTGCCGCAAAGATCGGTGCATATTCTTCATCCAGAGCCTGTAAGGTAGGGTTGGTGTTGGCACTGGTAAGATTTGAAAAAACGATAAGGGCTCTTTTCAAAATTTCGCCGCTTTTTTCCAAAGCTACCAATGTGTTTTCAAAAGTTGGAGCTTCAGGATTATTGGCGATCTTCAGAATTTCAGCATCATGCTGCTTCAATCCGAAATCAAATGCCGGTTTAAAATGTTCATCTTTAATTTTGTCAAATTCCGGTGCCTCGTACTGAAGTTTGCTTTTCTTCATAAAAGGGTTCGACGACAGAGAAGCGTCCGGTGTGGGAACTTCCTTTTGAGTTTCAGTGCTTTTCATTGTGGTACAGGATTGATTAAATGCTAACGCAGAAATTAATAATACTGATGAAATCTTCTTCATAAATGATTTGTTAATAATGCCTAAAGATATTAAATCTTACATTAAAAATATAATGTGAATTAAGTACAGTTCAGTTATATTTAAAACAGATGTAATATTTTTTATAAATTAGGTGTCTCTAAATAAGGTAATCATAAAACCATTGAATATGAAATCAACAAAACTTATTATCTTTTCGACATTCGTAGTATTGGCATCATGTGATGGCAGGAAAGAAAAGAATCACAATACCGAGGAAGGCGACTGGGTAGAAAAAGTGGTAAATACCGATCACGGACCGGTAAGAGAAAAACAGGTAACAGGTAATTTTGACGAGATTGAAGTTTCTCAGGCAATAGAAGCTGAAATTATAAAATCGGATGTAGAAAAAGTAGTGATTTCGGCTCCGGAAAATATTATTGATGACGTATTGGTTGATATCAGCGGCGGCGAACTCCACATTCATTATAAAAAAGGGATCCGGGTAATGAATAACCATAATGTTACCGCAAAAATTTATGCTAAAGATTTTACGAAATTAGAAGCCAATTCTGCAGCCGGTATCGCTGTTAAAGATAAATTCGTTCAGGAAAAAACAAGTATTGACGTTTCCAGCGCAGGATCTGTAAGCGGAAATCTTGAGGCGAATGATTTTGATATTTCTGCCGGAAGCAGCAGCAGTTTCTCTGGAAAAATATGGGCGGTAGATCTTGATATTGATGCCTCTTCAGGAGCAAGCATGGATCTTTCGGGGAAAGCTAAAAATGCAGAAGTTTCATCATCATCCGGAAGCAGTATTTCTGCCAAGAATCTTGTTGCAGATAATCTGAAAGCTGAAGCCTCAAGCGGAGCAAGTATTGAGATCAGCGCAGCAAAATCAATTCATGCCGAAGCTTCTTCAGGAGGAAGTGTAGATGTTTCTAAAAAAGGAAATATCAATTCCGTAACGAAACAGGAAAGCAGTGGTGGAAGCGTAAGCATTTATTAATTATTTATCATTTCCCTCTTCATCATTTGAAGAATCTTCCCACTGATTATTTGTAAAATTAAGATTGTCATAAGCCAGTAACTCCTCCTCTCGCTGGAGGAGTTCTTTCGTGGTGAAAAGATGGATCTCATCATCTTCCTCGGCCTTGGCAAGTTTTCTGATGGATTCTTTATCAATGGCCATAAATCTCTGTCCGAGACGTCTTGCCGCATATTTCCGCATTCCTGTTTCATGAAGTACGTCAACCGCCATGTCAACCGCTGTACCGAGGGTTTCACGGTAAATATTATTAATTCCGTTATTTAAAAAATCGTAGGCATCAATCCTGTTTTTAGCCCTAACGAATATTTTCACATGAGGATAATTTTCCCGCACTATTTCTGCGACAAACTTATTGTCATCCGGATCATCCAGGCAAAGGACAAGGATTTTGGCATCTTCAATTCCGGCAGCGCGTAACGTAGGAATTTTCGTGGCATCGCCGTAATATACCTTAAAACCGTAGCTCCTTAATAATTTCACACGGTCAGAATCCCTGTCTAAAACCGTGGCAGAAATTTTATTAGCTTTCAAAAGCCTTCCCACCGTACTTCCAAAATGCCCAAATCCTACAATAATAATTTTCTTTTGATGGCGATCGCCTTCCAGAATATTAAAATCATTATCGGAATCCGGAACCTCTTTGATAAAACGCGGCGTAATCAGTTTATCATTAATAATCAAAAGAAACGGAGTGATACACATGGTAATTGCTGTAACAGCCATCATTTGCGCATTAAGTTCTGGGCCGAAAAGGTAAAGGTTGGAAGCATAGTTGATAAGCACAAATGCAAATTCCCCTACCTGAGAAAGTGCAAATGCATAAAACAGGCTTTGAGGCGTATCGATTTTGAAGAATCTCCCGATTGAAAAGAGTACGACAAACTTAATGATCAGCACCGCAAAAACAGTAGTAAAAATGAAAAGCGGATCATCCTGAATAACATTAAAATTCATTGTTGAACCTACACTCACAAAAAAAACGGCGAGCAGTAACCCTTTAAACGGATCAATATGCGCTTCAAGCTCGTGCCGGAATTCACTGTTGGCAAGCATTACGCCTGCAAGAAAAGCGCCCAAAGCTGGCGACAATCCTATGGCAACCATTAATTCTGAAACTCCGATCACCAGAAATAGGGAAGATGCCGTTAATAATTCCGTCATGCCTGATTTTGAAACATATCTTAAAAATGGAACGAAGACGTATCTTCCGAGTAAAATCAATATCACAACGCCTAAAATTACAGTGGCAAACTGCATCCACTCCGGGAGGGTCTGAATGAGTACCTGAATTTCATTATCCTGATGTCTAGCCTTGTAATGAGCGATCAGCGGCAATATCGCCAAAATAGGAATTACCGCAATATCCTGAAATAAAAGCGTGGAAAATGAAGCTTCCCCTGCCATTGTTTTTAAGTTGTTTTTTTCCTGTAAAGTCTGTAAAACAATGGCCGTAGATGAGAGCGCAAAACACATGGCAATGGCAATCGATTTGTCTAAAGGCCATCCCACCAATATAAAAACCAGAAAAAGCAATGAAATGGTAAGAAGCATCTGAGTAAGCCCCAATCCGATAATTTTCTTCCGCATGTCCCAAAACTTTCTTGGCTCAAGTTCTAATCCAACCAGAAAAAGCAACATCACCACGCCAAACTCACTGGCATGCATGATGTCATCCACATCTCTTCCGGTGAGCTTCAATACATAAGGACCGATAATTATTCCGCCTGCAATATATCCGATTACAGAACTTAGTCCGAATTTCCTTGCCAGCGGAACCATAATGATGGCAACGCCCAGAAATAAAAGGGTATTCATGGCTAAGCTTGTCTCCATACTTTATTGATTAAGAAGTTCTGAAAACTCCTGTTTGTGCATTATAATTTCTTTCTTTGAAAGTTTATTGGCTTGGTAAACGATTTTAATATTTTTGATATCGGCCTTAAATACGCTTAGTGAAACGATGAGCCCGCTGATGAGTTCTTCAACTGTAAATTTATACGTTCCTTCTTTGTGGAATGATCTTTCTTTTCCTCCTGTCGTTACGAGGATGTAAACTTCCTTTCCTTTCAGTGGATTATAATTTCCCTCCTTGAGCCAGTCGCGGTCAAATACCTCAT
The DNA here is from genome assembly GCF_035819015.1 of Chryseobacterium salviniae. Lineage (NCBI taxonomy): Bacteria > Pseudomonadati > Bacteroidota > Flavobacteriia > Flavobacteriales > Weeksellaceae > Chryseobacterium > Chryseobacterium salviniae. Next base: position 227,313 of record NZ_JAYLAA010000012.1, on the reverse strand, counting down.
CAATCCAGAGTTTCAGGAGAGGTGGCATTCCAAACCAGATCAGCGGAAACTGAAAGATAAAACGTTCGTAGTTTTTAATTCTTTTCCTTTCCCTGAATGCTGCGATATGAAAGTCGGGATATTCTTCGTAAAGGTCTCTTAAAGTAAAATGCTGGTGCCGAACATAAAAATTGATGAGCTCTGCATTTGAGTTGGAGTGCTCTAAATAAGGATGCGCAAAAACTACCAACGTCTTCTTCATAACCTGTTTTCAGTAAATATAATGAAAAAAAATTAGATTAAAAACAGATTTTGAGCATGTCTATTAATTTTTAATACAGTTTAAAAGGATTTAATTAAGAAATAACTAAATACAGATTATTAATTTAAATATAAAAATCTGTGTACTTGTCCTTCTAAAATACACAGTTATATTAGTATAAAGATTAAGAAAAAGAATAATTGGAATTACCATCCACCGGAAGCACCGCCGCCGCCGAAGCTTCCGCCGCCGCCAAATCCGCCGAAGCCACCGCCACCGCCGGAACTTCCTCCACCAAAACCACCGCCTCCGAAGCTGCCCGGGAATGGGAAGAATCCGCCGGAATAATTCCTTCGGCCTCTTCTTGAAAGGATAACGTCGTCGTCATCATCATTTCCGCCTCCTCTGTTTCCGAATAGGATGGCAAAGATAATGAAGATCACAAAAGCGATGATAATAATTTTAATAAGTCCTCCACTTTCGTTCTTCTGGTTCTTCTTTAAAGGCTTGAATTTTCCCTGCACCGCTTCCATGATCGCAGAAGTTCCCCGGTCAATTCCTTCAAACCATTTGCCCTGCTTAAAATGCGGGGTAACAATGTAATCAAGAATCTGTCCTGCAACTGAGGCCGTTAAGTATTGTTCCACCGCCCGTCCCTGCTGGATCGACATGGTGTGGTCTTCGGTTGCAATTAAAAAGACAACACCATTGTCAACATCTTTTTGCCCGATTCCCCATTTTTCACCAAATTGGGTTGCGAGGAAATTTACATCTTCTCCTTTCGTAGATTTGATAATGATGACCTCAATTTCCGTGGAAGTGGAATCTGAGAAAGCAATCAGTTTTTTATTAAGATCGTTTTTTTCCTGCTCTGAAAGAAGATTGGCTTCGTCGAAAACAGGATATAAAACCGCCGGCTTTTTCGGTATCGAATATTGTGCTGATACAAATGTGTAAAAGCATACAAGTAAAAATGAAAATACTATTTTAAGAGAAGGTAATTTCATTAGGCAGCTCGTTGGGGTTTTCTCCCGTTACGGGAAAATGTTTTTTAAGTTCAAGGCCGGTTTCCAGAATCGCACTTTTCAGTGCTTTATAATAATTTCCTTTGGCAAATTCAGAAGTCATAAAATCATGCAGATGATCCCAGTACGACTGGTGTACTTTTTCATGAATACCGGTATCACCAATAATGGTAAGGTATTTTTGTTTGAAATTTATATGAAAAAGCACAGCATTTCTTTCCGCCGTTTTTCCCATGCACAATTCTTCAAAGACCCTGAACGCTGTTTTCGCATTGTCATGGTCCGTATTGGAATCAATATGTACGCGGATTTCGCCGGTAGAATGTTCTTCTGCTGACTGAATAGCTTCTACGAGGGAAGCTATCTGCTGATTGGTTAGGAAATTTTTAGCCATTATTCAGTGAATACTTCAGGGGCTTTTTCAGCGCCTGCTGCAGCTTTGAAATACGGTTTTTCTTTAAAGTTGGTAAAGTTCGCCAGAATATTGTTCGGAAACTTTTTAATAGTTGTATTATAATCCTGAGCTGCCTGGTTGTAATACACTGTTTCTGTACGGATGCTGTTTTCAATGGCAGTATATTCTCTCTGGAAATTAATGTATTGCTGGTCTGCTTTTAAATTCGGATAGGATTCCACAACGGCCATCAATCTGCTTAATGCCCCTGATAACTCTCCCTGTGCAGCCTGGAATTTTGCCAGATCCTGCTCCGTCATATTGGTAGGATCGATGTTGATGGATGTTGCTTTTGAACGGGCCTCAACCACTTTGGTCAATGTTTCCTGCTCAAATTTAGAATAAGATTTTACCGTTCTTTCCAGGTTAGGAATGAGGTTGGCTCTCTTCTGATAAACCGTTTCTATATTAGACCATTTTGTATTAACGTTCTGTTCTTTCGTTACAAAATTATTGTAGCCGCTTTTTCCCCAGAAGAATAAAACCGCAACAATAATCAGAAGAGCAATGCCGATAGTTCCGGCGCTCAGACAGCCTCTGTTTTTCATAGTTTAATTTTTTTAATATTTTTTTGTGCTGATCAAATATACAAATTATGTGCTAATTTTGTAAAAAATAATTTGAATGACAACAATAGTCGTGGCAATGGGAGAAAAGAACGAAATAGGTTTCGAAAATCAGTTACTTTGGCATCTTCCGAAAGATTTAAAACACTTTAAAGAGATTACTTCCGGGCACCCGGTGATTATGGGAAGAAAAACATACGAAAGCATCGGAAAGCCGCTTCCCAACCGCACGAATATTGTTATATCCGGAAAGAACGACTGGTTTGAAGAAGGGATTCTGATTGTGGGAAGCATTAAGGAAGCCATCAAGTTTGCAAAGAAGATTGATGAAGATATTTTCATTATTGGCGGCGGTAAAATTTATGAGCAGACAATGGATCTCGTCGATAGGCTTGAGGTGACTTTGGTGAAAGCTGATCTTGAAGCAGATACTTTTTTTCCAAAGATTGATTCTAAAGTGTGGAAAAAGGTAAACGAAGAATGCTATGAAAAAGATGAAAAGAATCAATATGATTTCTGTTTTCAGACCTACGAAAAAATTTAAAGTTCAAGGTTTTCAGGCTTGAAGTTCTACATTCTGAAACTTGAACTTTAGTCTCTGAACCCTAACCACTAAACCTTAATTTTATTATCTTTGCACTTCTAAAATTTAATAATGAATAAATATATAAAACTTGCTGTTGCAGCAGTTCTGATTCTTTTAGGACTTTATATGATGCTTTTTACCAGAAATCTGGGTTGGGGAATTGTTGTTTTCCTTTTGGCTGGAGTTCCCATTCTGCTTTTCTTTAAAAATGAATATATTTTGCTGGCTTTCTGGCAGCTGAGGAAACAGAATATGGAAAAAGCGGCAAGCTGGCTGAAAAATATCACAAATTACCAGGCACAGCTTCACCAATCTCAGTACGGGTATTTTCATTACCTTACAGGATTAACGCAGGCACAGGATCATCCGACAAAAGTGGAGCCACTCATGAAAAAAGCTTTGGAATATGGTTTGAATATGAAGCACGACCGTGCTATGGCTACCTTAAATCTTGCTGCTGCGGCAATTTCCAAAGGAAGAAAACAGGAAGGACAAAAATTGCTGGAAGAGGCAAAAAGACTGGACAGTGCGGGAATGATGACCGATCAGATCAAAATGATGAAGGATCAGCTGAAAATGCCATCCATGCAAAAGCACATGCACAATCCTAATATGAGAAACAGAGGGAAATTCTTTTAATTAAAAACTTTAATTTAAGATAGAAATGCACTTGGGAAATCAGGTGCTTTTTTTATTTTAATTAAATTGGCTGATATTCTAAGCTTTTTTAGGTAATCTTAATGGTTAAAATTAATTTTACATTTCAGAATTATTTTCATACCCATAAAATTTCGGGATCTGCCAATGGTATTTTACGGCTAAAGTTCTGATGGAAACAATCAGCAGAATGGTAAAAATCTGAATGATGGTATATGATAAAGTGGTGAATTCTGTTAATAACAAAAATGCAGACCCTCCCACAATACAGGCGGTTGCATAGATTTCTTTCCTAAAAATCAAAGGAATTCTGTTGAGCAGGATATCCCGGATAATTCCTCCGAAACAGCCCGTAATGGTTCCCAATCCTACACAGATTAAAGGATGTATGTCTGCATGAAGGCCTTTCTGCACACCGATTATGGTAAATAATCCCAACCCGAAGCTATCGAAAATAAATAATGTTACTCTGAAATTTTTTTCAAAAGATTTGAAAACCATGGTGAAAATGCTGGTGAGTATAATTAAAGCACAAGTCAGGAGATCATGCATCCAGAACACCGGAATGTCCAACAGTAAATCTCTTACCGTTCCGCCTCCAACAGAAGTTACAAAAGCAATGATCAGCACACCGAACGGATCAAGCCGTTTCTGCATGGCCGCAAAACTTCCCGACATCGAAAAGGATATCGTTCCCAGAACTTCTATGGCAAAATTGAACTGTTCGTGCATATGATGGGTAATAAGTAATGGGCAATGAGTAATATAAATTATGATGTTATATTTTGGGATAATGTAAACTTATACTTCGTCATAACTTTTACTAATTCTTCACATTCCTGTTTTAAATGTATAATCTTTTCCTGATTTAAATATTGAAGTTCCTCAATAAGTTCAAGCCAAAATTGAGTTTTGTCAATTTCTTCAACGACAATGCATATCTTGGCAAACTTTTCCTTTTCAGATCTTGCTCTTGAAACTGCTCTATAGTTAGAGGCAACTGAAGTTACAGATCTAATAACCTGTTTTCTTATCACAGACAAATCATCAGAATAAGGCAATGGTGACAGTGATTTAATGATGGCAATAGAAAATTTCTTAGTTCGATTTCTAAATAACTGATTGAAATCCATAGTTATAAAAATTCCTCATTACCCATTACTTATAACTTTACTCTCACCGAGTCCGGAACCAGCAGCTCATATTCCCCGCCATGATTGATGATTTCCCTTACAATGCTGCTGCTGATGAATGATTTTCCGGATGAAGTCAGTAAAAATACCGTTTCCAGTTTTTTGTGGGCTAAAGTTCTGTTCGTGTGGGCAATCGCTTTTTCGAATTCAAAATCGGCGGGATTTCTTAATCCTCTGATGATGTATTGTGCGTTTTTTTCAAAACAGTAATCTACGGTAAGGCCTTCAAAATAATCAACCTCCACATTTGGAAATTCAGCGACGGAATTTTGGATGAATTCCATTCTTTTTTCCAGAGGAAACATATATTTCTTTTGGGAATTCTGTCCGATGGCAATAATTAATTTATCAAAAAGCGGTGCAGCCCGTTCTATGATATCGTAATGTCCTAAAGTAATGGGATCAAATGAACCCGGAAAAACAGCAATTTTCATGCGTAAAATAGTTTGAGTTTCAGGTTTCGGGTTTCAGGTTGTACAAACCGTTCACTTCACACCTCTAATATCTGAGTTTATTTTTTATTAAGTGCTTTTTCAACCTCGTTTCCACAAAGATCTGATATGGCAATTCCGTAAACTTTAGCCTGCTGCGGAAGGATGCTTGCGGGAGAAAAACCGGGGTTGGTATTCATTTCCAGCATGTAGGGAATTCCATCCATCAGAATGAATTCGCTTCTTGAAAAGCCACTCATGCCAAGCGAATTGTACGCTCTTTTCGCAATTTCTTCTACACGAATTCTTGTTTCATCATTAATTCTGGCAGGAGTAATTTCTTCCGAGGCTCCTTCATATTTAGCTTCGTAATCAAAGAATTCATTTTTAGGAACAATTTCCGTGATGCCTAGGACAATCGCTTCTCCTTTGTAATCAACAACACCTACGGATACTTCCATTCCGTCAAGGAAGCTTTCAATTAAAATTTCATCATCTTCTTTGAAGGCAAGCTCTGTAGCGGCAATAAGTTCTGATTTTTCTTTTACTTTTGAAATTCCCAGTGAAGAACCCGACTGGTTGGGTTTTACAAAAACAGGAAGACCAATATTTTCAATAATTTCTTCCACATTGATGTCTTCACCTTTTCTCAGGTAAACACTTTTTGCAGAAGGAATCCCGTATTTTGAAAGTACGGCTAAAGTATCTTTTTTATTAAACGTAAGTGCGCTTTGGTAAAAATCGCAGCCGGTGTATTTCTGGCCGATGGCATCCCAGTACGCCTGAAGGATTCCGTTTTCACCAGGAGTTCCATGAATGATATTGAAGCAGACATCAAATTTCAGCGATGTATTATTATCTGTTGTTACAGAAAAATCACCTTTGTTAATCTGAAATTTCCGGTTATTTTCATCTAAAAAATACCATTCATCCCGAAGAATAACCACTTTATACACATCATAAAGATTTCTGTCCAGAGAATCATAGATCAGCTGCCCGCTCTTTAATGATACGATGTATTCTTCAGAATAGCCTCCCATCACTACAGCAACACTTTTTTTGCTCATATTTTTAAAATATCAATTAGGGCAAATTTAATGATTTTATATCATGCAATTTTGGAAATTCTTAAATTTTGAAAACGAAAATGCTGAACGGAAATCGAAGCACATTCTAAAATATTAATTATATTTGCTGTCTAATTATAGTATTTTTAGTATGCTTAAATCACTTTTCAATTGGAAAGTTTTACTGAACTTAGTTGTTGCCATCGGTGTTTTCGTGGGATTGGTTTGGCTTACATTCCGCTGGCTGGAGTATCACACCAACCATGGTCAGGAAATTCCGGTTCCCAATATTGTCAATAAATCGGTACAGGAAGCAATCAAAATATTGGATGATTCAGGATTGGATTATGAAGTGGACAGCTTTAAATATGACCCGAAATACAGACCGTTCCAGGTATTGCAGGTGTATCCTGCTCCTGGCTCACGCGTAAAAGACGGAAGAGCAATCCAGCTGAAAGTAAATCCGAGAACCTGGGCCAGAGTGGAAGTTCCTGATGTAATCAATAAATATTCGGGTCTTGCTTTCCAGAGATTGGAACAGGTAGGATTAAAAGTTGGAGATACCATTTTTGAGCCGAGCATTCAGAAAGATGCGGTGTTAAGAATATTGTATAAAGGAACGGCTGTAAAACCTAAAACAAAACTTCCTAGATTTTCTGTAGTAGATGTCGTGATAGGTTCGGGACCGCTAAGAAACATTACTATTCCTAATGTTGTGGGGCTTACCGTAAAAGAAGCAAGGGCCATCATTGCAAGAAGCATGTTTGAAGTAGGCCTTGTAGAGCATGAAGACGGCAGTAAAGACGAATCGGATATCATCTATTATCAGGATCCTGCCGCAGGAGATGTGAGAGATCAGGGAATGCAGATGGATCTCTGGGCAAGTAAGAGAACGCCGGCTGAGCTGAGAGCAAAAATAGAAGAACTTAATTCCATCTACAGAATGAAGGTTGACACAGGTTTGCCGCCAATTCAGTATCAGGAAATGCCGATATATCCGGAACAGACTAATGATATTCCGCCTCCACCGGCTGCGACGCCTAAAAAGGAGAATTCAACGATTCCAGCAGAGACTCAGAAAACGAATACTCAGAAACCTGGAGGAAAAACAACAACTTCTTCAGCAAATGATGCGTCAAAAGCGAAAACTCCGGCTTCCAATACTACCGGAACCAATACAGCTAATAAGCCTGCTGGAGCCACACAGAAAACTGCAGAAAAGCCGAAAGCTAAAAAAATAGTTGTAGAATAACAACGGCTTCCCATAAAAATACAGGCTTCAACTTTCATTATGTTGAAGCCTTTTGCATAAAAAATATAACAATGGCAGAAGATAACGAAGATTTTTTCGATGAAGAATTATCAGAACAAAACAGTATTGATAATATTGATATTGATGAGGAAAATAAAGGGCTGTATGAGCACCTTAATATCACAGTGGATAAGAGCCAGGAACCTCTGAGAATCGATAAATTTTTATTAATCTTCCGGCAGAATTCTTCAAGAAATAAAATTTCGCAGACCTGCAGGGCGGGTAATGTTATCGTTAACGGTGTTGCCGTAAAGCAGAACTACCGTGTAAAGCCCGGAGACCAGATTTCCGTATTGCTTGCGCATCCGCCAAGGGAAAATTTCATTATTCCTCAGGATATTCCTATTAATATTGTGTACGAAGATGATGATCTGATCGTTGTAGATAAAGATCCGGGAATGGTGGTACATCCCGGATTTGGAAACTGGGACAGGACTTTGGTGAATGCTTTAGCCTATCATTTTGAACAAAACGGTGAAAAATCTGATCTCGACAGGGTAGGATTGGTTCACAGGATTGATAAAGACACCTCCGGCCTTCTTGTGATTGCAAAAAATGAGTATGCCTTGAGCTTTTTGGCTAAACAATTTTTCGACAGGAAAACGAAGCGGCTTTACTGGGCTTTTGTGTGGGGAAATGTGCAGGATGATGAAGGTACGATAAGAGGCCATATCGGCCGCCATCCTAAAAACAGGATGCAGATGCACACCTATGAAGACGGCAGCCAGGGAAAACATGCCGTGACGCACTATAAGGTTCTGGAAAGATTCAGATATATGACCTGGGTAGAATGCAAATTGGAAACCGGAAGAACGCACCAGATCAGAGCACACTTTAAACATATCGGCCATACGTTATTTAATGATGAACGGTATGAAGGCCATACCCCTCTCCGTGGAGTGAATCTTCCTAAGTATAAGCAGTTTATAAAAAATGTGTTCGAAATTCTGCCAAGACATGCGCTCCATGCGCATACTTTAGGTTTTGTACATCCCACTACAAAAAAGGAATTATATTTTGAAAGCCCAATGCCGAAAGATATGGCGGATGCTGTAAAAAAATGGAGAAATTATTTAGAAAACTAAAAATATATTGAGAATTTTTTTATATTTGTTGAATTGAAATCAAGATTTGTTATGAGAAAACTATATGCTATCGTATGTTTAGCTCTTTTGTCAAATGCATACAAAGCACAAGAAACATTACCATACTATCAACAATACCTTTTGGATGGTGAGTTTCTGTTCAACCCAGCACAATACGGAAAAACTGACTATGTGCAACTTAATCTTAACTATCAGCAGCAATTTTCGAAGTTCAGCGAGTCTCCAAATGTACAATCGGTGGGGATCAATGCGAACATCTTTGATAGAGTAGGAGCAGGTTTATCTGTATTCAGAGACAGTAATGGCCCTATTTCTGCAGGAGGTATTACAGCTGGTGCATCATATTTTATTCCTCTTAGCAGCGAAGGAGACAGAAAAGACCAGTTCTCTTTCGGTACAAGCGTAAGCTTATACAACATGAATTTTGATTATTCAAAAATTAACACTCAGGATGCTTCAGACCCTTTATTACAGGGAAGCGAAAGCAATATTTTCATGGCATATGCCAACTTTGGGGTTGCGGCAACGTACAGAAATATCTTCGCAGCAGTTTCCGTAAACGATATCGCCATTACAAACGATGAAGCTATCGTAAACGGGCGTGAGCCTTCTCCGATTAAATTCTTCTTGAATTTAGGTTACGACTGGTATGTTGGTGATAACATCTATTTCACGCCTTCTGCATTAATCAACCTTAACACCAACTCTACAAGAACAATTGATTATAACTTAATGGCAACGTTCTTTAATGATATCAATGCATTCTCTTTCGGAGTGAGCTACAGATCTGTTCAGAACAGATTCGACAGCCAGCAATTACAGATTGCCCCGGTTGTAAAAGTAAGATTCAACAAATTCATGATTGGAGCTACTTACAACTTAGGCTTATCTGATATTCAGGAATATGGAGGAAACAGCTTCATGATCGGGGTAGGGTATAACTTCGATAACTTCATTAACCACAGAGGTTATAGATATTAATTGATTTAATTTAAATACATTTGAGCTCTGAAATTTTCAGGGCTTTTTTTATGATCTATATTCACATTCCCTTTTGCAGGCAAAAATGCAGTTATTGCAACTTTCATTTTTCAACATCTCTGAATTTTAAAGATGAAATGCTGGCTGCGATGAAGAAAGAGATCTTTCTCCGGAAAGATGAATTACAAAACAAAAACTTGCAATCGCTCTATTTTGGCGGGGGGACCCCTTCCATTCTTTCGCCGGATGAAATCAAATCTTTAATTGATGAAGTTTTAAAATATTTCAGTTTTGAAAACGATATTGAAATCACCTTAGAAGCGAATCCTGATGATTTGGATAAAACCTTTCTGAAAGGCTTGGCTGATTCTCCAATAAACCGTTTATCAATCGGAACCCAGAGTTTTTTTGAAGCAGATTTAAAACTGATGAACCGTGTCCATACTGCCAACGAGGCGGAAGACTCTATCAAAAGATCCCAGGATTTCGGGTTTGAAAATTTGAGCATTGATTTAATCTATGGTTCGCCAACTTCCAATTTGGAAATCTGGAAGGAAAATTTAAATAAAACCATTGCGCTGGAAGTTCCGCATATTTCTTCTTACGCCTTAACGGTAGAACCCAAAACGGCCTTGGAAAACTGGATTTCAAAAGGGAAGGTAATTAGCCCTAAAGAAGAAGAACAGAACCGGGAATTCTATTATTTATCAGATTTTCTGAAAAATAACGGATTTGAGCATTATGAAGTTTCTAATTTCGCAAAGCCCGGATTTTACTCCAGGCACAACTCTTCTTACTGGAAATACAAAGAGTATCTCGGAATAGGTCCGTCTGCGCATTCTTATAATGGTTTTGATAAACGAAGCTGGAATGTTGCCAATAATCAGCAATACATTAAAAAATTACAATCCGGTATTTTGGCTAAAGAAGAGGAAATCCTTTCGCAGAAAGATCAGTTTAATGAAATGATGATGATCGGTTTGCGGACAATCTGGGGCGTTGATCTCAATAGTCTGAATGAAAAATTCAATGGTGAAATAATGGAATATTTCCATAAAGAAATTAAATCAAAGCTTGAAGAAGGAATTTTAATCATCGAAGATAATCATTTGAAAATCCCGGAAAAACATTGGTTTATGGCAGACGGAATCGCTGCGGATCTGTTTATGGTTTAGACTTAAAGTCTTTCGTGCTCGCTTGAAAGAACAAGTTTCGAAAACTTCCGGCATCCGACTTCCTGCATCCAACAAATTCCTTATTTTTGTATAAAATTTCAGTTCAATTTGAAAACTAAAAAGCAAGATTACTCACATCTTTCACCAAAGCAACCCATCGGAATTTTCGACAGCGGAGTCGGAGGTTTAACGGTTGCTAAAGAAATTAAGAGACTTCTTCCGCATGAAGACCTTATCTATTTCGGAGATACCAAACACCTTCCTTACGGTGAAAAATCAAAGGAAGCCATTATTGAATATTCTACGAAGATCACTAATTTTTTGTTGGAACAGAACTGTAAAGCGATCGTAATTGCCTGTAACACTGCTACCGCGAATGCCCTGAGCGAAGTCTTGCAATCTGTATCGGGAAAAGTTCCGGTTATCGACGTGATCAATCCCGTTGCGGAAAAAGTGTCGTACGAAATTCATAATAATGTGGGTGTAATTGCTACTAAAGCAACGGTGAATTCAGGCTTGTATAAAAAAAGCATCAGAAAGCATAATAAATGGATTAAGGTGGATGAACTGGCAACGCCTTTATTGGTGCCTGCCATTGAAGAAGGCTTTAAAAATCATCCGATTACCCACGCTATCATTTACAATTACCTGAGCAACAGCAAGCTGAAAAATATTGAAACCCTGATCTTAGGATGCACGCATTATCCTTTGCTGATTGATGAAATCAAACAGTATTACGGAAATCGTGTCCGGGTGATTGATTCTCCGAATATCGTGGCCAATCACCTGAAAAGTATTCTTGATAAATACAATTTGCTGAATGATCAGAATCCAAACCCGAATTATCATTTTTACCTTTCGGATCTTACCAAAAACTTCGAGAAGATTTCAAAGAAATTTTTCGGGAAGACCATCGATCTGGAATTAAAAGTATTATAATGACAAAAAGGGTGTATTCATACTAATGAGTAAATTTAAATAGCCCCGATTGCAATGAAAATCCTTTTTTGCAAAAAAAGATTGTAATGGAAAGCGGGAAATAGCTCAAAAAATTAGTTACAGTAAATGCAAATGCGAAAAAATTAAAATCAAAACAAAAAAATCAGGAAATTATTCCTGATTTTGTATTTCTGTCACTTCATCCTTATTCGGTTCAAAAAAACTGAAACTTACATTTCCGTATTTTCTGGTATCAACTAAATTCGGATGGTCAAATTTCATTCTGCTTTGATGCTCTACCACCAAAACACCGTTTTCTTTCAGGTATTTATTATTTAAAACCAAAGAAATAATTTCCTGATACTTCTTTTCTTCCATTTCGAAAGGGGCATCGGAAAATACAATCTCGAAAGATTTTTTATTCCTGAATTTTTTCAGCCAGTCGAAAACATCTCCACGCTGAACATTTACCTGTAAAGCCATATCAAGCTCTGCAGCCGTCGCATTAATGAAGGCTGTATGCTTCGGGTTCATTTCTACGGAAGTAATATCCTGACAGCCTCTGGAAGCAAATTCCAGCGTAATGGAGCCAATGCCAGCAAAAAGATCAAGCACGGAAACCGACTGCATGTCATACGTGTTTTCCAAAATACTGAAAAGCGCTTCTTTGGCAAAGTCTGTGGTAGGCCTTACATCAAAATTTCTCGGTGCTGCTATTTTCTTGGCTTTCCACTTGCCTGAAATGATTCTGTACATAATTGTTGGGTTTTAGACGCTAAACTGTCAGGAAAATACGCTTTGACCTGACTTTTCAAGTCTAATTTAATATAAAATTTTTATTGGAAATATTATCGTATACGATTTTCAGATTTTTAACAAACTTCTGAAGTTCTGAAATAAAGGTTTCATTTTCCGTCGTTTCACCGTAGGCAAAGAAATGGGTTTCATTGATTCCGAAGCCGATCTTGCTTAAAGTAAACATGATGAAATACAGAAAATCTACCTCAGAATTCACATCCAGATTGTTGTATAAGATAATTTTCTTCTGATCAATGGCAAAAAACTCACACTGATTGTGATACAGGTTGATATGAATTTCTTTATTATTTTTATTTTGGATGGAATTGAGAAACTTTTCGCCTGAAAAATTAAAATTTACGGGCACAGCCAGCTCCTTTATCTTTTTATAAAAATTCTTTGGAAACGTGTAATAAAACTGAACCTTGAATTTCTCGTTGATCGACAGCATCAGCTCTTCTTTTTCTTTATCAACAGGAGCATTAAAAGCGATAAGATCAAATCCGGCCTCATGCTCGGAAAAACCTTCAGGCATCAGCGTAAAATGATTAAGCGCAGAAATCACATGAATTTCATCAAACCGCTGTTTGATCAATACTTCATCCAGCTGATCTGAAATGAGATTCTCCGGAGATTCTTCATCTTTGAAATAGGATTTTTCTTCCACAATGCTTTTGTTTTTCGCAATCTGGTAGGTTAATCCGTCTTTGGTGAAAAGTAAATTAAGTATGTTCATATATCAATTCCTGCAAATTTAGTGAAATTCTATCATTACAGCACCCGATTGATGATGAAGTATTTCCTTATTGTAAAAATCAAGTCCGGCCTGGCTTTCAAGAACATCTAAAACCATTCTCTGAAGGACGCCGTCACCAATTCCGTGAACGATTTCCAGTCTCTTGAGGTGGTTTTTCCTGCAAAAATTCAACGTTTCGAGTAATCTTTCCTTTTGAATGAAAAGCCTTTCAAAACTGTCATAATCATTAGGATTTTTAACCAGGTTATGAAAGTGCAGATCCAGGACCAATGCATTTTTCTGATGCTTTTTCGAAATGTTTTTCTTGGGTTCCGCCTTTTTTACAATTTTGATATTTTCATATAAATCCGAACTTTTCGGAACCAGCTTTTCTTTCGGATATTGATGCGTAAAGCCGTACTCATCTTTAAAAACGACAATATTTCCGTTGACCGAAGTAACCACCCCGCTCAAATCTTCATCTACCACAGAAACTTTATCACCAATTTTCATAGTACTGTCATTGCGAGGAACGAAGCAATCTCTTATTATTCTTAACTCCTCAATTTTTTTCTTAATGGTTTAAAAATTATTTTAAAACTTCGGTCCCAGCTCAATAACTTCCAGATCCCTGATTTCCGAACCGTCAATCACGAACCGCATCATCGTTCTCACTTTGTGCCATCCCTGTTTTCCACATGCTCCGGGATTGAGGTGCAGCAGATTATTTTTCGGATCAGACATCACTTTTAAAATATGCGAATGCCCGGAAATAAACAATTTAGGAGCTTTTGAAGCAATTTCCAGCTTTGCCAATGGAGTATATTTTCCGGGATAACCACCAATATGAATCATCAGAACTTCCACATCTTCACAAAAGAAACGATTCACTTCAGGAAACTCGGAACGTATTTTCGCATTGTCAATATTTCCGTAAACGCCTTTTAACGGTTTTATTTTTTCCAGCTGCTCAATCACCTCCATGCTGCCGAAATCTCCGCCATGCCATATCTCATCCGCCTGACCGGCGTACTCTAAAATGCGGTCGTCGATAAATGAATGAGAATCGGAGAGAAGAAGGATTTTGGTCATTATCTAAAGGTTCTGTCGGTAATATTTTCGTCGTATTTTTCCTTGAATGTCTGCACTCTTTCTGGATTCAATTCACCATCATTATTGATCACTCTTTCTTTTAATAACCATTTGATCAGCTTTTCCATGGCTTTTCTGGAGTTCATGAAATTTAAGATTTTTGTAAAATCAGTGGATTCAACCTTTGTTTTTTCAGTTAAGAAATTTAAAACATAATAATCATCGTCCATATATTTTGGCGTTTCATTATCCATTTGTCTGAACATGAGAATTTCTTCATCATCTTTCATGCTGTAAAATGAATATTGCAGGACATTTATTTTTTCGGCTTTCAGAATCTGTTTCCCATCCAGCAGAACCTTATCATCTTTAATGACAACTTCTTGGGAAAAATAAAAGCTTAGGCCGGAAATTAATAGAAATAAAGTCAGTAGTTTTTTCTTTTTCATTGTTAATGTTTAAATTTTTACAAAGATAAACTTAAAAAAATTCCGGAAACTGATTTTTTACGAACATTAAAAAGAGATGAATGAAACGTTTTAAATTAAGGTTAAATCAGAACATCATAATTTATTACCTTTAAACAAAAAAAATGAAGCAGAAACTTTCTATTTTCCTTCTTTTGCTCACTTTCGGTTTAGCCCATGCACAGATTGAAGAGAGCAAGCTGGATGAATTAATTCAGAACACCTTAAAAACATTCGATGTTCCGGGAATGTCGGTTGGAATCATCAAAGACGGAAAAGTAATTTACTCTAAAGGATTTGGCGTACGGTCTTTAACCACGAAACAGCCAATGGACGACAACACATTGGTCGGGATTGCTTCCAACTCCAAAGGTTTTACCTGTACAGCCCTGGCGATTTTAGCCGATGAAGGAAAATTAAACTGGGACGACAACGTTTCAAAATACATCCCGGAATTCCAGATGTACGATCCCTATGTTTCCCAAAATGTAACCATTAAAGATCTGGTAACGCACAGAGCAGGATTAGGGTTAGGACAAGGTGATCTGATGTTCTTTCCGGAAGGCGGGAATTTAACGGTCAACGATATTATCCGCAATGTACGGTATTTAAAACCGGAAAATCCTTTCAGGACAACGCTGGATTACAACAACATCATGTTCATTGTAGCCGGAGAAGTGATCCACAGAGTTTCCGGGTTAAGCTGGGCCGAATTTATCGAACAGAGAATTATGAAGCCGGTGGGGATGAATTCAAGTTTCGGAAGTTACAGCAGGGCAAAGGCGATTACCAATAAGATTGACGCACACGCTCCGGTTGACGGAAAAGCCATCGCAGTTCCGCACGACTGGAACGAAACGGCCAATGCAGCCGGAGGAATTTTAAGCAATATCAAAGATATGATGCTTTGGGCAGAATGTCTTCTTAATAATTTTACCACCAGAGACGGTAAAAAATTAGTTTCGGATAAAAATGTACAGCAGCTCTGGAGCCTGCAGATTCCTGAAGCGGTTGCCGCTAAAAATCCTTACGATACCAGTTTCTACGGATATGGTTTAGGCTGGTTTCTAAGCGATGTGAAGGGCCATAAACAGGTTCAGCACACAGGAGGACTTATCGGAACGGTTACGCAGTTTACCTTAATTCCGGATATGAAGCTGGGAATTGTGGTGCTGACCAACCAACAGTCCGGAGCAGCTTTCAGTACAATTACCAATACCGTGAAAGATTCTTATCTGGGAGTGGCCGACAGAAACTGGCTGAAAACTTACAGTGAAAGGGTGAAAAAAATGGACGAGGATTTTAACCGGCAAAAAAAAGAAGCCTTTGTCAAATCGGAAGCTTTCAGGAAAGATAAAAGCCTTCAGCCGAAAGCAGAGCAGTTTACAGGAACGTACAACGATCAGTGGTTTGGAGATGTAGAAATTACGCAGCAGGGAAATACCTACAGAATCTCATGCAAAAATTCTCCAAGATTAAAAGGTGAGTTGCTTCCGTATTCCAACAATTCTTTCATCATCAAATGGGACGACAGAAGCTACGATGCCGATGCCTACATTATTTTTAATTATGATGAAACAGGAAAAGCACAGTCGGCGAAACTGAAGCCGATTTCCGATATTACGGATTTCAGCTTTGATTTTGATGACCTGGATTTGCGAAGGAAATAAATTAACCACAAAGCTTTTTAAACACATAAGTCACATTAGATTTAAAGAATAAAGCTGCGCATATTTAGAACACATAAGTTTTTAAAAAATCTTTGATTTTTTCTAATGTGTTCTACACTATTTTCAATATTTAAAAAACTCTTCTGTGACTCATGTGTTAATTTTTATGTGAAAATCTGCGCAATCTGTGGGAGATTTAACCGCAAAAGGTTTTTTAACACATAAGTCACATTAGATTAAAGAATAAAGCTTTGCGTAAATTTTAGAACACATGAGTTTTAAAAAATCTTTGATTTTTTTCTAATGTGTTCTACACTATTTTCAATATTTAAAAAACTCTTCTGTGACTCATGTGTTAATTTTTATGTGAAAATCTGCGCAATCTGTGGGAGATTTAACCGCAAAAGGTTTTTTAACACATAAGTCACATTAGATTAAAGAATAAAGCTTTGCGTAAATTTTAGAACACATGAGTTTTAAAAAATCTTTGATTTTTTTTCTAATGTGTTCTACACTATTTTCAATATTTTAAAAAAATCTTCTGTGACTCATGTGTTACTATTTATGTGAAAATCTGCGCAATCTGTGGGAGATTTTGTGGGAGATTTTTTACAGACGGTTTATTTAATCTTTCCGGGGTCGTAGAAGAAGATCAATCTTTTTTTGGCGCCGTCAAATTCCGACCACGAATTGCAGTCGATCTCAAAACCTGCCACCCCGCAAGTCGGGAAGTGGAAAATATCTTCAGAAATGGAATTCGCAAAATTGGAAATTCCGTTGTTGTGGGAGAAAAACGCTACTGAATTCACGTTGTCGTCAAGATCGTAGATCACCGATTCAAAATTCTTTTCCGAAGGATTATAAAGCTTTTCATTCGTAGTAATGTTAATATGGTAAGACTGGTTGAAAATTTTACAGGTATTCAATGCACGTACAGCAGGGCTTGAGACAAAATAGTCAATTGCCACATTATTGTTTTTCATGAATCTCGACATATGCATTGCCTCTTCCAAACCCTTGTCTGCCAATGGTCTGTCGAAGTCTTCCGTTTCCTCCGGCCAGTCGCTCTTCGCATGTCTTACGAGGATGAGTTTCTTCATAATTTCGTTTTTGGAAAATTAAATTTATAAAAAAATTAGCGTA
Organism: Chryseobacterium salviniae; assembly: GCF_035819015.1. NCBI lineage: Bacteria > Pseudomonadati > Bacteroidota > Flavobacteriia > Flavobacteriales > Weeksellaceae > Chryseobacterium > Chryseobacterium salviniae. The sequence goes on along the minus strand of NZ_JAYLAA010000012.1, from coordinate 209,674 downwards.
CTAAAACAATGATTGATAAAAAAAATGTCTTTGGAATAAAATCATTAAAATTTACTAAATTTGCAAACCTATGGGACAAATCCTTGCAATAGACTACGGAAAGGCACGTTGTGGTATCGCTGCAACAGACGATATGCAGATCATTGCAAGCGGTTTGGATACTGTGGCGACTCCGGTGTTAACTGAATTTTTAAAGAAATATTTCAGCGAAAATAAAGTAGATGAAGTTGTGATCGGGCTTCCCGTAGATTTGAAAGGAAATATCTCCGAAGTGGAAACCGACATTTTGCAGTTTATCGAAATTTTTGAAAAAGAATTTCCAGCCGTGAAGGTCAACCGCTTCGACGAAAGGTTTACATCCAGGATGGCTTCTTTTTTTATCTCCCAGAGCGGAAAGAATAAAAAGCAGAGACAGCAGAAAGGATTGATAGATAAAGTAAGTGCAACCATCATATTGCAGAATTTTTTAGAACAAAGAACAAGATGATTTTACCGATAAGAGCCTTTGGTGACCCCGTTTTAAGAAAAGTAGGAAAGGATATTGACAAAGAGTATCCCAACCTGCAGGAACTGATTGAGAACATGTTCGAGACCATGTACAGCGCCAACGGAATTGGTTTGGCTGCCCCGCAGATTGGGCTGGATATCCGTCTGTTTGTGATCGATGTGAGCCCTTTGGCGGAAGACGAAGATTATGAAGACATCAAGGACGAGCTGGCAGAATTCAAAAAAGTGTTCATCAATGCCAGAATTTTGGAAGAATCCGGGGAAGAGTGGAAATTCAACGAAGGATGTCTTTCTATTCCGGATGTGAGAGAAGATGTGAAGAGAAAAGGCACGATCGTGATCGAATATTATGACGAAAATTTTGTGAAACATACAGAAACTTTTTCCGATATTAGAGCCCGTGTAATTCAGCATGAATATGATCACATTGAAGGAATTTTGTTTACAGACCACCTCAGCGCCCTGAAAAAGAAGCTGGTAAAAGGAAAACTGACCAAAATTACCCAGGGTGACGTAAGCATCGGTTACAAAATGAGATTTCCAAAATAGTTTACATTAAAAATAAAGAAAATAAGAAAAGCGCAAAAAAGCTGTCACACCAAGCTTGCCGAAGTGGAATAGCCGATTGCAGAATTTACAAAAAATAAAATTATGCTGTTAGAAAAAATAATTTCAATTTCAGGAAAACCAGGACTTTACAAATTAGTTTCTCAGTTAAGAAACGGATTTATCATTGAAGATGTTACCACGAAGAAAAAAGTAAGCATTGGGAATTCCAGCCAGGTGAGCCTGTTGGATAATATTGCGATGTTCACTTTTGATAAAGAAGTTCCTTTGTTCGAAGTTTTTGAAAATATTGCCAAAAACTATGACTACAAGGAAGCGATCCACCACAAAGCGACGGATGCCGAATTAAAAGAATTCATGACGGCTTCTCTTCCAAACTACGATACCGAAAGAGTATATGCTTCCGATATCAAGAAACTGGCGCAGTGGTACAACATCCTTCATAAAGCAGGATACATCACGCCGGAAAGCTTCGTAAAGGCAGAGCCTGAAACACTGGATGGCGAACCGGCAACGGAAGAACTCAACGTAGAAAAAGAAGCGCCTAAAAAAGCAGCCCCAAAAGCTGAAAAGCCAGCCGCTCCGAAAGTAAAAGCAACTTCCGCAGCCAAAGCCGCTCCGAAAAGCACGCACAGAAAACAGGGATAATTAATTTATCTTACTTACAATATGAACCTCATCAGATTTGATGAGGTTTTTTGTTTGTTTTAGGTTGAAATCAAAAATATCCTATTAATAATTCAGTAAAAATACGGATTGCCGTAAATATAAATAAATTCTTATTATTACATTTGAATTATATAAGCATTTTGTTAAAACCTATGAAAACTAAATTTACAATTTTTACTCTTTTGATATTAGTTTCATCAATATTAAAAGCTCAAGAAGTTATTGACAATTATACAATGAGTTACTTTAATAAAAGTTATGATATTGAGGCTAGTAAAGAAAAAAATGGAGACTTTACTGTTTACATTCAGGTTAGTGCAGAAAGAGTTTCAACGAAAGCTAACTATATGATTAAAAGTGATAGATTAAATGAATTTAAAGAAGCTCTTCTATTTACACGAGATAAATATTTAGAGTGGGCAAAAATAGCAAAAGATAATAATGTTACGGATATGACTAAAAATATAGATGCAAAATTTCCAAATATTGATATTGCTTGGCTTAGTTCTAAATGGTTTTTTTCTTTCGGTGAAAAATTATCTCCTACATTTATGATTTTGAAGAACGGACAGTTTGTTGTTTCGTTTGTAAATAAAAACACGGCATCTTCTAATCGCTACATTGATGAAACAACATATTGGGTTTTTGCTGATGTTAAAGAATTTGATGAGGTTATTCAAAAACTTGATTACGATAAAATCAAAGGGAAACTTGAAAAAATAGAAAATAAAGCTAACCTTTTTAAATAACCTTCATTCTATGGCAACTACTGTGAATTCTGCATTTGAAATTTTTATGAAAGACGTAGTTCGTTTGGATAACGAGCGTAATAAAATTGCAAAAAATAGTAAAGATTTTTTAATTTCTGAAATTAAAAAATTTCCAAGTGATGGTAAATTTTTGGATTTTTATCCAGGTGATATGCGTTTGGATTATGGGTCATTTTATAGGAAAACTAAAATAAGACCTTTAGATGATATTGATATAATGATAATTCTTCATGCTCAAGGTAATTGGCGGGAACAAAATGCCGATGGATTTATAATTCGTGTTCCAAACACATCGACAAAACAGTTGGAATTATGTAATCACGGAACTAATATTTTAAATTCAATTAGAGTGATAAATAAATTTAAAGAATATCTTGGAAATATTGCGTCTTACAAAAAGGCAGACATTAAGAGAAATCAAGAGGCTGTAACATTGGAATTAAATTCTTACGAGTGGGTTTATGATATTGTTCCGTCTTTTCAAACTGCTCCAGATATTTTAGGTAATACATTTTATTTAATTCCAGATGGAAAAGGAAATTGGAAACCAACTGATCCTAGAATTGATAAAGATAGAACTCGCAATATTAACGGGAAACAAAATATTTCTGTTATTGATATTATTAGAATTATTAAATATTGGTCTAAAAAATCAAAAGCTCCTACTATGGGCTCCTACTACTTAGAAAATTTAATATTAAATTATTACAATTCTGGAGTTTCAAGTGAGAATTATATTGATAGAGAACTTCCAAAATATTTGCACATATATATCATAATGTATTGTTTGATTTTAATGATCCAAAAGGTTTCCAAGGCAATATAAACAATCAAAGTTATGAAGAAAGACTTGCTGTACAGGAAATTGCAAGAAAAGATTATCATTTAGCAAATGAAGCTATCAAATTAGAGAATGAAGGGAATCATAAAGAATCTATAAATAAATGGCGCGAAATTTTTGGTTTAGATTTTCCAGAATATTTTTAATCGTATGAATAATATAAAAGTTAATCAAGAGAAGCCTGAAAATTTAAAATTACTTAAATCACAAAGAGTAATTTATTATCAAGCAAAAAATATTTACAAATGGCAATTATCGTTAACCATAATTGTAGTCATTTTTTTGAATTTTATAAAAATATTTCAAAAGGATTTATTTAATGAAGACATCACAGCATATATTACTATAGTATCAGTAACAATAACATTATTAGATCTGTTGTTTTTTTCAAGCCTACTTTCAAAAATGAAAACAAATGCAGCCAAAATTCAGGAGCTATTTGACTGCAGTATTTATGGTCTAGATTGGAATATTACAAATTCTGGGGAAAAACCAGATAATTGGTCTATTGAAGAAGCGCTAAATAAATATGTGGAAAATCCTAAAGCTCCAGTTACAAATTGGTATCATATCGATTTAAATGGTCTATCCCAAAAAGAGGCAATATTGCGTTGCCAACTGACAAATCTTGAATATGACAGAAAATTAAGATTTCTGTTTAAAAATGATTGTATTATTCTTGCTTCTATTATTGTTGTCTTATCTTTTATTATAGCGACTTTTATGGATGCTTCACTCAAGGGATATTTAACTCATTTCATTTCACCAAGTTTACCATTAATAGTAATTCTAATTAAAATTATTATAGATAATCAAAAAGCTGTCAAAGCACTAGAAGAAGTAAGAAATGTAGCAAACAAAATTAGTTCAGATAAAAGTAAATTAACAATGCAAAATTTAAGACAACTACAAGATAAATTATTTTTTAGTAGAAAAGATAGTGTGCTAATTCCAGAAAACTATTATTTGCTTAGAAGAAGTAATTTAGAAAAATCAACAGCTAGTAATTTTTCCACTAAATAATTAGCTAAATACTAAATTGTGGTAAATAGATTTGATGTTGATTAATTGAATTTAACTTAAAATTTCTAAGCCTTAATATTTTATCATGTAAAGTTCAAAACTTTCAATAGAAATAAAAAAGGAAAAATTATCACTTCAATCTTATTTTTATTTAATACAAAAATTAACCAAAACTCCTGAAAACTCAGGTTTTTTACATAGAATCTAATCTTATGTTTTGATTGAGAGAATAATAAATTTATCTTTTGAAAAGCTCTTCAATATTAATATCCAGAGCCGTACAAATTTTTAGAAGAGTAGAAAACAAAAAATCTTCTTTACCATTTTCAATGTCACTAATCTTAGATCGATCAATTTTACCAGCTAAATCTGCCAATTGTTGCTGCGACAGGTCTTTCTCTTTTCGCTTATCTCTCAGATTTTCACCGATTGTTTTATAGATAGTCACAAATTTTTCGTCCATATCAAAAAAAATATTGTGGTTTTATTGCCACAATTAAAAATTGTTATTATATTTGTATCAGCGAATTAACAATCAGCCTCGAAAGACCCATTCAAAAGACGCATAGTAAGCCGACAACGTCGGCCAATTGTGATCTTTACGTAGGTTTCAGGTAAAAATTTTATAACACACAGATGATGAGAAAGAAAATCCCAACCCTGCTGTTTTCAGCACCTCCGGAATAAACGGAACCGTGCTGCAAAATCATCACAGCGCTATTCCAAAACTGCCCGCCAATGCGGCAAATAGGATATAATTTTACCCAAAAACCAACCCCTCCGAAATTCCTTTATGCCTAAAGGAAAGCCGAAGTACGCTAAAACTCATCCCTTAAAAGTACTGGCTTTCTGTCAATTTTCCAAATTATTTTCATCCCGAAAGGAATTTAAAAAAGAACACGGTCTGCAAAGCGCAGCGCAGTGATTGTTGTTTTGAACATCCGGTAATGGTCTGCCATAAAAGGCAGGCCGGCTCCGGTATGCTTTAAGATTGAAAAATTTTTGGATAACCTTCATCAACGAAGTGGCTTTGTATGCCTTAAAGCATCTCAAAAAGTAAACATCTTTGTGTTGCTTTCCGATCAATAAGTTAAAGCGCATCTCATCTGCGTAATCCGCGCAATCCGCGGGATATAGATAAAAAAGGATGAATATTAGAAATCTAACGCTACGATCGCAAAGAAATGTTTTATTGCTTGTTAGTTTACGATCGCTACGGCACTCTGTTCAGCGAATGATAGCAACGCATATTCAATGGTTATCTGCTAACTAATTTGATGAAGCGCATCATCTCATCTGCGTAATCCGCGCAATCAGCGGGATATTGATTAAAATAGGATGAATATGAGATATCTAACGCTACGATCGCAAAGAAATGTTTTATTGCTTGTTAGTTTACGATCGCTACGGCACTCTGTTCAGCGAATGATAGCAACGCATATTCAATGGTTATCTGCTAACTAATTTGATGAAGCGCATCATCTCATCTGCGTAATCCGCGCAATCAGCGGGATATTAAATAAAATAACTGATGAATATTAGAATGATAGCAACGCTTATTCAATTGTTAATCTCTTGAAGCACATGTATCATTTGCTGAGTGAAACGCCTTTGCGAACTTAAAAACAGTTGGTATAAAAAAAAACCTTAGCGGCCCTTTGCGTTAAAAAGTATGATACTCAATAACGGATAATTAAAAATAATGAAAAAGAAAAAAACAGACTTCGAATCCCGGTTCTGGTCCGGCACGCGGAAACATTCCGCCGTAGGATTGCTGGAGGTATTTTTTCAGTTCAACAACCTGGCGGAAGTCAAAGAAATGCTCAGCACAATGATGCACTCTTCGGTACAGAAGAAAGCCAGGATTACAAAAAATCCTGCCGAAGTCTTTCAGCTTTACCTCTCGTTGCGGTCTTTGGTTCGTGCCTCTTTTCTGATCTCGGAAAAAGCAAAGAAAGAAATATTTAAAGTTCGTAATAAAAACCATTCTCAAAACCCGACTTCCCTTTCAAAAGAAGAATGCCAAAATCCGGTGCAGATATTCCGGAATGTTTTTGCCATCTGCAGCCTGCAGGATTTTGATGCGTTTCTGTCGGCGATGGTGTATTTCTCGCTGGGAAATTCCAAATGTGACGAGGAAAAGAAAATCATCATTCCGTATCTCCAGCTCACAAAAATGCTGGATGCCGCCTGGCTCATCGTGGAAAGGACTTCAACGGAAAGTAACTGGACTTTGTAATACATGAGTATAATTCTCTAAAGGAAATTTGCGGAAGATTTTTTATTCATAGAATCCCAAGCTCAATTTTCTTATTTCTCTAATACTACGTCGAGATCCCTACGGGATGACAAAGGTGTTGATACTTTTTCCGGCTTTTAAAATCGGAGATGATGAAGATTTTTTGTTGGTTCGCCCTTAAAAATGACATAGGAAGCTGTAGCGTTAAGAAAATTAAAATGTAGTCCGTTAAAAAATTCCTGCTGTTTGAGTGCGACATCCATATTGATATGAATGGCAAAATGTTAATTCGCGCGAGTTTCAGGAATTTTAGGACTACATTTTAATTTTTAGCAGAAGATTCCAAGTCTTGAATTTTTCGTTCTTTTGTTTCAAGACAAAAGAACATAAAAGAATATTACCTTAAATTTGTACTACTTTGAATTCTCAACTATGAATACCAAACAGGAAAAACTGGAAGCTTTCGGGAGATTATTGGATATTATGGACGATCTGCGCGAAAAATGTCCGTGGGATCAGAAACAGACCCTGGAATCGCTTCGGCATTTGACGCTGGAAGAAACCTACGAGCTTTCGGACGCAATTTTGCAGAATGATTTGCAGGAAATCAAAAAAGAGCTGGGCGATGTATTGCTGCATCTGGTTTTTTATGCAAAGATCGGCTCGGAGAAAGAAAGTTTCGATATTGCGGATGTGATCAATTCATTGAATGAAAAGCTGATTTTCCGCCATCCTCATATTTACGGGGATACCGAAGTCAAAGATGAAGAAGAGGTAAAGCAGAACTGGGAAAAGCTCAAGCTAAAAGAAGGCAACAAATCCATTCTGGGCGGCGTTCCGAAGAGTCTGCCGAGCATGGTAAAAGCATACAGAATTCAGGACAAAGTGAAAGGAATCGGCTTTGAATTTCACGATGCCGAAGACGCGTGGAAAAAAGTGGATGAAGAAATCCGGGAGTTTCATGCGGAAACAGATTTGGGTAAAAAAGAGCAGGAGCTGGGCGATGTGTTTTTCTCGCTGATCAATTATGCAAGGATTGTAGGCATCAATCCGGATTCTGCACTGGAAAGAACCAACATAAAATTCATTTCAAGATTTCAGAAAATGGAACATTTAGCTTTAGAAAAAAACCTGAAGCTTGCCGATCTGTCGCTGGAAGAAATGGATGTTCTTTGGGAAGAAGCAAAACTGTTGCAGTAAATGAAAGTACATAACCCGGTACATCACCGTTTTCAGTATTTACTGGAATTTAAACAGACCGAAAGAAAATGGCATTTTCCTTTTCTCGCGGCGTTGTGCATCGGAAGCTGTCTTTTCATCGGGTATTTTTCCGGAAAGCCGAATTATGGGGCACTTTCCAGTTTGGGAGCGCTTACGATTTTATATTTCACTTCGGCTCCGATTACGCAGAGAATGATCCATCTCGCCGTCTGCGCTTTCGGAATTGTCTTTTCATTTTCGGTAAGCTCATTCTTCGGGTTTAATGCCTATGCAGCAGCTGTGTCATTGGGAGTGATTGCTTTTCTGGCTCATTTTATTTCTTCGTACTATAAAATTCCGCCGCCGGGAAATTTTTTCTTCATCATGGTTGCGGCAATGGCGAGTACTTATCCGTTTGATCCGGAATTGATTCCGGCGCGTGTCGGATTGGTTGCGATGGGAGCGATCTTATCCTGTTCGCTTGCTTTCCTGTATTCGGTTTTTATTGAAAAAAGCACAGTGGTTACAGTACCGAGAAGGAGCTTAAAAAAAAGAAGATACACCAAATTTGTGGAAAGTACCATCATCGGTTTCTTCATGGCGCTTACTTTAATTATCGGGTATCTTTTACATTTTAACAATACTTACTGGATTTCTATTGCCGCGGTTGCGATCATTCAGGGCAGAAATTTTGAGCATGTAAGACAAAGAAATATGCACAGGATTTTAGGAACCTTTATCGGAATCGGATTTGCGTGGATTATTCTTTTATTTAACCCGGAAAAGATTGTGATGATCGTTATTATTACAGTGTTACAGTTTATTATTGAATTGTTTGTGGTCCGGAATTATGGACTGGCCGTAATTTTCATCACGCCGTTAACCATTCTCCTTACCGAGACAGCGAGTGAAGTTCATCATAATGTGGAAATCCTTATGCAGGCAAGGCTTTTAGACACCATTATCGGAAGCCTTATTGGTCTTGCGGCCGGATTTTTTCTTCACCATCAGCAGATTATTAATAACTTAGAGAAAAATATCAGGTTCTCTTATTTTCAGTTTAAAAAATTAAAAAAATAACTATGTTGCGCGTTCTTGTTTTATCAGCATTTCTTGTATTGAGCTGTAATCCCAAAGCTCAGGATTCCCCAAAATCCGGAGAGGAAGTTACTGTTGAATTTTCTTTGCCTAAAAAGCTCAAGGAAGTTTCCGGTATAGCACTGTCAAAAGACAAAAAAACGATCTGGGCGATTGAAGACCAGGGCAATAAAAACGTGATTTACGGACTTGACAGAGTGGGAAATCAGATCGCAGATGTTCTGGTAGAAAATGCAGAAAACCACGACTGGGAAGATATCACGGCAGATAATCAGGGAAATATCTATATCGGTGATTTTGGAAATAATGACAACGACAGGCGCAATTTATCCATCTTAAAAGTTGATCTGAAAGATGCTTCCCAAAAATCCACCAACGTTACCCAGACTACAACATTCCACTACGAAGGACAGACGGAATTTCCGCCAAAAAAATCTCACTGGCTCTACGACTGTGAAGCTTTCGTAGAAAAAGACGGCTACTTTTACCTCTTCACCAAAAACAGAAGCAAGGGTTTCGACGGGACTTTTCTTGTTTTTCAGGTTCCTAATAAAGCCGGTGATTTTGAAGCGAAACTTCTAGCGAAATTAAAGCTGCAGGGTGGATACAGCGATGCGGCCATTACTTCAGCGGCTCTTAACAGCAGAAACCAGGTTGTACTGCTTACTCACAAAAATGTTTATGTTCTTTCATCTCTTTTTGACAAAAATTTTGAAAAAGTTATTCTAAAAACTCCGTTAAACCACAATTCCCAAAAAGAAGCAGTTGTATATCTTGATGATAGAACGGTGCTCATTGCCGATGAAAAAGATGGAAAAGAAGGAGGGAATGTGTATAAATTCAGCCTATAATAATGTGATACCGACGTCAAAAACTGCATTTCGAGTGTTTTTTTTTAACTATAAAAGACTTCGGCAAGCTCAGTCTGACAAGGCTATAAAAACAGTTGGTATTAGGAATGTCATGCTGAGCCTGTCGAAGCATCTTCTCAAAAGTATATTTTAATTGCTTCAGGTAGGTTAAGATAAAGCAAAACCGCAGAAATCTCTGCGGTTTTTATGAGTCAAATTTTTAATATTTTTAAAACACCAATCCTACACCTCCTGAAATTCGTCCGCCGTCTTTACCGATGAAATAATCGATGCGTGCGGAGAACATTTCCAGAATATTCAGCCAGTATCCTGCTCCTACGCCCTGATGCCATTTGTCCGATGATTCGCGGTCCATCCAGACTCTTCCGAGATCATAACCTATCAAAACTCCCATATTGGCCGGTACGATATTATTTTTAACACGCCCGAAATCCCATCGCACTTCGGCATTATTCACGAAATACGATTTTCCTGCAAACCGTTCATTTCTGTAAGCACGCATGGCATTATTTCCGCCAATTGCCGCCGCCTGATAAAATTCAAAATTATTATTGTTGATGATCATCGCATTCGTGGAATTGGCAAATACGAAACGTCCTCTTTTATCAATTCTGTGGAATACGTTCAGCGTTCCCTGGAACGTTGCAAAATTTTGGTTAAATTCTGAGATATTGGCTTTCCAGCCTCCGTTTAAAATAAACTCCATTCCCAAAGTCGGAAAGGCGTTATTATCTACATTTTTAAAACTAAAGGTATAATTCGCCCCGGCAAACTGCTGCCCATCGAAAACTTCAGGATTTACATCTGGAGAAACCGCTACAAAACGATCGTCCGTCCGCTGTACTTTAGCATGCTCAAAACTCAGCTGGAATTGGTTTTTAATACCGTTCCAACCTGTTTTGGATAAAGATGGCGCAAATTTAAACTGCGAAATTCTTACCCGGTTGTAGTTTCTATCTACTGCATCCTTGTCATATTCCGTTTCATTGCCGAGACCAAAGAATGTCCTTGCAAAAAAAGGTGTCGTGTATAATGCATCAATTCCGGCATCCCACTTTCCGATCACTTTTTTGAAAACGCCTCGATACCCGAGATTAAATCCTCCAGTAGCCGTGTAAACATTGGCTCTCAGGCTGTGCTTCTGGGTAAAAGGAGTCCGTTTAAAATTATTGACCGTATAGTTGGCTACAAATCCTAAAATAACCCCATCGTCAGGATTGAAATTGGCATTCGGATAACCCGCCACGAAATTGTATTTCGGATGTTTGTAATTGTAGGTATTAATATCGTAATCGTCTGAAATATTTTTTGAAGCACCGTTTGTATTGTAGGTATTGTTTTGTGATTTAAAATCATAAATTTTCACCTTCTTCCCGTTGGCTACATTATAAGTATCGTGATTATACCCTCCGATCAGCCTGATGTTCATCTTCGGTCTTCCGTCTCCGGAAACTTCGTAAATATCATCATCTTCCAGTCCGTAAATCCATAATTCTTTAGTTTTGGAATCATCATAGGTCTTTTCAAAAACCAGTTCAGGATTTTCCTTCTTTTTATCTAATTTATATTGTTTAACATTAACCGAATTTCCTGTTTTAGTAATAACGAATTTATCAGGATTCACGGTTCCTGCCAATGGAACTTTTTTCTGTAGTACATCGTAATATTGTGAGGCGTATGTTTCCAGTTTTGTTTTTCTTAATTTCAGCTTTCTTTGTATATCTGCAATGGTTTCGTCCTGTACTTCTTTCGGAAGATTACTGAATGCATTGTCGATGTCCTGATCGGTAAGATGATCCTGAATGTATTTTGCCTGCTCCATCCACTGTTCTTCGGTCGCTCCTTTCAGGAAAACAAGATCAAGGGGATAAGGTTCCATGGAAAGCCATTTCACACTTTTGATATCATCTTTAAAGGTTTTCATGTGGCGGATTGCCGGAATATTCATAATAATTTTGAAAGCATTTCCGTCATACTTGCTGAACGCCTGATCTCTGTCGCGCGGAATGGGTTTATAAAGTATTTTGTCACCTTGCTGATATTCAGCCCATTTCCATTGGTCGGAATGCCTGTCCCAGTCACCGATCAGCATATCAAAAAGCCTGGCTCTGATATACAGTTCCTGATCTACCGAATATTTGTAGTTTTTGTTAAAATTTTTCAGGACATCATCCGTCGAAACAATATCTTTAGCATTGTTAAGAGAAGCAAGGGTTTTAGGATCTGAAGAAAACCGTTCTTCAACCATGTACATTTCATCGCCGTAATTGTTATTATATTCGCCTAATGCTTTTTGTTTAGGGATATAGAATAACCTGGGATTGCTGTGGTACAGATCAATCTTATCCGCCATATTTCCTACCGCAAATGGCGTGAACGGATGATTGGTTGTATAAAAATCCAGAAGAAACCTGTCCGGAAAAGTATTATTCAGCTCATTTCCGAAAGTGCTTTTCCTGAATGCCATGTTATTAAGAAAGCGCACGGCACTTTTTTTAACCCCTCTCATCACGAATTCCTGGCCGTCCTGCGCTCTCAAACGCAGGCTGTTCGACTGGTTTCCGCCGCCTTCTCTGAAAGGTGTATAGCCGCCATCAAGCGTAGCAATATTGGCAGTAGGAGCTTCAACAGGCATTCTGTAATATTTTCGGTAATGTTCACCCCAAAGCCATCTGTAAAATTTTCTTTTTTCCGTTAATTTTTTGGGATAAACGGTTGAAGTTACCGTTGAAGGAAATGAATCGGGATAATTATTGACAAAATCTGCAGGTTTTTCAATGACCTGTATATGAGAAAGTTTTTCTAGAGAATGATCTTTTGTGGAAAAATATTCAACATCAGAACTTTTATCTTTTCTGATGTTTAATACGGCAAAACCGCTTCCCCCGTAAGAAAAATCGGTTTTTTCTCTGATGGTAGCCGGATCAACTTTGGAGCCGGCACCGCTGATAATCTGCCTGATATTTCGGTGTTCGTGATACTGCAGGTTATGATCGTGCCCCGAAACAAAAATAACATTCTCTTTTTCCTGAACGATGCTTTTCAGACGATTGGCAAGATCTGCATAATGTTTATTGCTGATGTCTTCCGGACTTGCCCCTGAAGAGCTTCTCACTACATTGATAAGGCTTGCCACTCCGGGAACCGGAACTTTACTTTTTAAAGGGAAAAGATGCGATTTTGCAGAATTAAATCCTGCATGGGTACCGCTGCTGATTACCGGGTGGTGAAGCGCAACAATGATTTGTTTATCCTGGTTTTTATTAATTAAATCTTTAAACTCGGTGAAAAAGTCTTCACGGGTTTTGATGTCGCAGTTTTTGTTGATTCCCGGATGCTTGTCCCAGTTGAGCAAGGCCCATTCGGAATCGATAACAATTAATTTGATATCTTTCGTAAGGCTGATGTCGTCAATAGGGCAGGAGTTTTTGGGAAGAAAGGCTTTTTTATCGTTCAAATAATTTTTCACGAAATCTTCCTGAGCTTTTAATCCGTCCAGTCCGCTGTACCAGTCGTGGTTTCCGGGAATAACCAGTGTTTTACCTTTAAAGTTCTTTACAATGGTTAGCTGATCTTCCAGTTTCTGTTTTGCCAGCGGATAGTCTTTGTCAGATTCTTTCGGCATTCCGTGAGGATAGATATTATCACCCAGGAAAATGAGCATTGAATTGCTTCCTGCATTTTCCAGCCTGCTTTTCAGTAATTGTAAAGTTTGCTGAGACTGAGGCTCATCTGCATTTCCGGCATCTCCTACAAGAAACAGGGTAAAGTCATTTTCTGATTTTGCATCGGAATTGCTGACTTCAGATAAGTTTTTACCTTTTTTTACGTTATATGTTGCGCAGGAATATAAAACTCCGGCAGATAATACGAATCTAAGCGCAAGAGAAGTATTTTTTAGATGAGTTTTCAAGTATAAATTCATAAATTTACATTAACTAAATTTCGGTGATGGACATTTTACAAAAAGCCAAAGATTATGTTGAAGCCTTATTCAAAGATAAGCTATCTTCGGTATATTTTTATCATAATTTTATACATACAACATTTACGGTAAATAAAGCTGAAGAGATCCTGAAAAACACGCCTGTTTCTGAAAAAGATCAGGAAAAGGTATTGCTTGCACTTTGGTTTCATGATACAGGATACATAGAATGTGCCAAAGAGCATGAAGAAAAAGGAGCAGAGATTGCAAAAGGCTTTCTTCGCAGGGAAAACTATCCCGAAAACGATATCGATGAGATTACTAAATTAATTTTAGCGACAAAGATTACGTATGCCCCTCAAAATCTTCTGGAAAAAATTGTAAAGGATGCAGACTGCAGCCATTTCGCAAGCCACGATTATAATGATATTTCCGATGCACTGCGGAAGGAGTGGGAGCTTACCAATGTAAGGTGTTTCTCTAATGATGAATGGAATGCGGGTAATCTTGATATGCTCAAAAACAAGCATCAGTTTTATACCGATTATGCCAAAAGCGCATGGCAGCCGCTGAAAGAGAAAAATATCAAAAAAATCGAAAAAAAATTAGAAAAAGAGGAAGGTAAAAAAGACAGCTCCGAAAATAAAAAGGATAAGGATAAAGAAAAAGAGCCGAAATCTGACAGAAGCGTTGATACATTATTCAGGGTTACGCTGAGCAATCACACGAGATTAAGCGATATTGCCGACAGCAAGGCCAATATTCTTCTTTCCGTAAATGCGATTATTATTTCAGTTTGTCTTTCAGTATTGGTTCCGAAGCTGGATACCCCGAAAAATTCACATTTGATTATTCCGAGCTTTATTTTGCTTTTATCTTCTGTGTTAACGATTATTTTTGCCATCCTATCAACAAAGCCGAATGTTACAAAGGCTAAATTCAGCGCGCAGGATGTAGCCGACAGAAAAGTAAACCTGCTTTTTTTCGGGAATTTTAACAGAATGCTGTTTGATGATTACCAAAGCGCGATGAATATTCTCATCAAAGACCGGGATTATATTTATGATTCTATGGTAAAGGATCTGTATTATCTGGGAAAAGTGCTGGACAGAAAGTACAGGCTTTTATCCATTACGTACCAGATTTTTATGGCAGGAATTGTGATCTCCGTTTTATCTTTCGGGTATGCTTTTTTAAGCCTTTAAAAATTTCAACTTTTTAATACATAAAACTCATCCAGTGCGGATGAGTTTTTTTTAGGGTTAAGCAATGGAAACTCTCAGAGCAAGAAGTCCTGTGATTCCCTGAAGATCTTCCACGCGGAGAAGTTCGACATCATTTTTCAGAACAGCTTTTTTCTGTAGTCTATTAACATAATCCAGATATTCTCTCTGGTTTTCCATACCGAAGTACACGATCGTAATTTTGCCGGGGCATGTTATTCTTTCGGTTGAATTTTTTACATGCGCTTTGTCTAAACGTTTTTTGATAATTTCATAATAGGAATTATACGCTCCGTCTACATCAAATTTTTTTTCATCCATCCTGAAGCGGATGTCAATTTTTTCATTATACACGAATATCAAAGAAGCGATATCCAGGCAGATAGGAAGATTTTTTTTGAAATTTCTGAATTCCTGTTCCATATTGCAAATCGTCTTCAGTTGCCAGTATCTCAATTTATGAACTATTTTTGAATGGTAATGCAGGTCGGGAGCGATATTCTGGCCAATGTAGAGAGTGTGTTCGACACCATCTGATTTGAACCTTTCATAATAATGAGGAAAGATCTGCTGGGCTTCTATCTGGGCTTCATCCAGTACATCCGCTAATTTTCTGTTCACCAAAGTAATCGAATCATCAAGTCTTTTTCTGTTGTTATAGAAAAGATCGCTCTGACTGGATACCTGGGCAAAATAGTCTTTAATTTTTGCTTTAACCTCACTGGAAGATTTAATCTCAAGTTTAGCCTGAAGATAAGGATGAATTTCGTCCCTTAATAATCTCTGGAAACGTTGTTCGCTGTCCGCTTTAATTTCATTATTTAATTCATTTTCAAAAATTTCCAGTGCCAGCAAATACTTTTCAGACTCCGAATTGGTTAATGAAAAAATTTCATAAAGGCAATCCATCTGCTGGTTCAGGTCTTCCAGCATTAGATTAAAACGTTTTTCGGATGATGAACGGATATCGGAAAACCCAAAAAGCGGAGTCAGGTTTTTAAATGAGATCTGCTTTAAGGTATATATTTTCTTTGCTAATGATGCATTGAAATATTTCTCGGCTTCATTTCTGAATTTCCATACTACACTGTCGTGAATAGAGGTATATTCTCGCTGGATAATGGCTTCAATCTGGTAGTTTTTCTCAAAGCTGAATCTGTTCAGCGAAAACAAAATCATATCTGAAAAAAACTCCATTTTTTTAAGCTTCAATCCGTTGAAGCTGTTTGCCAGTGGCGATGTGAATTCCATAATGGCCAACAATTCATTGTCTTTCACAATAGGAATTACCATAAAGCTGTTGATGTTGTTGTCTCTTAGTATTTTGAAGGATGGCAGCGATTTTACTTCATCATCAAGGTTCTCAATGTTGGAAACAACAATCGGTCTGGAATTGTGGTTTAAATTGGTAAAAGTAGTTTTCCTGGTTTCATCATCAAAAGTGTTGATCCAGAAATCCAGGATATGGTTGGTGAAAAGATTTTCATAAATCGGCAGTTTTTCCAGCCTCTGATCTTTTTTATTGAAAAGCATTAACCCGAAATTAAGCTGAGGAACATCAAAGTAGGATTTGAAAATTTCGATGAGGTTTTCATCCGGCGCAAGGTTTTCAGGATCAATACTGATCATGCTTGATTTCAGGTCAGATAATGCTACTTCAGAGGTGCAGTCAACCAAAGAAACGATGGTAAAGCCTTTCAACACCCAAGATTCTGAAGGGAAGTATCTTTTCCATAGCTTAAAATCATCAAGGTTTTCAAGCAGCATGTCTACCACTTCTTCTGAAGGAATTTTTGCATCTTCGGTAGGATATACTTCTGCAAAATCTGCGTTTACCGTAATTTTGTAATGTTTCATGATTCCCAGTCTGTTCGGGATGTCATAATAAAACGGAAGCGAACTTTTGATATCTTTTTTATAATAAGTCTGCAGAATAAGACAGCAGCAGAATACATAAAATTCGTCGTCATCAATATTCCGGAGCTCTATCTCAAAATCTTTTCCTGCGTCTTTCAGAATATTTTTAAATCTTTCGGTATAGTTAAAGGTGATGTTAGAAAGCGGTATGCTGGCTGCTTTTATTTCATTATTGGTAAGCCCGGTCGGAAACAAATCGGAAAGCAGAAGTTTGATGAGTTCTTCATGTTTTTCCAGCAGTGAAATATCCTGAAAGCCCTCTCTCAGTTCCTGAAAATTTTTAGTTTTATCCAATAACGATTTGGCATAGTTCACACGGTATTCCAGACGGTCATTGTAGCGGATATGCTCCAGCACATCCAAATACTTTTTGAAAGAAATGTAAACCTGAAATGGAGCGTCTTTTTTATAAAGATTTGCCATGAAGTAAAGGTATAAAAAAACCACAACTTTACGGTTGTGGTCTTATATTTTGTGAGGACTTTTAGAGCCCGAACTGTCTTGCGAAAAGATCAGGGAATACTCCTAAAACAATAATTGAAGCGATTACAAATACGGCAACAATATTATACGTTAAGGTTACTTTCTCTGAAGATTTGAATGTGCTTTCTTTAAAGAAGAACATAGAAATAATTAATCTCAGGTAATAGGCAATCGATAGGGCAGATCCTAATACGGCAATCAGTACAAGAAAAGTACCGTGATCAGAATTCATCGCCTGTGAGAATAATGCAAATTTACCCATGAATCCCGCTGTTAAAGGAATTCCGGCCATGGAAAGCATTGAGATCGCAGCGGCTGTAGCCAATAAAGGTTCTGTTTTTGCCAAGCCTTTGAATGCCCCGAAAGATGTTTCTCTTTTTAATTTTTCAACATAAATCAGGCACATGAAAACACCTACTGTTGATAAAGCATACGCAAATAAATAGAATGCCAAATTATAAGTGGATAGGCTTGTCATCCCAAAGAATACCAACCCGATGTAACCTGCGTGGGAAACTGATGAATAGGCAAGCATTCTTTTTGCATTGGTTTGGGCAAGACCCATAACGTTTGCCAGAAGAAGTGTAATGATCAGGAATACTCCGAACACATTAATCCATTCTTCCGTAACGCCGCCAAATCCGATGGTCATTAATCTGAACAGTGCAAAAAATCCGGAAATTTTTACCACACTTGCCATAAAAGCCGTGATCAATGAAGGCGAACCGTAATATACATCCGGACTCCACATGTGGAACGGAGCCAACGCCACTTTAAATGCCAGTGCACAAAGAATTAATAAAACTCCTAAAATGAACATCACATCTTTTGGATTTGAAACCCCGAAATCCTGGATTTTATATAAATCGAAACTTCCGGCACTTCCGTAGATAAATGCAATCCCGAACAGAAGGAAACCTGTTGCAAATGCACCCATCAGGAAATATTTAATGGAAGCTTCATTCGATCTTAAATCGGTTTTGTTTGCTCCAGCCATTACGTATAATGGAATAGAAAGAATTTCCACTCCCAGGAATAAGGTAACCAGATTCTGGAATCCGAAAAGGATAATTCCACCGCACAATGCAAAAAGCATCAGTGCATATAATTCAGACTGGTGGCTTCTGTGATTGCTGAATGCAAAACCTCCCAAAAAGAATAACAATAAGGTGGTTACGATGGATATTTTGGTAAATAATGCAGTATTGGCGGTATAGTCGTACATATGTCTGTACTGCCCAAAAAATGCTGCTTCCGGCATAAAACTTACCCATAATGCGATAATTAATCCCAAAATCCCAATGTATCTTGCGAATTTTCCCTGCTCAAAAACTCCTGAAAATAACGCAATAACTGCCGTTAGGAAAACAATAATTAAAACACTCATAATTTATTTTCGAGATTTGAAGTTTAAAGTTCAGAGTTTTGCTCTTTCACTTTATTCTTCTCCGATCTCCTAGTTTTTTAATTTTTAAATCTTTTAATTTTTTAACTGGCCATCGCCGTGTAGATAAACTTCAACGAACTATTCACCATTTCAATGATCGGTTGCGGGAAAATACCAAATACAATCACGAACACCGCTAAACTTGCCAATACCGAAAATTCTACAGCAGAAAGATCTTTTGCTGTGCTCAGAACGGCATCATCGCCGGGACCGAACATGGCCTTTCCGTAAAATCTCAATAAATATACTGCAGCAAGGATTACGGTAAGACCGGCAATTACTGCTGCCAATCCGTTGAAATCATATATTGATTTCAACAGGATAAATTCTCCGATAAATCCGTTAGTCAATGGAACGCCCATTGAACCTAATATAATAATCAGGAATAATACGGCAAACTTAGGAGCCACTTTTGCAAGCCCACCCATTTGTCTGATATCCCTTGATTTGAATCTCTTGTATAAAATATCACAACAGTAGAATAATCCAGCTACGTTGATACCGTGAGCAAAAGTTTGTACCAAAGCTCCTTCCGCACCTTCGATATTGAAAGTTCCTCTTAAAGTAATTACTGCCGAAGCGAAGATCCCTGCAACCATTAATCCAACGTGAGAGAATGAAGAATATGCGATAATCCTCTTCATATCCGTCTGAATAATGGCGATCAATGCTCCATGAACAATACCTACAATAGCAAGAATAATAACGATTTGCCCTGAAATTCCTGCAATCGGAAGCGGCGTAATCGGTAATAAATAACGCATTACCCCATAGATCGCCATTTTAAGCATAATTCCCGATAAAAGCATCGATCCCTGAGTTGGTGAATAAGTATATGTGTCAGGTTGCCATGTATGGAAAGGGAATACCGGTAATTTTACTGCAAAAGCAAAAAAGATAAACCAGAATACTACAGTCTGCTGTGTTTCATCCAGTGTAGCATTATATAAATCTGTTAACGCATATGATGGTGAATGTATACCAACATAAATCAATCCTGCCAGCATAAATAATGATCCAACGAATGTATAGACGAAGAATTTCGTAGTAAACTCAAATCTTTTATTTTCCTGACCCCAAAGTCCGGCAATAAACCAGATCGGAATCAAGGTTACTTCCCAGAAAATGTAGAACAATAATCCGTCCAGCGAAGTGAAAACTCCTATTAATCCGAACTGCATCAGCAGTATTAAACCATAGAAGGTATTTCTGTAGCTTACATTTTCGTTAAAAGAAGATAAAATAATGATGGGCGCTAAAATATTGGTCAGCAATAAAAGAAGCAGGCTCATCCCATCGATACCGAAGTGAAGAGAGCTTTTAATAAATTGTGACCAGGGATAATTGATTTCGTGCTGCAGTACGCTGTCTACCGTTGGACCGTAATTAAAATCCGCCGCAATGTAGAACGTAATAAGCATCTGTACCAATGCAATTCCCAGTGCCAAATATTTGCTTGAATTGTTTTTCCATGCAAAAACTAATCCCGAACCTACAAGAGGTAATAGTAATAATGTTAATAACAACTCAGACATTATTATTGTAATAAAAAGTTAACAATTAATATAATTCCCACCGCTAAAGACATAACCAGAATGTAATTCTCTACATTTCCGTTCTGTACCCGCTTCATGGCTTTTCCGCTGTCTTCAGCGCCATCACCCACAAAATCTACAAAACGGTCAAGAATACCATTATCAAACATCTTTCCTCCGCGTCCTAATCCTTCAACAGTTTTTACAATCAATGCATTGTAAAGTTCGTCAATATATAATTTTCTGGCAGACAGCTTTTCCCATCCTGTGTACTGCTCTTCCGGAAGAGGCTGTTTTTTCTTATTAACATAGGTATTTTTAACAAAAAACCATACACAGAAGAACATAAGAACTGTTGCTCCTAAAAGTATCATTTCAGTACCAAAAGGAACGCCGGAAAGCGTTGTTTCCATTTGGTTAAAGCTTTCCTCGGTAAGAACGGGCTTCAGCCATTCCATCAATTTTGCGTAGTGGCCGTGACCGATGAAGTGAGGAAGGTTTATTAAACCGCCAACCACAGAAAGAATAGCCAGTACGATCAATGGTAAGGTCATATTGGTCGGGCTTTCGTGAAGGTGATGCTTTTGTTCATCAGTACCTCTGAACTCGCCGTGGAAAGTGAGGTAATACAGTCTGAACATATAGGTTGCCGTAACTGCTGCCAAAATAAATAGAATCACCCAGTAAACAGGGTTTTTAGCGTAAGCAGCTACCAAAATTTCGTCTTTGGAAATCATCCCCGATAGTAAAGGGAATCCTGAAATTGCCAGTGTTCCGATAAGGAATGTAGCATGGGTAAGAGGTATGTATTTTTTCAGGCCACCCATAAAACGCATATCCTGCTCATTGCTCATGGCATGGATTACAGAACCTGCTCCTAAGAATAATAAAGCTTTAAAGAAAGCATGTGTCATTACATGGAACATTGCTGTTGTATACGCTCCTAATCCTAAAGCAATGAACATGAATCCAAGCTGTGATACGGTAGAGTAAGCCAATACTTTTTTGATATCGTTCTGACGCAATGCGTAGAATCCTGCCAACGCTGCTGTTAAAAATCCGATGAATAGAATTCCGTCCTGAACGCTTGGCGCTAATGTAAATAAGAAATTAGATCTTACTACCAAATAAATACCTGCAGTAACCATCGTTGCTGCGTGAATCAATGCTGAAACAGGAGTTGGACCCGCCATCGCATCCGGTAACCAAGTGTATAACGGAACCTGAGCAGATTTACCGGTTGCACCGATAAATAAACTTGCGGTAATGAAGATGATTACGCTCCCGTCTAATTCAAATTTTCCTGCGTTTTCTCTGATCGTAAGATAATCAACCGCATTCGTCTGTGAAGCGAGCATGAAAATACCAATCAATAAAGCAAGGTCACCGATTCTGTTCATGATAAATGCTTTTCTCGCTGCTTTACCATATTCTTCGTTGGTGTACCAGAAACCGATGAGCAAATAAGAACATAGTCCTACACCTTCCCATCCGATAAACAGGATCAGGTAGTTGCTTCCCATTACCAAAAGTAACATGGAGAAGATAAACAGATTCAGATAAGTGAAAAACTTATAGAAACCTTTATCGTGGCTCATATATCCGATAGAGTAGAGGTGAATTAAAGATCCGATTCCCGTGATGATCATCACCATCATTAAGGAAAGCTGATCAATCTGGAATCCGAAATTAATCTGAACTCCGTTTACTCTAAACCATTCAAAAGCTTTTACAATGACAGGCTGGCTTTCTGAATCGAAATTCATGAAAATACTCACTGCGATGCAGAAAGATGCAAAAACCATTGCCGTAGCCAGGCTACCGACAACAATTTTTGCCAGATTTTTCCCGAATAAACCGTTTATAAGAAAACCTAAAAGTGGTAAAAGTATTATTGCATACACTAAATTTTCCATTCTTATCCTCTTAATTTATTAAATATACTTACATCAACAGAACGGGTATTTCTATACAGCATAGCAATAATTGCCAAACCTACCGCTACTTCCGCAGCAGCCACCACCATAATGAAGAAAACTAAAAGTTGTCCGTCGCCGTTACCTTTATACGCTGAAAATGCAGCCAGTAAAAGGTTTACAGAATTGAGCATAAGCTCTACACAACCCAAAATAACAATCGCATTTTTTCTCAGCAATACGCCCAACACTCCTAAACTGAATAATACAGAAGAAAGAATGATGAAGTAATTCAGAGGGATGCTTTGTATAAATGTATTTACTTCTCCCATAATTTATAAATCTTTTTTACCGATTAATACCGCACCTACAATACCTGCCAAAATAAGGATGGATGCAAGCTCAAACGGTAAAACATATTCATTAAACAAAAGTCTTCCCAGATTTTTAGTAAGTCCGATGCTTCCATCTGCATTTTCAACTGCAATCTGGTTCTGCTGAACTCCCCGGAACACACCCAACACTCCAATTAATAAAAGACCTGCTGTAAAAACACCAACAAATTTTAAAGTATTGTTCTTCTTACTTTCGTCTTGTTTATTAAGGTTAAGCATCATCAGGATATAGAGGAATAATACCATGATCGCTCCGGCGTAAACAATAATCTGAATTATCGCAAGAAATTGTGCATTCAGAAGAATGTACATGCCCGCAATAGAAAACATCGTAACAATTAATGACAAAATAGCATATAAAGGATTTCTCGCAAATACGAAGTACACCGCACTTGCCACTGCTAAAAACGCCACCAAGAAAAATAAAAACTGATCCATTATTTTACCGCATTTTTTTGTTTCTCGGATTGTCTTTCAGTGATATCAATCCTTTCGTTTATTTTTTCAACCAATTTATCTTTTCCATAAATGAAAGAACCTCTGTTAGTTTCCACATCTACCAAACGATCTGTAAGATAGATGGCAGATTTCGGGCAGGCTTCTTCACACATCCCGCAGAAAATGCATCTCAGCATATTGATTTCATATACCGATGCATATTTTTCTTCTCTGTAAAGATGCTTTTCTTCTTTTGTTCTTTCAGCAGCAGTCATCGTAATGGCCTCTGCAGGGCATGCCACCGCACAAAGTCCGCAGGCGGTACATCTTTCTCTGCCTTCCTCGTCTCTTTTCAAAACGTGCTGACCTCTCCAGATATCAGCTCTCGGCTTCTGTACTTCCGGATAGGAATATACTGCGGGAGCACCTTTCAATACGGTTCTTACAGCATGCTTAAAAGTAATCCCCATTCCTGTAAAAATAGCAGGAAGGTAGATTTTTTCAGCAAGGGTCATTTCTTTATTGGAAACAACTTTTGATCTGTTCGTAAGTTTCATTTATTTATAGATGTTAGATGTTAGACTAATTTTGTCTGTTATCTTAATTTTATATTCCAAACCTTCAAGGTTTCAAAAACCTTGAAGGTTTAATAAGCTTAATTAATTACCAAATGCTAAAATTACAGCGCCTGTAATCAGCAGGTTTACCAATGCCATAGGAATCAAAGTTTTCCAACCTAAGTGCATTAACTGGTCGTATCTAAACCTCGGAAGTGTCCATCTGATCCACATAAAGATCAGAATTCCGATGATTGTTTTGATTAAGAATGCGACGATACTCAAAATTCCGGCTGTATTTTCACCCCAGTTCTGAGTTACCCATTCAATTCCCGGATAGTTGTACCCTCCGAAGAACAAAACAACCATAAAAGCATTGGAAATAAACATATTTACATATTCACCAAACATGTACAATCCCAATTTCATCGATGAATATTCTGTAGAATAACCTGTTACCAATTCAGATTCACACTCCGGTAAATCGAAAGGGTGCCTGTTGGTTTCTGCCAAAGCAGCCACAATAAATACTAAGAAAGCGATCGGCTGGTAGAAAATGTTCCAGTTCAGTCCGGAAACCCATGGAATAACTCCCCATAATTTTCCATTGGTCTGGCTTTCAGTAATTTCTTTTAAATCTAAACTTCCCGTCATCATAATGATGGAAAGCAAAGCCAGTCCCATTGCCAATTCGTATGAAATCATCTGGGAAGAAGCACGAATTGCTCCTAATAATGAATATTTATTATTGGAAGCCCAGCCTCCGATCATGATTCCGTAAACCCCAATGGAAGCCATCCCGATGATGAAAAGTACCCCAACATCGATGTTGGCAACCTGCAGGTCGTAAGAAGTACCTGCAATATTTAAACTTTTACCCCAGGGAATAACCGCTCCTGTGATTAATGAAATAAACATTACCAAAGCAGGCCCGAGTACAAAAAGGAATTTTTCTGCATTAGCCGGAGTAAAATCTTCTTTAAAGAAAAACTTTCCACCGTCGGCAAGCGGCTGCAATAACCCGAATGGTCCCGCTCTGTTTGGCCCGATTCTATCCTGCATAATGGCAGCAACTTTTCTTTCTGCCCAGGTAGAGTAGGCTGCAATTGTAAGGGAAAGCAGGAAAAGCGCCAGTACAAGTATCAATTTAAATGTAAGTAAATCCATTTTTTATTTTAAATGTTTGAAGATGGGAGCTGGAAGTTTATCACATCCTGTAGTATCAGCTCATCATCACATTACCAATTTATTTTATTTTTTAACGATTTTAAAATTAAAAGTAGAATATTTGCGGTTAAACCCACCATCTTCCAGCTTCCAGCTTCCAACTTTTATTTTTCGTCTTTTTCACTGATTTCTTTAGCCATCGGATTATCTAAAACTCTTAGCTCATCTTTAGGCTTTTCGTAATGATTCAATGAAATAACAGAGTGTCTGTCAATGTGTCTCGGACCTTCGATATTCCAGTCAGGAAGCTCTTTTCTTTCAAAACGGCAGGTATCACAGATAAATTCTTCAACTTCTCCCCATTGGTCTTTTCTTGCCGTAACTCTAACGATTTCATCGCCTTTCATCCAAACTACAGCTTTTCCTGAACATTTATCACAATTGCAGGTAGCATTCATTGGTTTTGTAAACCAAACCCTGCTTGCAAAACGTGCTGTCCTGTCGGTTAATGCTCCAACCGGGCAAACGTCAATTACGTTTCCGATAAAATCATTATCCAAAGCTTTATTTAAATAAGTAGAAATTTCAGCATGATCTCCTCTGAAAAGAATTCCGTGTTCTCTTTCTCCGGTTAACTGGTTTGCAGCCAGTACACATCTTGCACACAGAATACAACGGTCCATATTTAATTTGATGTTCGGACCAAGATCATCTGCATCATAGGTATTTCTTTCAAATTCAGTTCTTGTTTCGGGATTTCCGTATTCGTAACCCAGATCCTGAAGATGGCATTCGCCGGCCTGATCACAGATCGGACAATCCAGAGGGTGATTTACCAATAGAAATTCGGTAACGGCTTTTCTTCCTTCCTGAGCTTTTTCGGAAGTAAGATTTTTTACCTCCATACCATCCATCACATTGGTTCTGCAGCTTGCCACCAATTTCGGCATAGGACGCGGATCTGCTTCAGACCCTTTAGAAACTTCTACCAAACAGGTTCTGCATCTTCCTCCGCTTGTTTCCAATTTGCTGTAGTAGCACATTGCAGGAGGTACAGATTTTCCGCCGATCTGTCTTGCTGCTTCCAGGATGGAAGTTCCAGGCAACACTTCGGTAGTCTGTCCGTCTATAGTTATTTTAAATTTTTTAACCTCTTCGCTCATATTCTATGCTTTTCGCTTTTGCTGCTCGAGCAGTAAGCTTTATTAATTATACTTTTTTGTATTAAATGTATATCCAATACCCAGATCAACTTCTCCATACACAAAATCCTGTGAAGCCTTATCCGGCTTATTATTCAGAGTTGTTTTAATATCCGGCATATTAATGTAACCTAATTTACCTTCTACCTGAACGACAATGTGTCTTATGGCAACCAGGCTTACCGCTCCTCTGATGTCGGCGCCAAATCCTGCAAGATGGAATCTGTCACTTCTTTCATTTCCCATCAGCTTTACATTCGACTTTGGCAGCAGGGCACCGATTCCGGCTCCATAGCTCAGGAAAAGATCAATATTTTTTTTGTTTAAAATATTATGATACTTCTGAGCACCAATATTAATATAATTGAGACCGTCTGTGTGTTCAAATGTTAATAATCTGGCATCACTCAAATCTACTTTTCCGTTATGAACCAGTTCAGCATATTCAGGATTATTAATATATCCTTTAAAATCAACCGTCTGATTCTGATCCATCACGTATTTCATATGATCCATTCCTAATGTAATCCCCAGATTATCTTTAGGAAAATAGGTGATTCTATAGTTCACCTGCGGAACTGTGATTGAAGTAGGCTTAAAATACACTCCCCAATCAAATTTCGTCTGTCTGTCATGAGCAACAACATTATTCAGTTGGAAATCATACCCATCCCCTTTAAAATGAATGTCCGATTTCGAATATACTGAATTGTTCCAACCCCAAAACACCATTACTGATCCTTTTTTAAACGGATCAATATCCCTTTTTTGGGCATTAACACCCAAAGTTACTGCCAATCCAAGCAGTAATACACACTTTTTTATCACCCTAATTCCTCTCTCTCTCTTAAAAGCAGTTGTTAAACTGTAGGCGCCGGTATCGGATTTGCATAGTGAGCCAATCCGTAATTTTGTGTTAAACACAATTCAGGATTTTTCACGTGCCATTCAAATTCATCTCTGAAATGGCGTATTGCCGCCGCTACAGGCCACGCTGCCGCATCCCCCAATGGGCAGATTGTGTTGCCTTCTATTTTTCTCTGAATATCCCAAAGCAAGTCTATATCTTCCATCTTGCCCTGTCCATTCTCTATTTTCTTTAAAATTTTATACATCCATCCCGTACCCTCCCGGCATGGTGTACATTGTCCGCAACTTTCGTGATTGTAGAATCTCGCTAAAGTCATGGTATGTTCTACGATACACTGGTCTTCATCCAATACGATAAAACCTCCGGAACCCATCATGGTACCGGTAGCAAAACCTCCGTCTGCCAAAGATTCGTAGTTCATGTATCTTGGTTCTCCGTTTACGGTTTTTAATAATAAATTGGCTGGAACAATCGGCACTGAGCTTCCTCCCGGAATACAGGCCTTTAATTTTTTTCCGTCTTTAATTCCGCCGCAATATTCGTCTGAATAAATGAATTCTTCAACGGTGATGGTCATGTCGATTTCATACACTCCCGGTTTATTGATGTTTCCACAAGCGGAAATCAATTTTGTACCGGTAGATCTTCCAACCCCGATTTTAGCATATTCTGCACCGGTAATATCAATGATTGGAACGACTGCTGCGATAGATTCAACATTATTTACCACCGTTGGTCTTTCCCAAAGTCCTTTTACAGCCGGGAATGGTGGTTTTAGTCTTGGATTTCCTCTTTTACCTTCAAGAGATTCAAGCAATGCGGTTTCTTCACCACAGATGTATGCTCCGGCACCTCTCTGAACGTAGATTTCTAAATCGAAACCGGTTCCGAGAATATTTTTACCTAAAAAGCCGGCTGCTTTCGCTTCTTCAATCGCTTCTTCCAAGATATCGGGAATCCATGAGTATTCTCCCCTAATGTAGATATAAGAAACGTTTGACCCCAAACAATATGATGAAATCAGCATTCCTTCAATTAATAAATGAGGAAGGAATTCCATCAGGTAACGGTCTTTGAAAGTTCCCGGTTCAGATTCATCGGCATTTACCACGAGGTGTCTCGGAACACCTTCTGGTTTTGCCAAAAAGCTCCATTTCATCCCGGTCGGGAATCCTGCTCCACCACGTCCTCTCAGTCCGGAAGCTTTTACTTCTTCCAGGATTTCGTCCGGTGTCATTTTCAGGGCTTTTTCAGCTGCTCCGTACCCTCCTTGTTTGCGGTAAGTCTCGAAATAGCGTATCCCTTCTATATGTGCGTCTTTAAGTAAAAGTTTTTTACTCATTGTTATTTGCTTATTGCAATTGGCTTTTGGCTTCTTGCATTTAATTATTAAAATTTAAATTAATTTAAACCTAACATTTAAATTTTTATTAATCTAAAGCGATTTGTCCTTCTCTGCAAAGATCAAGGATTTCGTCTACTTTTTCTATCGTTAAATTTTCATGAAAGAATTTCCCCAACTGCATCATCGGAGCATATCCGCAAGCGCCTAAACATTCTGCAGGCTTTAAGGTAAACATTCCGTCTTCCGTAGTCTGTCCGTCTTTAATATTCAGTTTGGTTCTGATATGGTTAAGGATTTTTTCGCTTCCTGAAACCATACAAGGCCCTGTTCTGCAGACTTCCAACACATATTTTCCTACCGGCTTCATGTTGAACATGGTATAGAAAGTGGCTACTTCATATACTTCGATAGGTTTAATACTCAATAATTCTGCAACATAATCCATTACTGGAACGTCTAACCAACCGCCGAATTCTTTCTGGGCTAAATGCAATACAGGAATAAGCGCAGATTTTTGCCTGCCTTCAGGATATCTTGCGATCATTTTATGCACCTGTGCTAAACTTTCCGGTTTAAAAGCTATTGTTTCGCTCATTTTTATCTAAGATTAAAGAACATTAATAAAGAATGCACTCTGATTCTGTTCTAAATTCAATTTTATATTGGAGTGATGAAAGTATTTTATGTTTCATCTTTTTTCTAAATTCTTTTTATGCGTCTAATTCTCCGGCAATAATATTCATACTGCACATGGTAACAATCGCATCTGAAATCACAGAGCCGGTAATCATCTCAGGGTAAGCCTGATAATAGATGAAACAAGGTCTCCTGAAATGCAGTCTGTAAGGACTCCTTCCACCATCGCTCACTAAGTAGAAACCTAATTCTCCGTTTCCGCCTTCTACTGCATGGTAAACTTCACCTTTAGGTACATCCGTTTCTCCCATTACAATTTTGAAATGGTAAATTAATGCTTCCATTTTCTGATATACATCTGCTTTTTCAGGTAGATAGAAATCAGGAACATCCGCATGGAACGGACCTTCCGGAAGATTTTCGTATGCTTGTTTGATGATTTTGATCGATTCCCAGATTTCCTGCTGACGAACCATGAAACGGTCGTACGTATCTCCGGAAGTTCCCACCGGAATGATAAAGTCGAAATCCTGGTAAGAAGAATAAGGTTGCGCAACTCTTACGTCATAGTCTACGCCTGTTGCCCGTAAATTTGGACCTGTGAACCCATAGCTTAATGCTCTTTCTGCAGAAATAGCTCCTGCGCCGATGGTTCTGTCCATGAAGATTCTGTTTCTTTCCAGTAGAGTACAGAATTCTTTGAATCTTGGCGGGAATGTTTTAAGGAAATCCTTAATCAACTCATGGAATTTAGGGGTGAAATCTCTTTCAAAACCTCCGATTCTTCCCATATTGGTCGTCATTCTCGCTCCGCAGATCTGCTCATACATATCATAAATACGTTCTCTTTCGATGAACATATATGTAAGGCCGGTAATTGCTCCGGAGTCCATTCCTGTTACACCATTACAGATCAGGTGATCCCCGATTCTTGCAAGCTCCATTAAAATAACACGCATATAGTCTACACGTTTCGGAACTTCAACGCCAATCAGTTTTTCTACGGTCATATGCCAACCTAAATTGTTGATGGGCGCCGAACAATAATTCATACGGTCGGTAAGGGTGGTGATCTGAGCATAGTTTCTTCTTTCGGAAATTTTCTCAAATGCTCTGTGGATGTATCCAACGGTTTGTTCTGCATGAAGGATTCTCTCTCCGTCCATGGTAAGGACATTCTGGAAAATCCCGTGTGTTGCAGGGTGTGTCGGACCTAAATTGAGGGTATACAATTGTCCGTCAATCTGCTCCTTACTTTCGTATTGGTTGAGTATATTGGATAATGAGTTATCTTTCATAATGATTGCTTTTAGCTATTTGCTTCTGGCTATTGGCTAGCTGCCATTGGCCATTCGCTTTTTATCTTCCGAACATTGCATCGTCCTTATCTGTTCTTGTCCCGTCTTCCAGGCGATATTCTTTCAGCATCGGATGATAACCAAGATCTTCCATATTCAAGATAGGTCTCAGATCCGGATGTCCTTTAAATTTAATTCCGTAGAAATCATAGGTTTCCCTTTCCATCCAGTTGGCTCCTGCATACAGATCTACTAAAGAATCTACCTCAATATTTTCTCTGGACATGAAGATTTTAATACGCAGTCTGAAGTTGGTCATCATGTTGTGCAGGTGATATACAACTCCGATTTCTTTTTCAGGGAATTCCGGGTAATGGATTCCGCAAATATCGGTAAGGAAATTGATTTCCAGGGTTGAGTCTTTCAGATAGTGAACGATTTTTTTAAGATCTTCTTTCTTCACCTCAATGGTCAGCATTCCGTAGGGTTCTGAACTTGAGATTACAGATTCCGGAAATTCCCTTGTAATTGCTTCTAATACAAATTCGTTTGTCATTTCCGTTAGTTGCTAATGTTGTAAGAATCTAATAGTTTCTGGTATTCAGGCATATCTCTTCTTCTGATGCTTTCGCTTTCTGCTAGAGCCTGAACCTGCATTACACCTTCGATGATCTGCTCGGGTCTTGGCGGACATCCCGGAACATAAACATCCACGGGAATAATTTTATCGATACCCTGTAAAACAGAATAGGTGTCAAAAATACCTCCACTACATGCACAGGCACCAACGGATACTACCCATTTCGGCTCAGCCATTTGGGTATATACTTCTTTAAGCACCGGGCCTAATTTTTTTGATATCGTACCGCAAACCATAAGTAAATCTGCCTGTCTTGGCGAGAAAGAGTTTCTTTCCATACCAAATCTTGAGGCATCATACGTTGGGTTGAGGGTAGCCATAAACTCAATGCCACAACAAGAGGTTGCAAAAGGCAGCGGCCAAAGAGAAAATTTTCTGGCCATCCCGATTACACTGCTCAGTTTTGTTGCGAAAAACCCTTCTCCTTCAAATCCTTCCGGAGCAGGTGCATCTGTTCTTATTATTGGTTTGTTATCTGACATTTTTTTAGATTTAAGATTTTAATTTTAGATTCAAAATTACTGTTAATGTTAGTTGTACAGTAAACTGAATTGTCTAAAATTGTCATTTAAAATTTCTATTCCTTTTTATTTATCCCAATCTAATGCGCCGCGTTTCCAGACATAGAAGAATGCCATAAAGAAAATCGCCACAAACATAAGCACTGCCAAGAATCCTTCCATTCCGAATTCTCTGAAGTTTACTGCGTAAGGATAAAAAAATACGATTTCAATATCGAATAGTACGAATAATACCGCTGTCAAAAAATATTTAATGGAAAACGGTGTTCTTGCATTTCCTTCTACCGGGACTCCGCATTCCCAGCTTTGGTTTTTCACAGAATTTCCTTTTTTCTGTTTCGGGCCTAAAAAATGCGCGCCAAGCAAAGAAATGGCTACGAAACCTATCGCAACACCTGCCTGTAAAAGGATTGGAATATAACTTTCAGGTAAATTCATTTTTGCATTATTATCTCAATTTGCAAATTTAGGGAATAAACAAGAAAGCATGAAATTTATGTGATTAAAAGTCTCATGAAATTGGATAAAACTTACAATTTAGAATCAATAAAAATAACAGTTATTTTTTCATTTTTTTGAGCAGAGAGAATGCCATAAAGGAAATGTAGCCAAACAGGATGCTGGCATAGATGATATTAATGGCAGTGTCGGTTCTGTCATTTCCTGTTTGAAGAAAAAGATTGAAAATTATAAATCCCAAAATTAAAACTCCAAAAATAATGATATGGGTTTTCATAAGTTTTAAACTTTATAAGTCTGCTTTTTTGTTAAAATTAAACGATATCCAAAGAATATGTTCGTCTTCTTTTATGATTAACCGGATTGTAATCCTGCCACAAAAGCTGAACACTTTTGTTTTCTTCCAGTTCCGGATTTGTTTCCAAATATTTCACACCCTTTTTCCTGAAAATTTTCCATATTTCTTTGAAAATAATAGAAGTTACGCCTCTTCGCTGGTAGTCAGGATGAATTCCTATTAAATAAAAATTCGCCCGGTCGTTTTTCCGTCCTGCCTGTAAAAAGTGCCACCATCCGAAAGGCAGAAGTTTTCCTCCTGATTTTTGTAAAGCTGTTGAATAGGAGGGCATTGTTATCGCAAAAGCTACAAGCTGGTTTTCATCATCAGCAACACAGACAATATAATCTTTATTAATGAGCTTGAAATATTTTTCCTTGTACGTTTTGCGCTGTTCAGCGGAAATTGGTGTGTATGTGGATAAATGCTTATAGGTTTCATCCAGAAGGTCAAACATGGGATCTACATATTCAATAATCTCTTCTTTTGATTTAAAGTTTAAAACTTTAAGTTTGTATTTTTGTGATATTAATTCATTGAACTTATGAATTTTATCAGGAAGTACCTCCGGAAATTGAAGCTCAAATTCTACCCATTCCTTTTCTTTTGTCAAGCCTAAATTTTCAAGGTGTTCGGGATAATATTTATGATTGTAGATTCCGATCATGGTTGCCAGCTTATCGAAGCCCATCGTAAGCATCCCTGCTTTATCAAGGTTGGTGAATCCCATCGGGCCTTCTATTTTTTTGATGCTTTTTTCTTTGGCATAAGCGATTACCGTATCAATCAGTGCTTTTGAAACCTCACGGTCGTCTATAAAATCAATCCACCCGAAACGTACTTTTCTGATGCCCAGTTCTCGTTCTTCTTTATGATTGATCATCACAGCAATTCTGCCAACAATTGTGGTGTCTTTAAAAGCCAGGAACTGTTTCGCTTCAGAATACTGCATGGCAGGATTTTCGGCAGGGTTCCAAATGCTGATTTCATCATTGATAAATGATGGAACGTAGTACGGATTGTTTTTGTACAAATCCATTGGAAATCTGACGAATTGCTTTAACTGATCCGTTGTTTTTACTTCAATTACTGAAATTTTCGACATGGTTTTAAAAGGCAAATTAATAAGCAAAGATAACCAAATAAATGCTAAACTTTGGCACAGTTTTTACATCATCTCGGGTGAAAATATATATAAAGTTACTAAGATGATAGGTTATTATATAATCATTGTGATTTCAATGCTTGTAAGCTGGTGGGTTTCCTATAGGCTCAAGTCGAAATTCGAGTATTATTCCAAAGTGCATCTCCGAAACGGGCTTTCGGGTAAGGAGGTGGCAGAAAAGATGCTGCGAGACAATGGAATTAACGATGTTCAGGTAATATCGGTTCCGGGACAATTAACAGACCATTATAATCCTGAAAATAAAACGGTAAATCTTTCAGAAGCTGTTTACATGCAGAGAAATGCAGCTGCAGCTGCGGTTGCAGCGCACGAATGCGGGCATGCTGTTCAGCACAAGGTAGGATATTCCATGCTTCAGCTTCGCTCAAAATTGGTGCCTGTGGTACAGATCAGTTCAAATCTCATGCAGTTTGTATTGATTGCAGGAATTATGGTTATGGTGGCAACGCGTTC
The DNA here is from genome assembly GCF_035819015.1 of Chryseobacterium salviniae. Classification (NCBI taxonomy): domain Bacteria; kingdom Pseudomonadati; phylum Bacteroidota; class Flavobacteriia; order Flavobacteriales; family Weeksellaceae; genus Chryseobacterium; species Chryseobacterium salviniae. Next base: position 175,937 of record NZ_JAYLAA010000012.1, on the reverse strand, counting down.
AATTGAAAATCCTTCAGGTAATCGTTTGGTATTGGCGATCGGGGTGATTATGTTTGCGGCAACCACACTTTTTGCTTTTATCACATTGCCGGTAGAGTATGATGCGAGTAACAGGGCTATGAAGTGGTTGAGAGATACAGGTGCCGTAACTGCCGAAGAATATGTAGGGGTAAAAGACAGTTTAAAATGGGCGGCCAGAACTTACCTGGTTGCAGCGATAGGTTCGCTGGCTCAGCTTTTATACTGGGCGTCATTGCTGTTAGGAGGCAGAAGAGATTAATTTTTAAATTTGAAAATAATATGCTGCATTTCGGATAATTTATCCGAAATGCTTTCTTTTTGGGAAAGTTTTACAGAGGCAGTAACGACGCATTGTTCATTGGCGTCAAAGTGTACTACTTTTGCGTCATATTTTGAAAGAAGGGTGAAAATAACATTTTGCTGATCGAAATTGAAATGTATTTCTAATGCTGCCTCAAGCTCTTTAGTGATGATATGGGATTCTTCCAGACTCAGTTTAGCACATTCCTTATACGCTTTTACCAATCCGGAGACGCCTAATTTCGTGCCGCCGTAATAGCGTACCACGATAACAATTACATTGGTGATTTCATTAGCCAGAAGCTGGTTGTAGATGGGAAGACCTGCGCTGCCGGAAGGCTCGCCGTCGTCATTCGCCCGATAATTTTCCCCGTTAAGACCAAGCCTGAAAGCATAACAATGATGTGTTGCTTTGGGATGTTCTGTTCTTATCTTTTCCAATGTATTTTTAAGTTCTTCTTCATTATTTACGGGATAAGCAAATCCTATGAACTTGCTTCCTTTTTCCTTTAATAAAACATTTTCTACGGGTTTTTCTATGGTTTTATATTCAAACAGCATGATCGCTCTTGTAAAATTGTATTAAATTGTCTCTGAATATTTCTGCTCGCTCTGGTTTAATGTGAAATTCCGGAGCTTTTGTACCGTTTTTAAGTTTCAGATTCTCATTAATAATAACAATCGCTTCATCCCAAAGATCTTCATCAATGAATTGCTGCAAAGTAAACCTGCCTCCTTCAATAATCACCGACTGAATTTGTTCTTTGTACAAAGCATTCATCAGCTCATTCAGATAATTTTCTTTATTGATTTTTATGAAACGGGTATTTTCTTTTTCTTCATCTTTAACCGCATTAATCACAATTGTCTTTGCTTCTTTATTGTAAATGTTGAAATCCTGCGGGACTTTCAATTCAAAGTCGATCAAAATTCTTACAGGATTTTGGCCCTCTACGTTTCGTACAGTGAGAGCAGGATTGTCATTCAAAGCGGTCTGTGTGCCTACAAGAATGGCGTGCTCGTCTGCTCTCAATTGATGAACAAACTGATTAACCAAAGAATTTGAAATGGAAACCGGTTTAAAATCTTTATCCATAAAACCGTCACCAGATTTCGCCCATTTCAGAATGATATAAGGCCTTTTCTTTTCATGGAAGGTGAAAAACCGTTTGTTTAATTCAATGCATTCTTTTTCAAGAACTCCTGAAATGGCGTCAATTCCGGCGTCCTGGATGATTTTTTTTCCTTTTCCGTTTACTTTGTCGTGAGAATCCATCGCACCGATTATCACTTTTTTAAAGCCTAATTCTTTGATTTTTAAAGCACAAGGCGGTGTTTTTCCATAATGTGCGCAGGGTTCCAGCGAAACATAAATCGTAGATTGCGGAATCAGGGACTTGTCCTGAACGGAATTAATAGCATTGATTTCCGCATGGTTTTCGCCTGCTTTATGGTGGTAGCCTTCACCGATAATTTTGTCATTGTGTACAATAACACTGCCGACCAAAGGATTGGGATAAGTTTTCCCTAATGCTTTGCTCGCAAGAGCGATACATCTTTTAATATAAAATTCGTCCTGCATATTGAATGAAAAAAGCGAAGACAAATTACTTTGCTCCGCCTTTCTTTATTTTAAATCTTTTTATTCTCCTGCAATAATGCTGTGAAGATTTTGTTTTAATGTTTCCAGATGAGCTTTTTTCTCGTCAATGGTGTCAAAAGTTTCCTTTAAAAGAGGATTTTCTTTTGACGGATTCTTAAAGAATGAAAGGTTATTTTCCAGTTTTACAATTTCAGCTTCAAGATCGGAGATCTGGCTTTTTATTTTTCTTGCTTTATCAGTTAGCTGGTTTTCAGATAATCCTTCTTCTTTAAGCTCAAGCTCATTGATTTTATTGAGCTTCAGTTTTTCTCTCAATGTCTTATTAAACTCTGTGTTGATTGAAATTTTATCTCGCGGAACTTTTCCGATATTGTTCCATGCGGTTTTTATGGCTTCAATCCTTTCAATGCTTCCTTCTTCGTTGGTTACTGTTTTCAGTTCATCAAGAAGTACTTTTTTATTTTTATAATTTTCTTTCCAGTTATCGGTAGATGCGTTGCTTTTTTCTCTGTAATTGTTGAAAAATGCATTACAGGCATCACGGAACTCGTCCCAGATTTTATTGGTCATGCTTTTCGGAACATGCCCAATTTTCTTCCAGTCTTCCTGAAGTTTTTTAAATAAAGGAACTGCAATATCCCATTCTTCATTGTTCTGGTTGTCTTTTGCTGTCTGGATAAGCTTTAGCTTCTCTTCCAGGTTAGCCTGCTGAGAGCCCTTCAATGATTTGTAGTACGTATTCTTAGTGGTATTGAAACCTCTTAAGGTGGTTTTGAAATCATTCCAGTTTTGGTTGGAAAGTTTTCTCGGCACACTTCCGGTTTTTAGGAATTCCGATCTTAATTCTTCTACTTTTTTAATGGCATTTTGCCAGTAGTTGTGGTTCGGGTTTTCAGAGGGTTCCGAGAGTTTCTTAATTTCAGCGATAATCTGATTTTTCTTTTCAAGATTTTCGTTTTGCTCTGTTTCGATAGCTGCCGAAAGCTCAGACTTTCTTTCGTGGATCTTATTGGATATTTCCTTAAATTCTTCCCAGGTTTTTTCACGGAATTCTTCGGCTACAGGCTCTGCTTCTTCTTTCCACAGTTTGTGAAGATACTGAAGCTCATTCAATGCCTTTTGAATTACAGGCTCCTGTTCAAGCTGTTTTGCACGCTCAATAATATGCTGCCTTTTTTCAAGATTGTGGCTGTATTCCTGTTCAAGAAATTCTTTGTTGAGATCAAGCATCTGATAAAATTGATTCAGATGATGGAAATAGTTGTTATTAAGGATTTTGAATTCAGACTTTGCTACCTGTCCGGCTTTAGACCAGTCTTCCTTAATTTCTCTTATGGATTTGAAGAGATTGACTCCCGGCTCAGAATTGGTGTATAAATTTTTCAGTCTTTCAATAATATTCTGGCGGTGCTCCAGATTTTTCTTCTGCTCTTCTTCCTGGCCTTTCTGGTAAGCATCGTGCTTTTCCCTGAAAATATTTACCAATGCTGAAAATCTTGCCTGCGAGGGATGTTCGTAGCTGAAATTTTCCGGGGCATTTCCGGCATCAGTGTATTCGTGTTTTTTGTCTTCCACTTCATCATGGATGTAATGACTTGCTTTCTCTTTAAGCTGGTTGAATTTTTTGAAATCTTCACCAGCGTTGGGAGCATTGATGATTTTCTCCATCTCCTTCAGCGTATCAGCAAGCGAAAGCTGCACCTCTTCATGCTCTTCATCATGCTCATGCTCTTCAGCATGCGTGGTTTCGTTCTTGGGTGTTACGTCTTCTGAAGTTTCTTCCGAAGATTCCGGAGTAAAATTTTTGTTTTCCTCGTTTTCAGAAAGATTGTTTTCTGTAATCATAGCAAATCGTTTATTGTGAGTGGCATTAAAATATATCTTCTAAATATATAGCAAAAAGCCAAATATAGCACTAATTTATGTTATTTTTTTTGAAAATTCCAAATTTCCCAGGCTTTTTCTGCCTGTTGTTCAAGCATGTAATATCCATTCACTGTTTTTGCTCCTTTTTCTGAGGCTTTGATGATGAATTGCGTATAGCTTGGGTTGTAAATTAAGTCAATAATTAAATGATCTTTTGTGATGCCATCAAAAGGAAAATCCAGGCAGTCTTCAACATTCGGAAAAGTGCCTACCGGAGTACACTGAATGATAATTTTGCGATTTTCAACCATTTTACTGTCAAGACTACTATAATTGATTTCCGTGGTTCTTGACACTGTAACAGACGGGATGTTATTCTTGTCCAGAATATATTTTACGGCTTTTGCTGCACCACCGTTTCCTAATATGATGGCAGATTCCTGATGGGGTTTTTTATGAAGAAGCAGTGTTTTTTCAAACCCGAATGCGTCTGTGTTGTAGCCTGTTTTTTTTCCATTTTCAATTAAAACGCAATTCACCGCACCTATTTTTTTTGCCTCATCGCTGAGTTCATCCAGATAGTCGATGATTTTTTCTTTGTAAGGAATGGTAACGTTAAATCCTATCAGATCTGGAACAGAGAACAGCTCATTCACTTCATTAATATCCGTTAAATCAAAAATCTGGTAAGAATATCCTTTCAGCATCAGCTTCTGAAATTTGTCTTCAAAGAATTTTTTAGAGAAAGAATACGAAATGTTTCTTCCGATAAGGCCTAATTTTTTATTGGAATCCATAGGATAAAAATAAAAAAAAGACCGGAAAAAACCGGTCTCTTATATAAATATTTTTTAGGTTATTCAACCACAAATTTCGTGGAGAAAGAATCTGTTGCAAGGATATAATTTCCTTTTGTTAAACCTTTAAGATTTATTTTATTTGAATTTTTGAAAGGATTTTCAATAATCTGAATAAGCTTTCCAGAAAAATCAAAAATCTGAGCTTTTGAGATTGTATTTAGATTTTCGCCTTTTACAAACAGTTCATTGTTTTTTACAGGATTCGGGTAAACGGTGAAACCTTCTTTGTTTCCGGAATTTTCTGCTGTACCCAATGTGCTGTAGCATGTCCAGCTTAAATCATCGATTGCGACTCTGTTTCCTGAAACAGGATTTGTAATTTTAATCACAACATTTCCGCTCACATTAATATTATTGATGGTGAATGTCCCTATGGTTGAGCTATAAGGGATTGTTCCTACCAGTGTTCCGTTTATCTCAACATTTAAAGAATTAGAAGATCCTGAAAACTTCAGTTGTGTTGTTGCAGTTAAGCTTTGAATACCTCCTGTTGCTGTAGTAGTGTTGGTAAGATATCCATTTTGAATGGTAATCGCCTTTCCATTAACTGTCTGATCGGTTCTAGCATCTGTAGCGGTCCATGAAATATTGTTGCCGGTCCATGTTCTTATAGAATAACCTGAAGAATTTGCCGGAATATTTGAAAAATCTTCTGTTCCGCAGCTTCCGCCCGGCTGTCCTCCTGCAAGAGTTGTTCCTGAAGCGGTATTGCTTGCTGTAGAAGTGTTTCCTGCGGCGTCTTTAGCAATTACATAAAAATTGTATGTTGTTGAAGGATTTAATCCCGAAACAGTTGCGGTTGTGCCGGTAACGGCTGCATAAAAAGTGCCGTCTTTGTAAATGTCATATGCAGCAACGCCAATATTGTCTGTAGAGGCAGTCCAGCTTAGAGAAATTGTATTTGAAGTAGGGTTGCTCGCTGCTAGATTGGTTGGAGCAGTAGGTGCCTGAGTGTCAACAATTGGTGTTCCCCAAATCTGATTTACATATTCAGGATGGTCGATATAAGGATTTCTGTTTCCCTGGTAGGTGTAGGATTTGTCGTTTCTTTTGATCTCAGTAGCCGAAACAGGATCTGCAGCATGCCAGGCTAATAACTGGTTCAGTTCCCATGTCTGTAATCCCGGAAATGCAGAGCCTCCTAACATGTTTCCCGTTGTAAATCCTGAAAGCTGAGATTCATATCTTGTTACAAAATATAAAATCATTCTCGCCACATCTCCTTTGAAGGCGTCGATAGGTTCAAAAACAGTTCCCGAATATCCTGGAGAAACCGAGTTTCCTAATTTTGAGCCGTTTTGAGAAGTGTAGCTTGCGGTTCCTACTTTTCCGAAAGGGTAGTTTGATCTTATCCCGTTTACTTTCCCGTCTGTAGGCCTGATAAAATGAATATCGGAAACCATTGGTGGGGCTTCATTAAATAAACTTTGCGGAACAATATGTTCTCTGTTATAACAATCACCTTCTCCGGAATAATTTCCACACTGTCCTGTTGGATAATTGTAAGTGTAAGGATCTGTACCGTTGGGGTTTTCAGAATAAATATCTAAAATCGTATTGTCGTTTTCATATCCGGATTGTGCAATATTGTCGCGGTCGGTAGTTTGGTATGCTCCCCATAAACCGCCGTAGCCGTTATCGACATGCCCGTTTGTAATAATTTGTTTAAGTTTGGTCTTTAGCGTGGATCCGGTAAGGCCTGCTGTCCCATCGTAATATCCGGCAGGAATCTGAGCAAAAGCATTGATAAATGCAAAGCTCATCAATAAAGAAAATAAAGTACGTTTCATTTTTTAAAATTGGGGCGTAAAGGTACGAAAAAATGAACGTTTAATGTATTAACTTTTAGTAATGTACTCTTTGCCGATTTTAGAAAACACCCATGAAATACCAAAACCAAAAAGCGCTGCAGTAACTGAAACGATCAAATAATTTTTACCTACAATTTTTACAGGGAAAGGCAGTGTTTCATTTGCCCTGAAGAACTCGGTATACTGCTGGAAAAAGCAAAGGGTGGTTCCAAGGATAAGCCCGGAAATAATTCCTAACACAACGATGAGGATTCCGGTATAAAAGTAAATCTGACGGAGATGGCTTAAAGGTAATCCCAAAGATACCAGGGATTTCGCCTGCTGCTTCTTGTCAAGCTGTAAAATAATGATCGCTCCCGCAAGGTTAAAAGTTGTTATGAAAATCACCAGTGCGAAAATTAAGTAAATGAAAAGTTTTTCAGTATTAATCATTTTCCAGAACGCTGCATTTTCTTCTTCTTTGGTTTTAATGTCAACATTTTTTCCTAATGAAGATATGAGCTGTTGTTTTACAGAATTGACGTTATCAGGATTTTTAAGCTTGATGACAATCTGGTAAGCAGAATGTTTCGGAAGGTTGAGCAATTCTTCCGTGAGCTCGATTGGTGCAATGATATAATTATCCAGCTGGTCTTTTCCCGGGAAAACTCCTGTTACCAGAATATCTTTTTTGTTATAAATATCTTCTTCTTTATTGATAATTCCGGTTCCCGGTTTAGGCATAAATAAGGTGGCATAATCCGAATTGGAAGATACCGGTATAGAAAGCCTGTTATCCAGGGAGTTTTCCATAAGAACCTCATTGGAATACTTAAAACCGGGATAGGCGCCATAAAAAATATCCTCATCAATAGGATTTACCTTTATGTAGGCAGAATCCACTCCTCTGAGATAAGCAATATCGCCTTTGCCGTTATAGCTGATGTAGACTTTTTCTTCGATCACTCTTGAAAAGTGACTGATTTCTTTATTGTTTTTTAAAACTGAATTTATTTTATCGAAATCTTTCAGGGTTTTCCCCGAATTGCTTTTAATGGTGAGGTCTGCGTGAAGATTGGAGATGAGTTCTTTGTTGAGATCTTCCAATCCTGAAAAAACAGAAATAATAACAAACATTGCTGTAACGGCAACCGTCATTGCACCTACCGCAAGCCATGTAATAAAGGTAACAGCGGTGCTCCCTTTTTTTGCCAAAAGGTATCTGGATGCTATATAAAATGCAATGTTCTTCAAGGGGTTACAGAATAGGGTTATCGCCTTCGCCTCTTAATTCTCTGTCTAATTTTTCAACATCATCAAGAGTAGTATCTAAATAAAAATTAAGATTAGGAATGACACGAACCTGTTTTGCCATTTTCTGACCAATGAAATTTCTGTACTGCGCTTTGTTTTCTTCTATTTCCTTCATTACGGCAGCACGGAATTCCTGAGGGAAGATACTGAGATAAATTTTAGCAATCCCCAGATCTGCCGTTACTTTTACATCAGATACTGATACCAAAATACCCTGTCCGCTTTCCGCAGCCTGTTTGCGGAAAAGCTCTGCGAAGTCTTCTTGTATAATTTGTGCTACTTTTCGTTGTCTGTTGCTTTCCATAAGTTGTGCAAATTTAGTACTTTTGTTTGAATTGATCCTTTGAAAATTTGAACGTTTATCAAATTTATGACTTAATATATAATTTATGAAATTAGAACATATCGGTATTGCCGTAAAATCTTTGGGAGTTTCCGACGAGCTTTTTGCCAAGCTTTTAGGAAAGGAATCTTATAAAAAAGAATCTGTGGAAAGAGAAGGGGTAGTTACCTCATTTTACGCAGCAGGAGAAAGCAAGATTGAACTGCTGGAAGCCAGTAAGCAGGAGAGTCCGATCTCAAAATTTATTGATAAAAAAGGTGAAGGTATTCATCATCTGGCTTTTGGAGTTGATGATATTCTGTATGAGGTGGGAAGGTTAAAAAAAGAAGGATTTGAATTTATTTCCGAAGAGCCGAAGGAAGGCGCTGATAATAAATTAATTGTCTTCCTGCATCCGAAATGCACAAACGGTGTGTTGGTAGAACTTTGTCAAGAAAAGCAATAAAAAATTTTGTAGTGCCGGAAATTTTGTTATTTTTGCAGTCACAAAATCCAACCAATTTTGCGGTCCTATAGCTCAGTTGGTTAGAGCACCTGACTCATAATCAGGTGGTCCCTGGTTCGAGCCCAGGTGGGACCACTGGAAATCAGACACTTACGAATGCGTATGTGTCTTTTTTTATGTTGTTACAAGAAAGTTGCAAGAATTCCTTCGAATTTCCTATAAGTACTTTTAAAATATACTATCTTGCATTTGAAACTATAACGAAAACTTATTACTTATGGATGAAGAATCCCCTAACAAGATCAATGGGTATATCAAAAATATCTTTTTTATTTTATTGTCAATTGCATTTTTAATTGCATTTGTTTCTGAAATAGAGACTTTTTTTAAAAGTGAAATTTTTAATTGGTTTTATTATGTCGATTCAAATGGATGGTTAGATTTTTTTATTATAATTATAGGTCTCTTTTATGTTTCTATTAAAGTAAAAGAATGTCAATTTGAAGTACCAAATGAAAAACTTACCTTTTTATTCTGTTTTGTAGTAGGTTTTTACACTTACGAGAGGTTTTTTAATTCGAAATTTCCATTTACGCATTTTACATGGAAAATCTTTTCAAAAATTGTTTACCTCGATTTTCTATATGTTTTCTTACTCTTGCATTTGGCAAACTATTTAAAATACTTAATTCCCTCTTCTAAAGATCCTATTAATAACGTTTTGTTGGAAGACCTGCCTCTAAAGAAAAGTGATGAAGATGAACTTGATGGGATTTTCCAAATCACCGCTGATAAAATTTATAGTATTGTAAAGAATAATAAGTTTAAAAACTCCTATACCATTGGGGTAAATGGAGAGTGGGGGGATGGAAAGACCTCTGTTTTTAATATTGTGAAAAAGAATTTAGTAAATGAAGATATAATTATAGTTGATTTTAATCCGTGGATGGGTTTTGATAAAAAAGTACTTATCAAAGATTTTTTTAATTCTGTTTCTGAAAAATTAGGATCTGATTTATCTTTGGAGATTTCTAAATATGTTGATGAAATTCTTAGTAATGGAGAAAAATCTGGAATAATTAATTTTGTCAAATCTTTAGTAAAGAAAGATGAGAGTATTCATTCTATTTATACTCAGATAAATAAAAAGATAGAACTACTAAATAAAAAAATTGTTGTTTTTATTGACGATGTTGATCGCCTTGATCGAGAAGAAATTTTTGAATTATTAAAATTAATAAGGAATACTGCAAACTTTAGTAATGTTTTTTTCATAGTTGCCTATGATAGAACTTATGTAAATGAAAGTATTAAACATCAAAGTTCAGAAACAACCGTCAAGTATCTTGACAAGATTATTAATGTGGAAATTAATCTTCCTTACTTTGATAAGTTTTTATTAAAAGATTATTTTTTACGAAAATTGGAGGAATTGGTGCCTAAAGATTTTACTTACAAGATTAAATCTTTTAAAGAAAGATATGATAAAGATGCTTTTATATTTGATCTTGGTTTAGGTTTTAATGAAAATGACTTATTTATTTATTGGTTAAATAATTTTCGTGAAATAAAAAAAATTCTAAACTCATTAGTAGTAAATTATTCCCATATGTATAAAGATGTTAATTTTCATGATATAATTTACTTGGAGATTCTGAAATTAAAACATCCTTATCTATATAGATTAATCTTTGCGAAGAATAAAGAAATTTTTAAAATTCATTCTAATGTTAACTGTTATTTTTTTGCACTAATTGATGAAGTTAAGGCAAGGGATAAAAGATTTAAAGAAGTATTTGAAAGAAACAAACAGACTGTAGGAGAAAGTAAAGAAAAGTTGTTAACTGTATTCGAATTCTATTTAGATGAATATTGTAAAAAAAATAATATTAACAATATTGAAAGAGAACAGATTTTAGATTTAGTTAAAAGACTTTTTCCGGAAGAAACAAATAGTATAGTGGGGTATGATGTTGACAGTAGAGACAGAGAAGGTTACCTCTCTGTTCGATATGTCTCAAAATTTGAACGATATTTTTCCCAAGTAATATTTAATTCAAATATAAAGGAACAGGATTTTGATAATTTTTTATTACTACCATCTTTAGATGTTATTCCACAAATTACAAACTGGATCTCAGAGGATAAGATTAAAGATATTAGTTGGAGGTTAAATAGATTTGATACTTTTGAAAGTGGTCGTGAATATCGTAATGTAATAATTTCATCATATTATTTACTCTATTTAGATATTGCAGGTAACTTGATAGATTTTAATGTGTTACTATATAAACTTGTTGATAAGAATTGGGAAGAATTATTAGGGAGTATAGAGGGGGCAAAAGAATTTTTTAAAGACTTATTTACGGGTAATGATAATGATTCTCTTAATAAATCGTCTACTGTATTATATGAACTTTTAAAGAAAAACAAAAGGAGAACGGACGGTAAATTTCCTTTAAGTGATGATGAAATTAATGAGATTTTAAGAAAGAATGTTCAAAAATATTTGGAAAATAATATTTCATTTATTAGAAATTTTTGGAACATCTATTATAAAAGTTTAAAATTAGAAAGTACAGGAAAAACTCCGGATATTGGTGTTGTAAACGATCTAAAAAAATCTTTAAGTTCTGTAGAGCGTTTAGAGGATTTTGTGGCGAGTTTAATTACAAGTTATGGTTATGAAGGGTATCGTATAAGACATGACGATATTCTTGATATTTTTGCTTCTTATGAAGGCTTTGAGGATTTTATTTTCAAGAATAATGAAAATTCAGAAGTTATTTCTGAATTTAAAAGATTTTATTTTGAAATTAAGGACAATAATTGGGATGGAATTAATTTTCAATTTGAAAAAATTAATATCGATCATTTAAATTAATTTAAATTGACACAGTTAAGAATTTATATTTGAACTTCCTTTATTTTTGTCTTTTTTATTCATATCTGCAATAATAATACTTCTTGCAATATTTAAATCATCATCTATTTTTAAAACTAGTGTAACCAATAATTTTAATAAAATATTATAATCATTTTCCTGTTCCTTTTCATCGTGGCTATTTGTAGCATGTACATATTTATTTCTTAACCATAAACCATTTGAGAATCGATTATTAAGATAGAAATTAAAATAATCTTGTTCAGATTTAGAGAATAATGAACCTGAAAAAGTAACCATTTTTTGTATTTCCATTTTGTCTATTTCATTTCTGATATTTTCTGGGAAATACCAATAACTCATAACATCATTATTCCGTAAGATACCAATTACTGTAAGCAATTTTTCATTGTAAGGTTTTATCCATCCATTTTCGTCAACTTTAAGATAGTTTTCATCAATAAATTGTTGTACATAAAATTTGCGATTGTTCTCAAAATCCTCCATTGTAATATTTTCTGAGGTAATAAGATGAAAGAAACAAGTATATTTTTTGCCATACTTTTTATAATTAAATAGAAAACTTGTATCAGCGAAAAAATTATGACTTAATTTTAGATATTCATCTCCTATTGGATAAACATACTTTCTTTCCATTAATGATGGAATTTTCTCAAATCCTGACGTTTTCGTGGTAACCTGCAATAATTCAAAATCTATATGATCATCATGCACATACAGTTTGTACTGTTCTATCAACGATTCAAATTCCGGTACAATTAAACGGATTTTTTCTAATGGAGTACCTGAGAGAGTAGGAAGGTATAATTTGAAGCCATTAATATTGAATTTAGTATTAATATAGATGTTAACAAAATGTTCTAAAAGGTTTTCAACGTTTATATTAATAGATTCTAAAAAATGAGTGTAAATTTGGAATTTCAATGTGCTAATTAAAGTCTTATCCTGAAAATGGGCAGATATTAGAAATTCATTTTTAGATCTCATGAATACTTTTTCAAGAGTATCAATCTGTGCTGATTTTGAAACAGAATTAATACATCCTTGAAAATCTAATAAACCAAATATAGATCTAAAATTCTTAAACAATGAAATTTCATCGATATTTTCTAATAATCTCTTTTCGCTATATGAAATTATTTGTATACCATCTTTAAAAGTGATTTTCGAAACTTCTTCCTGGTCTTTAGAAAGGGATACGCCTCTACGTACTACTGTTGCATTATTACTATCAAATAGTTCATCATTTAATTTGTTTGATAATCTTTTTGCTTTAAGACGCGTTTTATCACTGATTTTTAAAAATTCTGAATCTTTATTTTTTTCTATTAATCTAATATAATTAAGATTTACGTTTTCAGAATCGATATAATTATTGATTAAATTCTCTCTATCAATGAGAGTAAGAGATTTGGGATAGAATTTTTCCTTTGGTCTACTATCATGGTTCGATTCATAGTAGTTTAAAAGGTTTTCCGCATTTCTTTCATTTGATAAAAAATAATCACGAATTTCTTTGTCGAAAAAAAGTACAATCCTATTACAGTAGAGAATGTCATTAATATCAAATTTTTGTTTTAAGAATAATAGTTTTAAATCTGAAGATTTGATCTTTTTATAGATTTCAAATCGGTTTACTAATAGCCAAAAAGATTCACAATAATTATAATCAATACTATCATAGAAGTCAACAATCTGTTGCGATTCCAATTTATTGAAATAAAGATTAATATCTTTCTTAAAATTTTTAATCTGCAAATTATATTCTTCTATTTTATCGTCATTCCATTCATGGTGAGTAAAACCATTATCTATATAATTGCAGATGTGATGAAGTTCAAGAATATCATTAATAGAATGAGACGATTTTTTGTATGAATTATTTTCGAAAAATTCATTAATTTTATTCATCATAGGATATGATATCAAATCTTCTTTTGAGAAAAATACTATTCTATTCATAAATTATAGTCTGGTATTTTAGCTAAGTTTTTCCTCTTCTTCTTCTTTTAATAAAAAATTGATTTTAGCTTGCTTTCTTATTATGTCTAAAAATGTTCTATTTCTTGCTTCTGCATCATAGATTAAAGTTTTAGCACTAACCACAAAAACCGAAACACCAATCTTATCATAATTCCTATGATAAATCGGATGTTCAGACGAAAATAATGGTATAAAATCATCCTGTAATAGTGCTTCTGAGAATTTATAATCAATATCTGTGATTAAATAACCATATACTTCATCAATTTTTTCTCTTGATTTAAATGCCTTTAAATATTCAATTAATTGTAGAATACCTTGGTGCTTCTTTCTATGGGATTTATTCTTATATTCAAAAGGTTTTAATTCTATTAGAACAGACTTTAAACGATCCGGGGATAGTGGATTATGTGAAAAGAAAAGTGAAAGATCAGGTTTATCATTTAAAATATCAATTTCGTCTTTTGACAAATCAATATCTTGTAAAACATCAGTAATTCTACGGTCACTTGCTGCATACGAATAAGTGGTAAATCTATCATCTAGAAGCCACAGATTATTTTTTCCTACACTAAAATAATCATCCTTCGTGTATCTTTCCATGAACATATTGTGAATAATTGATTCCACCTTTTCACCTTTATCTACAAGGCTTTTTAATCTTTCAATTACAATTACTCTATCATTCACATAAGATACCAATTCATTTTGTGTTAATTGGATTGCTTCATTTAGTTCAGTGTCAGTATAACTGGCTTTTCCTGAATTTGTAAGAACTTTTTCTTTAGCATTATCAAACTTCTTTTTTGCTTTATCAATGATATGTCGTTTATCTAGAAAACCGGCTAAATCTATATCTTCAGATTCTATATATTGGGTTAGATAAGGTCTTTCATTATGAATTTCTCTTAATTTCTCTTTATTTATTTTTTCGGTTTCTGGCACTCCATCTTTTACTAATTCACTAAAAATTTTTTTTATTTCATTATTAATAGTATCCCAAGATAATGTTGAATACATATCTTTTTTAACCGGAAAAATATCAAAATCATTTCTTTCATTGTTAGATCTTTCATCTAAATACTCTGATTCTAAAAGCATAAAACCAGAATAGCCATAAGGCATTGATATTTTTAAATCTTTTTCATGGAATTCGCATACAGTTCTATTATTTGCACAGTAATACGCATTTAAATTACCAATATTATTAGAAATTTTGTAATTTAAATTGAATAATATGGAATTCCCTAAATAATTTTTTATTTCGAAAGGTATATTAGTAAAATTGGGAATATCTTCCGGTGAGATCTTTATAGTAGTACCATCAAATTCATTTATGAAGTGAATGTTAACATTTACTCCCTTTTTTTGATAAAAGAATAGTGTTGGAATTAGATTCATTAAAACCTTATTTCTGATATCATCAATATCTAAGAGAATCCGTCTGTCAATTTTTTTATCAAAATCATAGTAAGTTTTATTTATATAATTTAAGGAAACTTCTGTTTTATTTTCCGTACAATCACTTTCAGATTTGTTTATGTGATCAGTATCAAAATCAAAATCGAATTTAAATTTTCTAATTTCACCTACTGACGGAATATAACTTGAGTAATTTACAAATTCATAAACTTTTAACAAAACAAATCGTCCAACACCTTTACATCCTAAATCTTTTTTATATTCGGATCTATACGTGGAAAAAGAATTATAATTTTTATCGGTTAAACCGTCACCATTATCGACTATTCTAATTGTATTTAATTTAGGAGGAACATATTCATCGCCTTCGAAAGGGTTGTCGTTTGTATTTAGATAACATTTTATATCCGTTGCATTGGCGTGTATGGAATTAGTAATTAATTCAAAAATTACATCATATTGATTGACTCTTGAACTAATATCTTCAGTGACAATTCTACTTATTGAAGCTAACATTTGGCTCATGCAATGTGAAGTTTAAGGAGAGTAAATCTAAACAATTAGTATAACAAATAAAAATTTATATGAAAACATATTTTAATAAAGTGTTAAGATTTTAAACGCTTTTTGAGATCATATAAAATTCGATGTTTGGATTTAGGAGTCATAAATCCATTTACAGAACTTTAATTATATTAATTTATCATTTACTTTAAAAACAGTTTCCGTATCTAGACTGTCGAGATAATGTTTTGTAACTGTTGTATTTGAATGTGTTAGCATTTCAGAAATTAAGTCAATAGAAACTCCATTTCTTCTCAGTACTGTTGCATAAGAATCTCGGGCGGTTTTTAATTGAAGGGTAATTGATAAATTGAGTCTTTCAGATATTTGCTTGAGAGATTTATTGACATTTTTTCTAATTTTCCGGTTCATATAATCAAAGTTTTCATCAGTGTAGCCATCTTTTAAAAACCCAAGTAGAAAAGGACTGTTCTTATCACCAACTTTACTTATAATATTTTCTACTTTTTGATTTATTGGAACAACAATTTCCTGTCTCATTTTTTTTCTGGTATTCTCTGTTTTCTTTCTGAAAAATACAAAACAGTTACCTTTTCTCTGATCCCATCTTAGTCTTAAAAGATCGGCAAAGTTGATACCATTGCAACGGTACAATAATTCCCAAATATCACGAGCAAACTCTTCATCACTACTCTCAAATTCGTCAAGGTTTATAATCTTAGAAATTTCATCATTAGTAAAAACTTGTTTTTTCGGGAAATATTCACAAATAGAATAACCACCTTTTCCAAAGGGATAAAAATAATGGGCTGGCAATATGTTTTTCTTTTTCATAAAATAATTTATTACCGTTCGGAGATCCCTAAAATTGGAATTTATTGAAGAAATTGATACGCCTTCTTGTAATCTTTTGCGCTCAATTTTTTTCAGAAATTCCGGTGTTATTTCCATAATTGTCAAGTCATTATATTCTCTAGTAAAAACATTTTTTGATTGTTTAATATGAATTTTCGTTCTAATACTTAAATGTCCATTTTCATCACAATATATTGTAAATAAGTCATTTAATTTTAATGTTAATTTTGGATCTTTCTGATTTACTTCTTCATCTTTTCCAAAAAAAAGTTTTTTTATTAGATTCCGATCAAATGTTCTCAGTTCTGAAATTATTTTTTCAACTTTGGCAACCTGTTCTTGACAATTTTTACGAAATTCTACCATTCTTATCTCCATTTCCTTTTTTACAAAAATTTTTACGTACTGCGCTTCTGTCATTTTTGAAATATTGAGATATAGTTGATTTTTTCCATCAATTACACGGATGCTGAGATTATAACTTTCTTTTTTTAGTTTAATTCTTTTATCCAAAATTAAGGTACAGGTTGCCATATTGATTATATATTTAAAGTTGGAAAATCTTCTTCAGGTGCTATATGTTTACCGCTGTTGTTTATCCAATTGTTTATCTCTGTTTTATTGAAAATTAATTTTTTACCTATTTTTCTGTATGGTATTTGTTTTCGCGATACTTTCGAATAGATAGTTGATTTCTTTAAGGGAATATAATTCAATAGTGAATTAAGGTCCATATATATACATTCTTTCATTGATTTTATTTTTAAAAAATCAAAGACGTAGGCAATGCTACGCCTTTGATGGGAATTATCAAAATATTAATTTTATCATTTTCATTTACTCTCAAACAAATCCTCGTCAATAAAATTTTTAAAATAGTATTTTCTGTTCAAAATTGTTTTCGGTAGCGATTTATAAATAAAGTCATAATCTTCACAAAATATTGGCGAAAGTGGTTCTTTAAAATATTTTAGCTGCCACATTTTTTGTTTGTCTCTCTCTAATTCGCTACAATATTCGAATAGATGCAAGTCGTCAATTTCTAGAGTTACCGGATCAGTAAACTTGTTAGCGTTTTTATACATTAATTTGGAGATCATTTCATATGGGTTATAAACGATGCGACCGTCATTTGTAACGCCAATTATCATTTCATGAAAATCTTTATCTGGAATAAAGATTGATTTTGGATAATTTTTTTTAAGTTTAGAAGAATATTTCTTCCTTGTAAATTGTATTATATTCATTTTATTTTTAATAGTTATACCTAAAATTTGCACATTAGCTATCATATACTCATAATATTTATAATTATTAGTTGTATAATAAAGTTTTTTGGGAGTGAAAAGTCACCACATAAATGATGACAATATCCTTATGGTAAGTCGATAAAAAGTACTTATTTTAGGTAAGTTTTGTTAGTAAATTACACCTTTATTTCGACTGTCGAATATGATGGAAATGTTCCTACGTCCATAATAATATTGTCGTCATAACAAAATAATGGTTCTTTGCGAATACAATTAGAATTGGTAATGTTTATATTTCTTAAAGTATTCATTGATTTTTCAATATAGTCCAGAATATTTTCCACCGAAGGCGAATTAATATTTCCTTTGATATACTCATTTTCGTAGTTTCTAATTATTGAATCAATATTGTAAATAGATTGATTATCTTCAGTAATCCCTACTAATGTTTCGTATACCAATTGTTCAGTTATTAAAGGATCAGGTAAAACCCCTAGGTCCTCTGCATCATAACAGATAATTTTTTTAGTTTTCATTTTTAAATTCTTAAAATAAATCAAGTTTGGAATTGTAAGGCAAGTCATTAACAAATACTGGTGATATATCTTTTTTCGAAGATTTGCAGAAACTATAAATTAGTAGGTCTGTAATTTGGAATGATATATATTCTGCTTTTTCTGGATCGTTATAAAGTTCGTAATAATCCGCTAGAATTATATCCTTTATTCGTTTTACACTGTAAATTGTTCTATTATTATTAGTAGTACCAATAATTGCGCTGTCGTAAATATGATACAATTTGTTAGAATTATTATTCATAATAGTTTTATTAATTTTTATTGTTTATAAAGTTTTTAGACAAAAAAATTGCTCTTAAAATTCTCATATTCACCATCAATATCAGTGAGACGTTGTTTTTCTGCTTCATAATCCCATATTAAAATACTTTTTTCAAGATAATCTGTAGGGGCATATTCCCCTCCAAGTAATTTCCAGCTAATGGATCTTTCAATGATAGGATCATCTGATATTGCTTCACCGTAATGCAATCGTCGGTCTACAATGTAATCTATTAAATAGGGAACATGATAAACTGATTTCATATTGTCACTTATTCCAATAAATCCTTGCCCATAAAAAGGATACTGTACATTTGGATATTTATTTGATAGATTTTCCGAAAAGTCCATTCGCATAAATTCTTGCTTTATGATATTTCCGTAATATAAATTATAATTTTCTTTATCGAGTCTATCCATAACTTTTATTAGTGATATGCAAAGTTCCTTGACAATACTCAATTCATTTAGTGTTTTATTTTTTCTATTTAATTTCATTTTCTTATTTATTAAGGTTGTTGTATAAATTAAAAATTATTTTGGGTAATACCGTACTTATGTAATCTTCTACAATAAATTCCTCACGTCTTTTTTCGCTTTCTTCATCCCATATGATGATACAGCCATCATTACCATCTTGTGGGTACTCTTCTTTAAGTGAGTTCCAACATAATTCCCTTTCTTTTGTCGGGTCAGGATTGGGATCTTCATATAATAATCTGTACTCAGCATATAGGTCCACCAAATTGCAGGCATGATACACCGCCTTATTATTATCTGAGATGCCTATAAACCACATGCACCGAAAGGAAGTTTTATAAATTTTAGTTTGATTTCTTCAGAAAATTCTAATCTTTCGAAATTAATATTATAGCTATTTGGGTAGAGTTTTGCGAAATTTTTAAGATCGTTTGACTTACTTTCATCTAAGAAATGTAAAAGCGGGCGGTTCGTGAAAATTAAGTTTTCATCCGAATTTTTTTGTTTTTTCTCGTTTTTCATTATATAAATATTAAATATTAAACCATCCGGGATCCCTTGGATGGGTTTCATATTAATATAATAGCCGTAATTTTTTGGAAAACCAAATTTATTTTAATAAATATTTAAAAATAAAGTTGTTTTTATAAACATATATTTTTTAATATTCCCTTTTTGCTGCGAATAAATCTATTTAGGATGTGTTTTTTTTACTATTTAATAAATTTAATTTTTTTGATTTTGTATTATACTTTTTTTTCTATATCATATTAAGACTAGTATTGATCTATAATTTTTCAAAAAAATAAAGAATGGAAAAATTAAAATTTGAATACCTTATTAGTAAAAGAGTATTCAATCAAAAAATAAATGATGATTTATTTAAAATCGTATATAATTCAATGATACCGATCGAATCAACAGTTGAAGACTTTTCGAAAGTAATTTTGAAGCCGGATGCACACAGTTGGTGTGGCGGTGTATTTTCTGGACCGATAAAAAATGAAAATTGGATAAAATCTTCAATAATTGGGATGGATTTTGATAAGGGGAGAATCACTCTGAAAGAAGTATACTCAAAATTCAAAGAATTTGATATTATACCTAATTTACATTATGATACTTTCA
The DNA here is from genome assembly GCF_035819015.1 of Chryseobacterium salviniae. Taxonomy (NCBI): domain Bacteria; kingdom Pseudomonadati; phylum Bacteroidota; class Flavobacteriia; order Flavobacteriales; family Weeksellaceae; genus Chryseobacterium; species Chryseobacterium salviniae. The sequence continues at coordinate 156,008 of NZ_JAYLAA010000012.1, read as the reverse complement.
GTAGTTCTGAACATGCGCACAAATTCAGAATTGTTCTTTTCTTTGATATTCCAATTACATGTATAAAAACATATGCAAAAATTATGAGAACTTTGGAAAAGTTGTTCTACACAGATCCCAACTGTAAAAATCCTTCTAGAATTTTCTATGGCGGAACGAATATCAATGTAACCAATTTAAATCCCCTTTCTCTCGAAAATTTCATTCAATTTATTGATATTAATACAATTGCTAGAGATAATAATCTTACTAGAAGTACTATTGATACTACTTCAATTGATGCTAATTTTTGTAATTCCTTATATAATGATAATAAGAATGTACATTTTTTAGCAACACATAATAAATTAAATTGTACTTCTATGGCAGGGGAACAGGTTATTGATTGGGATCAGGCGTGTGAAAAAATAAAAATCTTAAATGATTTCAATAGCGGAGAATGGTTATATCATCAAGAATTATTTGGATTGGCAACCAATCTCATGTATATGAGAGGTGGTTTAAAGAAGATGAAATCCATAATGAATAATTTTAACAAATCTGGTAAAACAAAATACTCCAAAAATAACTTTGCTATTTTACCTTATGTTAAACATAAAGAATATAATCCTATTCCGGTTCATCGGTTTTCATGCCGTCCCGAAGATCTGGATATTCATGATATTATTACTGAAGTTCGTAATATCCGTGGACGTATCGAGATTGTAAAACGAATCGAAAATATAAGTCTCAAAGAAGCGGAAGAGAAAATGATTTCAAAATTTAATGAGGTTATTTCAAATGAAGAATCCTGTAAGACCTATATTTTCTCGCTTCCAACCGCTATCGGTAAAACGAGGTTACTTGAAAATGTGGAAAATTGTATTGTTGCCTTGCCCACAAATCATTTGAAAAATGAAATAAAGGGAAGAATGAATGTAAATTATACTTATTCACCAGATACGATTCAGTTTAAAGATCCCTTTCTAAATAAAAAAATTGAATACTTTTATCAGATCGGATTACCGAAAAAATCAATGAAAACAATAAGGAATGTTGCTGAAGGAAAATATCCTTCAAGCAAAGGAGATGTGCAGTTGGCATTAGATTACTGTTCTCAACTTAAATTGTGTGATAATCCTCATATAACCGTTTTGTCCACCCATAAAAGAATAATCAATTCTGATCATCTTTTGCACAAAACCGTAATTTTTGATGAAGATCCTTTAAATACATTGGTTGAAATAAAAACAACTTCAATTAAAGATATAGCTGGAGTGCAGTATTTTTACAAACCTTTAAAATCGGTGACAGATCATCTTGCAAGTCTTAAAGAGGGAATTTATGAAACACCATTATTTAATATTGATCAGGATGATTTATTTAAATTTATTGATGATAAAAGAATTTTGGAAACCAATGTGTTTGATTTCCTCAACAGTAAATTCTTTATCAAACATGAAGATTCTATTCATTATATTATGAAAAAGGAACTACCGAAAAACGCAAAGAATATTATCCTTTCAGCGACCATTCCAATTGAGTTTTATAAGAGATTGTATCCAAATATTGAATTTGAATCTATTGACATAAGAAATGTGGAACAGGTTGGAAAGGTAATCCAATATACGGGACGTTCATGTTCAAGAAGTGGTCTGGAAAGATATGGCCAAATTATCAGTGAGGAAGTTGGGGATAAGAAAGTTATTACTTTTCAAAAATTTAAAGGATTATTCAAAAATCCTATACAGGATATACATTTTGGGAACTGTTCCGGATACGATTATCTTAGTGGTAAAGACTTAACTGTTATTGGAACTCCGCACCGAAACAATATTGAATATTTCCTTCTTGCCAAATTAATGGGGGTGAAATTCGATTACTTCAAGTCACCGTTCAGGTATCAAAAAATTGTATACAATGGGTTTAAATTTATGTTCAATACATTTGATAATGAAGAATTAAGGAATATTCAAATCCATTTAATAGAATCAGATTTAATACAGGCAGTTGGAAGGGCAAGAACTTTAAGAAATGAATGTATAGCAGAGGTTTATTCAGGACTTCCATTATCAATAGCCGACGAATTTATCATCAAAAAAAATCTGCATAATCATTAAAAGTCCCGTTTTCAGACAAAAAAATGGAAAAATTTTTATTTTTATTTTGAGGATGTGTTTCTTATCAAAGTTTTTTCCCAATTAAAATTTAAAATTACAAATTCTAAACTCCGGACAAAAAATTGGCAAAAATATTTTTTCACGATATCATCCCCTATCTTTTAATAAAAGTTAAAGGGGGCGGGACGGAGGAAGGATTTAAGGTAAGGGGGGCGGGGGTATAATAATCAGATGATAAGTATTTGAAAGGTGCTAGTAAGCACCTTTTTTATTGGTAATTGATATACTGTTTTGTTTTGCACCTATCCTGCGGTCGAATAAATTAAAACAAAAACTACATCTATTTTAAACGCTAAATAGTGCTAAAAAGCGTAGGCAGAAAGTCGATTTCGCCGTAAATTTAATCTGAAATTAAAATTACAACAAAATGAGGGTTAAATATAATAGAGTTTCTACTTTAGGTCAGACAGGAAATCGTTTTGAAGCAGATACGGATAAATATGATTTGGTTTTATTGGACAAAGTTTCAGGTACAGTAAATTTTAGAGATCGTGAAAAGGGACGGGAATTAATTCGATTAGTACAAGACGGGCTTGTTCGGGAGATTACATGTGAGGAGATTAGCCGTCTGGGTCGTAATACAAGAAATGTTTTGGAGACCCTGGAGGTCTTTGAGGAGCATGGGATTAATGTGGTGGTAAGAAACATGGGACTACAATCCCGACCTAATGGAGAGAAAAATCCTATATGGAAAGTTATAATTACCATAATCTCAAGTTTGTATGAACAGGAATTGAATAATCTAAGGGAAAGAATAAATGCCGGAAAATTAATAGCAAAACAGAGAAATGTGATTTTTGGGAGACCCAATGGAACAAATGAAAGTTATGCAACCTTTATCAATAAACCAAAAAATAAAAAGGCGTTAGAATATCTGAAAAAAGGAAGAACTTTGAGAGAGATTGGAAAACTCCTTAAAATGTCAACCAAAACAGTACAAAAAGTAAAAAAAGTTGCTACGAAACTTGAAATGATTTGATAAGAATTGTTTCATTTATAACAAATTACTTTTATATATAAAAAAATTAACGTTAATTTCATTTAGATGACGGTATTTTTTGTGCAAAATAATTTCATTTTTGAATGGTGAAAATTACAACAAACTTAATGTTCATAGTATTTAACAGTGAATTAAATTATTTTTCAATTTAAATTTAAGCCTGCAAATACTTACGACAAAAAATACTATAAATACACATTAAAAGTACCGTAAAATCATAATAATTACGTAAAAAAGAACATAGTTTTAAAGCATTTTTAAAATTTTTATATATCAGAAAAGACTGTATAAGAATTAATAAATTTTCAATATAGAAAAAGACTGACTATATTTGCTATAATTAGGATTATAAAAATCCAATTTTAAAGACATTTCGAACACATAGAATGCTTGTCTAACGACGTCCTCAAGAAAATCTGGTAAATTTTATTTGGAGGGATTATGTTAGCAGCTTCCATGTCATATCTATATGGCATGGGGATGCTACATTTTCGACTCCAACGGTTTACCAGAACCTTCTTGATAGAATTTGTTAGTAGTCCTCATGCTTTCTTTATTTAATAACAATTCTTTTTGGGACTGAAGAAATAAAAACTTTTAACAATGAAAAAAGTTTGTCTATCAATCTTAACTATCCTATCATTGACATCATGTTCAAATGGTGATTCCGAAACAACAGAAGAAAACAAAAATCAATCACAGCAATTCATCGGCAAATGGCACCGATACAAAACTGTTATCTTAAATGGAACAACCGATGTACCTTTAAATTCTTACAATCATGCGAAATGTGAAATAGAGGCAATACATGAGTTTACCTCCAATAGTAAATACCTGTTGACGAACTACGTTTTAAATTATTCGACTAACCAATGCCAGCAAATTGGAGGTGTTGAAACATACCCATATTCTTACAGTTCTTCAACCAACATATTAGATATTGATGGCGAGAAATACTACATAAAGCATAGTAATTCAAATGAACTTATTCTTCAAGATTATGACTATTATGATCAAAATGGTGACGGAACGAAAGATAAAAAGTTAGACTATTACAAAAAATAGAAAAACATACCATGAAGTTAATTGATTATCTTGAAAATTTTGACTTTGAGTCACTGATTTCCACAACTTTTTTGTTACCGTTTTTCTCTATTATCATAATAATAAAAATATTATCTGTAGTATTTTATTCCTTTGTAGCAGAACATGATGAAAAAGAGGTTCTTGAAGTTACGGTATTTTCTAATTGGTTTGCCTATTTCATATTTTCATTCTCAATGTTGATTGTTTATGATTATTTTGACAGGAAAGAAAAATCGAATTTCCGGTTTACGCATACAATAGTGACTGATGATCAGAACCGAAAATCTTCTGTAACTGATAACAGTGAAAATAATGAAACATTGGAAGAAGTCAATGGTGATAATAAAGATTCATCAACATTTTCACGGAACGATATTGTAATGTCAGAGGACGTAGAAGAGGTCGAAGAATATCAATATATTCCGTCTGAAAATGAACTTTTAAGTTTAGAAAAAGATCAACATTATCTTTCCGTTTTTAAGCAATTATGTTCAGAAGCAAAAAAAACTGAAAATTTAAAAGAAATTCCATCGTCACAAATTTGTGGTAATGAAGAAGGTAATTGCAAGTGGTGTGGAAATTCTTTTGTTCAAAATAAATATTTGAAACCCTCATATCAAGCAGTGGCTGACGAAATTGGTATTAGATTTATGTTTATAGGGGATGGTTGGAACTCTCCAAATATATATAAGTATGTAAAAGATTATGAAAAAGGTATAAAAGTTCAATGTGTAACTGCTAAGAAAGAATTTTGTTCTTTAAAATGTGAGAAGGAATTTAAAAACAACAGAGGCTACTAAGTTTTGAACTTCAGTCCATTAAAATTATAATAATTAATAACTAAATCAATGAAGAAATTATCTCTAATTGGAATTTTGATCAGTATTTTAGGAATCATTCTTTCGTTTGCTGTAATTGACAATCATACTAATTTCTACAATACATTACATGACGCATTAGGAATATCGTATGAAGATTTTGAAATTGATACACCAAAAATGAGAATATATAAAACGGCCTCCATTTTAGACCATGGAACAAATATTTGTTTTTTGTTAATGTTTCTCTTTGCATATCAACTTTTCATCTGTGTAAAAGTTTACCGCTCGAAAGATTAGAAATTATTTTGATGATTCGGCATTAATTCGAATTTACTACTATCAAGTAATATTAATACAACTTAAAAACCTGAAATAATTTTCAGGTTTTATTTTTTTATTCAAATTTATTTCTTGGCAGTCCAATTTCATGCTCCTGAGGATATGGTTTCCTAAAAGTCATACTGACATCCTCTTTAATTTGACGGTGAATATCATATTGTTTTTCTTTATCGTAAGAATACCGGGGATCGGGGATCATCGGCATCTTCGCCATTTTATGAATAGTAATGGTAGGAAAGTGAAAATCAACTTCAACTGTTCCGAGTAATAAATAACATCCACCTCCCTGAAAATCATATTCCTTTAAACTGTTTGGAAAATGTGCGGTGTCAAAATAATCACCGTTGACATCAATCCAAGTTCCAAAATACATCGTCCCTTTTTTAGTGGGAACGTGTTTTCTGGAAATAAGATATGCTAACATCTTTACTTGTTTTTTATGAAATTTCAATAAGTCTTTTACAAATACTGATCCTCTGTATTTTGTCTTTAATAAATCGAAAGGACTACATGACACCGGAAATCCAATTAACTCAATTTCATCAAATGCATCCTCGAAATTTTCTCTTTTTAGTTGTGGAAGTTTAAATTCCTGAACAGGTTCTTCAATTAACATCAAACCTCTATTCTCAGGTTTAAAATTTATTAATAGTAATCTTGCTTCAACTAGCAATTCATTTTTTGGTTTAAAAGTAAACCGGAATGCCCCAATAAAAATTAGAATCTGTATTGTTTCAATCCCAATATTAATCCGTCTGACGAAGTCTTCTAATGATTTATATTCTCCGTTAATTTCACGTTCCTTAACAATCTCATGTGCTGCTTTTGTTTCCAATCCTTCTAATAACATCAATCCCAAATAAATATCTGTTCCTTTTAGTATGGTTTGAAACTCACTTGAGTTAACACATGGAACCTGAATATTTCCCCCTGACATTTTCGCCTCATGAATATAAACTTCGGTACGGTAAAACCCTCCTTGGTTATTAATAACCGAAACCATAAATTCCAAAGGGTAATATACTTTTAAATAAAGACTTTGATAACTTTCTACTGCATAAGATGCTGAATGTGCTTTACAGAATGAATATCCTGCAAAAGACTCGATTTGCCTGAACGCCTCAGTAGTTAATTTTTCCGAATGTCCTTTTCTCTTACAGGAATTAAAGAAATTATCTTTCACCTGTTGAAGTTTTTTTAGTGATCTTCCTTTTCCACTCATTGCCCGTCTCAGGATATCGCCGTCAGCTAATGACAATCCCCCAAAATACTGTGCAATCTTAATTACATCCTCCTGGTAAACCATAATCCCGTAAGTCTCCTTTAAATTTTCCTCGAATACGGAATGGAAATATTCAAATTTATCAGGATTATTATGTCTGAAAATGTATTCTCTCATCATTCCACTTTGAGCTACTCCCGGTCTGATAATTGATGAAGCAGCAACGAGCGTTCGGTAATTATCACATTTTAATCGTCTTAACAATCCACGCATTGCCGGAGATTCGATATAGAAACATCCGATCGTTCTTCCTATTGCCAAATATTCATTGCATTTTACTTCATCTTTTGACAATGCTGTATCGCGAATATCCACCTTAATTCCTCTTGTCTTTTTAATGAGATTAACAGTATCATTAATAGTTCCCAATCCTCTTTGGGAAAGAATGTCAAATTTCTCAAGTCCGATATCTTCTGCCACATTCATATCAAACTGAACAATCGGAAATCCTTTCGGTGGCATTTCAAGTGCTGTATAATGAGTTATTGGTTCTTCCGAAATTAAGATTCCACATGAATGCATACTTCTTTGATTAGGGTACTTTTCTAGTAGCCTACCGTATTTCTGAACCATTTGCACAACAGAATTCCGGTCATGAGTTTCTATCGGTTTTGTAGCCAGATCATCCAACTCTTCCTTAGGCAAACCGAATACTTTTCCTACCTCTCTGAAAATTGATTTGTATTTAAACTCAACATTAGTCCCACAAAACGCAACATGATCTCTTCCATATCGGTCAAAAATATATTCCAATATTGTATCCCTGTTCTGCCAAGACCAATCGATATCAAAATCCGGTGGTGTTTTTCGGTTAAGGTTGAGAAATCTTTCAAAATAAAGATCCAGTTCCAACGGACAAATATCAGTAATTCCCAAACAGTAACTCACAATAGAATTTGCACCACTTCCCCGGCCCACATGCATAAACCCCATACTATTACTGTAACAGATGATATCCCACGTGATTAAAAAGTAAGAACAAAAATTAAGTTCATCTATTACTTTTAATTCTTTTTCAATTCTTTTCTTTGCGATTTCGTGATTTAACCCATATATTTTTTCTAAACCCGAATAGGCTAATCGGCTGAGAAGTTTCAGATCTTCTTCTTTGGATTTGGTATAAAATTTTTTATTTCTAACTTGTTTAAAATTAAACTCAAAATGACATGCATCAAGAATGTTTTTCGTATTGCTGATAATCTCAGGATATCTTTCAAAGATTTTTAAAAGTCTTTCTTCAGAAATAAAATATTCAGTTTGCCTGCAAATTTCTTTCTTTGTTAATTTTGAAAGTAATGTATTATTATCAATCGCCCGTAAAATTTTATGCAATTCATATTCTTCATCCGTTCCGAAGGTAATGGAATGAAGAACCACCATTTTGGTAATATACTTTTTATATTCAGGTCTGATTAAAAAATTCAGTTCATCGATCCGTACACCTATAAATTCATCTTCCTTCAAAATAGGCGGGATATTACTCATAGGATAGATCACAAAAACATTTTTAAATTCCGGTGCAACCTCTGACAGCTCCTTGTTTTCACAATTATATTCTGTGACGGTCTTATTCACTTCGCCTACCCCCGAAAATTCCTTTGCAACAGTAATGTAAAGAAGTTTGCCATCTTTTCTTACTTCCATTCCTACAATAGGTTTAATTCCTACTGCTTCACATTCTTTCTTAAAATCATAAATTCCGGTAACCGTATTGATATCGGTCAATACCAATTGTTTTACCTTTAATTCACTCGCCTGCTTTACCAATTCTTCAATTGATAAAGTACCGTAACGGAGGCTGTGATAAGAATGACAGTTCAAAAACATAATTGAAGTTTTTTAGCGTTTATTTTCTAAATCAAAACCTGAAGCACGACCAACTGCATCAATGCCGAATCGGTTTTTGAGATAATCCATTGTTTGATATAAACTCATCTGTTCTTCGGTATCTTCAAACAAATTCATTTGATGATTACCATGCACAAGTCCTGTAAACCTGATCCCTATTAATCTAAGTCTCATTCTTCTGGTGTAAACCTTATTGAAAAGTTCGAGTGCAACTCTTGATAAAGTATGATCAGCAGATGTATAAGGTACTTTACACTGTTTAGTTTCAGTATCGAAATTGGCATAACGTATTTTTACTGTTACTGTTGAAGTCAGCCATTTTTCCTGCCTTAATTGATAGGTTAATTTTTCCACCATACCGGATATGAGTCTTTTCAGTTCCACAACATCCATTGTATCATTTGTAAATGTGGTTTCCGTTGAAATTGATTTTCTCTCGGAATAGGGCACGACAGGATTTTCATCAATACCGTTCGCTTTCTTCCAAAGTTCTTTTCCATTAACTCCAATCATTTGTTGAAGAACAAGCACCGGCATTTCAGAAAGTGTGTGAATTGTACGGATTCCGATCCTTGATAATAATTGGAATGTTTTATCTCCAACCATAGGAATCTTTTTGATTGATAATGGATTTAGAAAAGGTTTTATTTCTGTCTCCTGGATTTCCAATCTTCCAACTGGTTTTGATTCTCCTGTCCCGATCTTTGAAACTGTTTTATTAGAAGATAATGCAAAACTTATCGGAAGTCCGGTTTCCTTAGTTACAGATGAAGCAATTTCTTTTGTCCATTGATAACAGCCGAAAAACTTATCCATTCCTGACAGATCCAGATAAAATTCATCAATACTTGCCTTTTCTATAACCGGAACTTTCTGCTGAATAATTTCTGTAACCGTATGTGATAAATTAGAATACAATTCGTAATCACCCCGAATAACTTTAGCATCGGGACATAATCGAAGTGCCATTTTTATTGGCATTGCAGAACGTACACCGAATCGTCTTGCTTCATATGAACATGATGCAACAACTCCTCGGTCACCACCTCCTATTATCAGAGGAATACCGTTTAATTGGGAGTTATTACGTCTCTCACAGGACACAAAAAATGCATCCAGATCCATATGTACAATCGCTCGTTTCACTTTACAAAATTAGAGACTATTTGTCCCAAAATTATTATATTTGTCGGTACAATTTGTCCCAATGTCAATTTTTGCAGATAATATAAGGTTTTTGAGAGGTAAGAAAGGATTATCTCAACAGAGTTTTGCTGATGAAATTCTTATCATCAGTCGGGATCGTTATTCAAAATATGAAAACGGTCGTTCGGAACCACCGTATGAAGTTTTAATTAAAATTTCAAAGTATTTCAATGTAAGTATTGACTTACTTCTAACTGTTGATATCAGAAAATACCCATTAGAAGATATTTTGAAACTCCCTGATAATCGGATTGTTTTACCTGTTGTTGTTGATAAATTAGGAAACAACAGTATTGAAATTGTCCCTCAGAAGGCATCTATGGGATATTTGTCCGGTTACAGTGATCCTGAATATATCGAAAGTTTACAGAGGATTTCATTACCTTTTCTCACTAATGGAAAATATAGGGCATTTCCCGCAAAAGGAGATTCAATGCCGCCATTCAAAGATGGTTCTTTTATTATTGGAAAATATATCGAAAATATTGAGGAATTGAAACCAAACAAAAGTTATGTTTTCGTAACACTCAATGATGGTATATCTTATAAAAGATTTAAAAATAAAAATGAAAAATCTATAATCGTAACTTCTGACAACTCATTTTATCAACCTTATGAGATTCCATTGGGAGAAATCGTTGAAATCTGGCAATACGCATCGGGGATCTTCCCAGAAGATTTTGAACCGGATAATCTTGATAATTATAATATACAAGAAATGTTTTTAATCTTAAGAAATGATATTAAGAGAATAAATGATAAAATATTTGATAAAATTATATAACATTTTGAAAAATCCGTAAATTAGAACAAACTAATAAATAAAACCATGAAAAAATTAACAATTTTTATTTCTTTGCTATGTTGTTCTTTACTTTATTGTCAAGATGACGAATATTTAAAGCTAAATAATATTCTAAAAGAAATTAATAATACTGATCCAAAAGAAATTAACAACTCAATATCACAACTAAAATATTTATCACAACAAACAAATAATCAAGATTTAAAAACTAAAATTATAGAAGTAATAGAGACTTTGAAAAGTCTAAAAACTTCAATTCTTCAGCTCCGTCCAATTGTAAAAGAATTTCACGAATTTCCAATTACTGAAAGAGAAAAATTTATCATTTCTAAAGATCTCAAAACAGATATTATTTATATCAGACCTAAAAGCTATATCAATATGAACATTTTCCCTATTTTGGTAATATCCCAAGACAAGGTGAAAATGAGATTTATAACAAGGTATATTAGTAAAAATCCAATCAATTTTACTAAAGCTTTATTTACAATTGAAGGTGATAATTATAACTATGATCCACAAGAATTAATTATAAAAAAAGATTCGAATTCCAATACAATTGAAGAATCAGATATTTCCGTTGATGATAATTTATATTTAGTTCTTAACAAAATCATGATATCAAATGAGGAAGTAATGTATAGTTTATTTGGTAAGAAAATATGGCATATAGAAATGATGCAATCTGAAAAAGATGCTATTCGGAATATCATTTTCCTATACTTAGATATGGTAGTAAGAAAATAATATTAATTCCTTAACTTATATTGAACAGCTGATTTGTATATTAGATTTCTACTAAATTATATTAATCTTTGATCTAAAATATGTATTAATATATTTAAAATCTCAACATGATCTCTTACATTTCTCAAAAAAATGGAATTAACAATTTCTGTATTTGTGAAGATAGTTTGACGGCAAGTATATTTGATTTAATTAAATATTTGCCATCTGAATACATCATAAAAATTATTAAAAATAGTCTTCTACACGATAAAATACCCAATGATTGTGGGGTATTTCTCAATATTTCTTTTTGGGATAAATGGAATCCAAAAAACACCACTAATGAAAAATATGTAGAACCTGACATTTTTTTACGGCTTGAAAATATAGATATAATTATTGAAGCAAAAAGATTTGATTATTTCCAACAATATGATGATCAGATGAAAAAGGAAATTACAGCATATTTCAATGAATATGGTAGTGAAAACAAAGATTTATATTTTATTCAATTAGGTGGCATATATGACCATGATGATAATGACGACTTGATAGACGTATTTTATCCAAATAAATCAATAAAAGTTTGTAAAACAACCTGGACTAATTTGTTAAATACTATAATATATTTTAAGGAACAAATACAATTTAAAAATCATCTAAATGAACAACATATTATAAGAATTTTTGATGATATGATTAAAGCATTTGAAATACATCAATTTTATAAAATTGAATGGTTAAGCAATTTAAAGAAGGTCTTAATAAAGCAAGTCAAATTTAAAGCATTAAATTATAGTAAACCTCAAATGACAAATTGGTTATCAGAATTGTCTCATCAAAAAATTAACATCACCAACCAAATAACATTATTTCCCTATGCAAGATTTAAATGACACTTTAATAGAAGTTAGAAAGGCTTACCGATTAATTTATGATTATCAAAAAAGAATTTTAGATCTCATTAGCTTCATTAAAGGTAGATATGATTTTATATATTTAGGTGGGTTTTCCAAATTCAGTAATGTTTCACCAAGGAATGGTTCAGGAGATTTAAAATCTTGGTCATGGGATTGGTTAAATCTTTATTACTATGAGTTCCATTTTCAAAAAAAGATTATAGATAAAGATGAAATAAGATTTTCTATTTTTTTAATGTCAGATTCCGGATATTTTGATAAAAAGAAAGAAAATACTATCCAAAAGATTAATCCTGATTTATTTTTGGAGCCTGAAGCATCTAAAACCAAACTGATTTTTGTAATTGGGAAAAATACATGGGGATCATTTGGAAATGACAATTGGAATAATACAAATTTTACAACCGAAAATTACGGTTATGAAAAAGATGAAAAAGGGGTGATGCTATTTAAAAGTTATGATTTAGAAAAATTTGTAGACGAAAATACCGCTAATCAAACACTTTTTGATTTTCAATCTTACTGCAAAAATTATGATATTAATTTATCTGTTATCGAACGAAAATTTGTTTAATTTAATAAAAGCTATATTCAAAATTGTATAATACTTTTATTACCAATACATTTAAGCATAATCAAAAATGAAACTTTTACCCTACACAATTGAAAAAATTATTCCATACATTGTTAAAGCGAAAAGTGGAAAAGAGATTGTCAGATTTTTTAATAATTATGGCATAAGAGATATCTACGATGAAATTGGACTCCCTGATATAGGAAAGTCAAAAGGACAAAGACCATCAAAAACTGAATATGTACGTAAAAGATTAAATGAATTAAATGATAGCCAAAATTTCAGACAACTTTTAAATTCTTTTATTAGAGATAATAAATCCAGTATATCTGATTTCCAAGAAATATTAAATTCTGAAAATTATGGAATTGAAGAAGTTGATGGAGAATATAATATACAAGGTGGCGTAATTATTAAAAAACAACCTATTATAAATGAAGCTCACTTTCAGGATATTCAAACTAAAATTTTAAAAGCTTTAGATAGTGCAGAGGTATCCATTACTTTAGTTATGGCTTGGTTTACAAACAATATTCTATTTCAAAAAATAATCGAAAAACAAAAAGAGGGTATTGAGGTAAAGCTTGCTATTTATGATGATGGTATTAATAGAAAATTTGGGGTGGATATTTCTCAAGTTCCACATACTAAAATTAAAAAGGGAACAAGAGGCGGTCTTATGCATAATAAATTTTGTGTAATAGATAATCAGATTGTCATAACAGGATCATATAATTGGTCTGATAATGCAGAATTTAGAAATGATGAAAATATAACAGTAGAATATGATCCAAAACAAGCAAGTAAGTATTCAGTCGAATACAGAAGATTAACTTCTCAATAACCTCCCTATACTTGATTTAGTAGTAAACCGACAATTTGAATAAGAATCCACTTATTTTCACAAAATCATAAGTTTTATGGTAAATCGTAATTTTTTTCTAATTTTCTGATTATATTTGAAATATAAAAACTAAAACCTGAAATTGCAAACATGATGGATGAAAATTTAACATCTTCAAAATTTGATTTACTCACAATTGTTAATTTTGTTGCCCCTTCTCTTCAAGATATTAAGCTAGAAGTAGATGAACTTAGAAACAGTCACCCGAAGTTAAATAATAGTGAATTATCTAAAAAGTATTCTAAAAAAATAATAAGAAACTATACAAGTATTGGTATTGCATCTGCCTTACCAAGTGTAATTCCTGGCATTGGAACTATCGGACAAGTTGCTATTGAAGGGACTACGGTTACTGCAGATTTAACACTCATGCTCAGATTGATGGCTAAAATCTGTTATGGAATTGGAGTTATAAATAACAAAGATATGGAACAGGGATTTAATCAAGATTTTATTTACATTTTAGGTATTTGGAGTGGTGTAATTTTATCAGCAAAAGTAGCCACTGAAAAAATTGGCACTAAAGTAGCAATTGTTCAATTTAACAGGAATGTATCAGGTCAAATGCTACAAAAAATAAATAGAAGGGTTGGTACTACCATTCTTACTAAATGGGGCACCAAAAGAGGAGGTATTGCGTTAGGAAAATTAATACCATTCGGTGTCGGAGCAACTGTTGGTGGAGGGTTTAATTATTATACAATGAGTGGGTTTTCTAACGCCGCTATAAAACATTATGAATCTGAACACGATAATGAATATATAATTATCTAATATTATCTCAGGTGGTAGCAATTGTGGTAGCAAACATAAATCTCCAACTGTTAACAACTATAAATACAGGAAAGTTTTATATCCTCCAACTCCACACAAAACCCTGTAAATTAACGGTTTACAGGGTTTTATTTAGATACTAATAAGCATATGCTATAAAATTAAAACTATCTCTATAAATTATCAATTTCTAATCCCTTGAAGAATGTATTAAAAATTAATCAGGACTAAGTTCTATAGTATTATAATCATCATAAAGCTTTCTTAACTTTCTTTCCGATTCTCGAAGAGTTTCAGGATCTTCCTTCACTATACTTTTATAAGCATTCATATCAAGAATCATGTTCTTTCGCCACATATAAACCTTTTCTTTTTTAACTGGTTTTTTTAATTTATAGGAATTTGCAAAAGGGCAAAGTCCTTTCCTTTTTTTGAATTTATACAATTTATAGTGGAATTCATCTTTATCGTCGTACAGTTCTACGATAAGACCAGGAAGTTTATTAAATTTATAAGGTCCAAAATTTAATGGAATCTTAGGATTAAAATAGGCGATCCAGTTTCTTCCGTATTTGGTAGTAATTGCTTTCTGACATTTGGCATTTCCAATGGTTTTGAATTCATTAACCAATTTCCAGTTTATATTATTAGACTCTTCATATGCTGCAAATCCTTCTGATATAGGAGACGTGACATATATCTTTCCTAAAGTAATGCCGATATTTTCAGGGTACTCACTAGTGTATTTTAAATTATTAAGAGAGTTTTCATTTTCTTTTATTTTTTTATAGTACATTAAAGAATCACCAACATAAACATTCATGCTTTTGAAATAAGACTCTTTATTATTCATAAGTAAAATGAATGTTGTTAAGCGTGGCTCTTTTTCGCTTTTTATTAATTTATAATCTAAAGTATATCTGGCTTCATATTCTGTCGAAAAGTTTTTTTGAGATTTGCATATTATAGAAGTAAATATTAAAATAAAAATTGTTATTATTTTCATAGTCTTAAAAAGCCACCTAATTTAAGTAGCTTTATCATTTCAGTTAGTAAAAAATTATGATTTTTTGGGGATATACGCCACATTGAACGTAATTAATTTGGGAAAGTATGAGTTCTAAAGCGCTGTTAGAAACACTTGAATTTGTTTCTACCTGTACCACTCTTCCATATGAGGTTCTAAAGGGGAACGTATATGAAGCATATACAGACATTGTACCAACTATAAGCATTGCTACAGTAAATAATTTTTTCATAATTGTAATTTTTAAAATTTAACAAACAAATATAAAATATAATGTTATACAGCATAAATATATTTTTTTATGTTAAATATTGTAATCATATAGTAATCGGAATTACTTGATTCAATACGCGCATGATGATAAGTTGATAAGAGTTTTCAGTAATCATTCAGTAAATAAAAAATAAAACACAACACCTTTTGTCGTATTACTTATATAAGTTTGTCAAGAAAAAGCAATTATATAATTTAAAACAACAATATTTAAATCTCAATAAAAAAGTATAATGGGAATTTTAAAAATTTCATGATAGTATCTTGAAATGACGGATATAAATGTATAGGAAAAAATCAATTGAACAATTCTTCAAGTCATCACACACAATATATGAAAGACAGAAGCATATCGGAATTGTATTTAACACAAAATATGAAGGCTATACTGTTTATTTGCTTTTAATATGCTCTATACTACTATTTATATACATAGTAATATTAATATAAAAAGTATTAAAACATATAATCAAAACACAAAAATATAATAACCTTAACTAATAACTAAGACTTACCTAATCATTCTACTTTTTCAATAGTAATAGCCTACCACACCCCCTCCGTACAAACACCTAATCCTCCAATTGGTCATTTCCACGCTATTCCAGATGTTTTTTTCTGCGTTAATTTGACCTACAAAACAACCTATAAAAAACAAACATCATGGAAGCAAACACAAGCTACAACGCAAATTCTACAGGAGAATTAAAATTAGGAGGAGGTGCTCAGTTCTGGGTATATCTTTCACCACAAAACAACACGGCTAAAGTAATCGGACAGTGGAGAGTAACCTTTTCACAAGGAAACTGGAAAGACATGATCTCCAGTGAAAACCCAACCAAGCAGCTTCAGACTCCGGGCCTTTCAGGAATTTTTGATATTAAAGTAGAATTGTTAAGCGGTTCTACCGGAACATGGAGAGAAATCCCGGCTCAGGAAGGAAGCAGAAACCAGATCGGATGCAACTCCAACTGCGCTTCTATGGTAGGAATCGTGGCAGATAGTACAGACCCGGCTCCGGGAGCGATCAATGCGCACTTCTGGACAACATGGGATGCATTCTGCAAAGCATAAACCTGCTGTCATCTGAAATACTATTTATTTTCACCAATGATTTGGTGGGATGATTTTATCAACTTAATGAGACTGTTTCAAAAGTGTCATCCTGAATGCAATGCAGTAAAATGAAGAATCTAAGATTTAATTTCTAATAGATTCTTCGTTCCTCAGAATGACAAATCCAATAATTGGATTTGAAACAGTTTCATTTATTTTTTTATTCTTTTTATTTTTCCTGAATTCCCAGGGAGCAATCGCATTTACATCACTCCACAAACCCAGCTTCTTATGTTTTGCTTCATCCTGAAGTTTCTGAAGCTCTGTATTTTGGGAAGCTTTGAAATACCACCACCCGAATCCGGCTTTCACAATTTCCTTTGACAAATATTTATCACCGTCGTAGAAAACGCCCGCAACACTTCTTCCGTAGCGATCCTTTCCTACTTTATAAAAAACAACCGTTTTTCCGAAAACCTGAGCAGCGGTAAATTGCCTCGCATTGCTCCCGAAGGCCTGTCCGTTTTCGGGGCAGTCGACTTCCGCAAGCCGTAATGTTTGCTGCGATTTGTTTGCCAGTAAAACAACTATCGTATCACCATCCTTTATTTTAATGACCTTCCCTTTAATCTGCGCCGACAGAGATGCCACAACGAAAACGAAAATACCGCAAATAATTTCTTTCATTACATGTAAAAATAAGATGCAAAACTAATGATAATCTGCTACACATTTTAAAATACGCATTACTTAACGTGCAAAATTTTTATCAGATTATCATAAAGATATTGAGCATTTTTTATAGATAAATGACATTACGAGACAACAAAATATAAAGCTCTGATAACTAAAAGACTAACCCGGAACACAACAAAATACATCCCTATGCACCATAAAAAGCGTGAAAAAAATGTTTTATCGTAAAGAATTTTATATATTTGCACCATCTAACAATTAAAAAAAAATTTACTATGTCAGACATTGCATCAAGAGTAAAAGCTATCATCGCTGATAAGCTTGACGTTGAAGAAACAGAAGTAACTCCTGAAGCCAGCTTCACAAACGATTTAGGAGCTGATTCATTGGATACAGTTGAACTAATCATGGAGTTTGAAAAAGAATTCAACATTCAAATCCCTGATGATCAGGCTGAAAAAATTACTACTGTAGGACACGCTATCGCTTATATCGAAGAAGTAGTAAATAAATAATATTCTTCAACAAAAGAAAATTAAACTAAGTTTATGGAATTAAAAAGAGTAGTTGTAACCGGTTTTGGAGCAATAACACCGATTGGAAATAATGCTAAAGAATACTGGGAAAATCTTGTAAAAGGTGAGAGCGGTGCCGCTCCGATTACTCTTTTTGATGCCACAAACTTTAAAACAAAATTCGCCTGCGAGGTAAAAAATTTCGATCCGCTTCAGTATTTCGATAAAAAAGAAGCAAAAAAAATGGATAGAAATACGCAACTCGGGCTGGTAGCTGCAAGAGAAGCAGTAGAACATTCAAGAATTATTGAAGACAGCGTAGACAAAAACAGAGTCGGCGTAATCTGGGGCTCCGGAATCGGTGGTCTGGAAACATTTGAAACCGAAGTGTTGGGATGGGCCAATACGGAAATTCCGAGATTCAACCCTTTCTTTATTCCTAAAATGATTGCTGATATCACACCGGGACACATTTCTATAGAATATGGCTTCCACGGTCCCAATTACACTACAGTCTCTGCGTGTGCCTCTTCGGCTAATGCTTTAATTGATTCCAAAATGCTGATCCAGCTTGGTAAAGCAGACGTTATTGTTTGTGGGGGCTCTGAAGCAGCCGTTACGGCAAGCGGTGTCGGCGGATTCAATGCAATGATGGCATTATCTACAAGAAACGACGATCCTAAAACAGCATCAAGACCCTTCGACAAAGACAGAGATGGATTTGTTCTGGGTGAAGGCGCAGGATGTATCATTCTTGAAGAATATGAACACGCTGTAAAACGTGGTGCAACAATTTATGCAGAATTAAAAGGCGGAGGTCTGAGTGCAGATGCACATCACATGACGGCACCGCATCCTGAAGGATTAGGCGCTTTTCTGGTAATGAAAAACTGCCTGGAAGATGCAGGGCTAACTGCTGATGAAGTAGATCATATCAATATGCACGGTACTTCTACTCCATTAGGAGACATTGCAGAATCCAATGCCATTTCAAAGTTATTGGGAGAGCATGCTTTTGACATTCAGATTAATTCTACAAAATCAATGACCGGCCACCTGCTGGGTGCTGCAGGAGTTATTGAAGCTATTGCTGCGTTGGGAACAATTATTCATGGTATTGTTCCTCCTACCATCAACCATTTTACGGATGATGAAAATATCGACAGCAGACTGAATTTTACATTCAACGAAGCTGCGAAGAAAGACGTAAAAGTAGCCATGAGCAATACTTTTGGATTTGGCGGGCACAACGCCTGCGTTCTATTTAAGAAAATCTAAATCTACTGAATGGAGTTACAGAAATACTTTTCTAAATTCCTTCTCAAAAAAAGAAAAAGAAAATTAACGGAGAGAGATTATTTTCTCAGTACCGAATTGAATAAAATTCTGGGTACTGAGGTGCAGAATGTTGCTCTTTACCGCGAAGCTTTTTCATTGAAAAACTCTTCTAAAAACAGAGACAGCAATTATGAAAGGCTGGAATTTTTAGGAGATTCTGTTTTGGGCACAATCATTTCATGCCACTTGTTTCAGACGTATCCTCAGGCTAATGAAGGCTACCTGACCCAAATGAAATCCAAGATTGTGAATAGGAAGAATCTTAATAAATTAGGAGAAGATCTAAAACTTACCGACCTTTTGCAAAAACAGGCTTCTGTAGCATTGGGCGAAAATATTTCCGGAAATTTATTTGAGGCCCTCATCGGGGCTGTTTACCTGGATTTTCAATATGAAACATGCAGGAAGATTATTTTAGAGAGGCTTCTTACGCCCACTGAAATGAATAAGCTTGAAAATAAAATTGTAAGCTACAAAGGTCTCCTGCTCGAATGGAGCCAAAAGAAAAAATTAAATATAAAGTATGAAACCTGTGAAGAAATACAGGTAAACAAATCGATTGTCTTTCGTTGCCACGTGTGGCTGGGAGAAGAAAAAATCGCGAACGCTACCGAAACCTCCAAGAAAAAGGCGGAAGAAAAAGCAGCACAAAGAGCATTTTATATTTTAAACAAAAAAGAAAATATACTTGGAAATTCAAAAGCTTTATGATCTCGGCGAAACAGAATTTGAAGATGTTACCATAGGACTGGTAAGATTAGCCAAAAATGTACCCGATCATGAGTTTTTCTTTAAAGTAAATCAACAAAATGATCTGACTTTTAAACGGATTGATGACCTCATCTATCACGGGTCTTATTATGATTACTTTTTTCCAAGATTTGAAGCATATCATAAGTTTACAAAAACCTGCTTCACTTTCATCTCCAACCGATCTTCGGAAAGTAAACAAAAAAAACTACAGACCGAGCTTTTTACAGGAGAAGAAAATATTAAGTTTTTATTAAATAATCACATAGAAGTACAATATATTTTGCATAGTTCGGAACAGTTTCCTGATTTTTCCGTAATTTTGCTCCCTGAAAATCTTGTATTTCCTATTCAAGATTATACACTAGGTTCTGAGGAAGAACTTTATCAAATTATCCAGTATTATGAATAAGTATTTAAAGAAGACAAAAATTATCGCAACACTTGGTCCGGCTTCATCGTCGAAGGAAGTAATGTTAGGGTTAATGAAAGCAGGTGTTGACATTTTCAGAATCAATTTTTCACACGCTGATTACGATTTAGTTCGTTCAAATATTGAAATCATCAGAGAACTTAATAAAGAGTACGGTTTTTCTGTTGGTATTTTGGGAGACCTGCAGGGCCCAAAATTGAGAGTTGGGGTCGTAAAGGAAGGTTCTTACCTTAATCCGGGCGATATCCTTACCTTCACGAATGAAAAGATTGAAGGAGATTCTACAAAAGTTTACATGACGTACCAGCAGTTTCCTCAGGATGTAAAAGTTGGGGAAAGAATCCTGATTGATGATGGAAAGCTGGTGTTGGAAGTTACGGAAACCAACCTTATCGATACTGTAAAAGCAAAAACCATTCAGGGTGGACCTTTAAGCTCTAAAAAAGGGGTTAATCTTCCGAACACAAATGTTTCTCTTCCTGCGTTAACGGAAAAGGATATCCAGGATGCCAACTTCATGCTTGACCAGGATGTCGACTGGATCGCACTTTCTTTTGTGCGCCACGCTCAGGATATTATCGACCTGAAAGAATTAATTGCAAAACACCCGAACGGAAAATTCAAAACGCCGATTATTGCTAAAATTGAAAAGCCGGAAGGAGTAAAAAATATTGACGAAATTTTATTGGAATGCGACGGTTTAATGGTTGCCCGCGGAGATTTAGGTGTTGAAGTTCCGATGGAGGAAGTCCCGGCTATCCAGAAGACTCTGGTAGAAAAAGCAAGGTTCTATTCTAAGCCTGTAATTATTGCTACACAGATGATGGAAACCATGATCAACAGCCTTACGCCAACAAGAGCTGAGGTAAACGACGTTGCCAACTCTGTATTGGATGGTGCCGATGCGGTAATGCTTTCAGGAGAAACTTCTGTGGGAAGATATCCGGTGCAGGTGGTAGAAAATATGACCAAAATTGTAAAAAATATTGAGACCACTCATTTTTACCAGCACAGAAATGAACCAATAGAAAAAGATTTCAACTGTATAGATGAGAGATTTATTACGAACAGGGTTTGTCTGGCAGCGGTAAGAATCGCAAAAACGACTAATGTTTCTGCAATTGTTACGTTGACTAGTTCCGGCTATACTGCGTTCCAGTTAGCAGCTCACAGGCCGAACTCTCACATTATCGTGTACAGCGGAAACAAAAGGGTAATCACCATGCTGAACCTTCTTTGGGGTGTTCATGCATACTATTATGATATGAAGAAATCTACTGATGAAACGATTATCCAGGTAAATATGCTTACGCATAATTATGGATATATTGAAGCAGGAGATTTTGTGATCAACATCAATGCCACTCCGTCATACGAAGGCGGAAAAACAAATACATTAAGATTAACTACCGTTTAATTTAAATGTAGTTTTATTATTGGTAATGCCGTCAAAAATACTGGGGTGTATTTGTCCAAAACAACTTGCAATATTCAGCGGTTGGTTGGAAGAGTAAATATGGCAATGCTGAGAAATAATTGATAAAAAACGAATACTTTTATGAAGATTACGAATGTAGTTCTTCAGCATCAATGCAATCAACGCTGTAAACAATAGTTAGAAGGATGGTTTTCCATCCTTCTTTCATTAATTATTGGAACAGCTTGTATCACTAAGAAAAGCTTCCACCGGTTTGGTTTTTGTAGAAAAGATACCATCGGATGAACTTTTTCTCCGGCTTTTGTAAGCCCGGATGAATATTGAGATTACCTTACATATGGCAAAAAAAAGATTGTATTCCATTGCCCATTTTAGGATTTAATATTTTGCAGAAAGGCAAACATATCAGTCAGAGCTTTACGAATAAGCTCCTTCACCCATTTTATCGATAAACCAATATCTCCGGTTTCCTGACTGATTTTTCATTCAAAATTATTTTTCAACACACAGATCTATTTTCAGGCGTGAATTACAAAGAATTTCACCAACTATTTTGGCTATTAAGGCCTTTCCTATCAATGTATGCAGACGTTTTTGTTTGATTTAGATCTGCCTTTTCAATGAACACAAACAGGTTTAAATAAATTGCATGGTTTAAAACCGTAATTAATTAATAAAGAAAAACAGGCTCCCATTGCTGAGAGCCTGTTAAGTGATTAATAATTAAATGATTTTTATTCTTTAATGAATTTCTTCTGAGCGGTGATCTCATTTCCATCCTGAATATCGATCACGTAAACGCCATTGATAAGGTTTTGTACATCAATTTTGTTATTCAGAATAATTCCGCTTGACACTAACTGTCCTGCTGCACTGTAGATCTTATAATTCGCTTTTTTGCTGATATTTTTCACATACAATACTGAACTAACCGGGTTAGGATAAATTAAGATATCCGTTTGGTTAATTGGATTAGGAACAGAAAGTTTGGAAATTCTCACTGTATAATCTTCAACTTCTCCGTTAGGAATGTTTGTACAGTTCACCGGTATAGCGTCTTTAGACAATGCTACTCTCATCACAACATATTTATAATCTGTTAAACTGATGAAAGCATCTGCCGGTACTGTAAACGTTCCGCTTGCTTTATCGTCTGAATTTGGAGCAACTGCCATTACTCTTTCATTGATATCGAAGTATCCGTTTCTGTTGAAGTCAATCCATACCGCTACTCCAGCCTTAGTATTTCCTGAAAGTTTTTTATCAATTGTAATCTGGTTGTTTGAAGAACCCTGAATCAATTCTATAAACTTAGCAGAAACACCTGTATAGTCTGTGTAGTTGGATGCCACTGATTCATTTTCCATTTTTGGTTTACCGTTCGGAGTAACCGTAACTTTAGAAATATAACCATCAGTAGAGGTAACCGCAGACATCTGGCAATACACAATTGTAGGAGTTGTAAAGAAGTATGGTAATGTATAATTACCAGGCGTTCCGCTACATACATTTGCAACCTGCAATTCATACTGTGTCAGTTCCAATAGTCCTGTCAGCGTAATAGTGTTTGTATTTGAAGTTACTGTCGTCCAGCTTGGAATACCCACTTTTCTATATTTCAGGATATATGTTGCTCCCGGGAACGGATCCCAAACTACAACTGCAGTTGTAGGAGTAAGATTAGTAATCGTTAATCCAGGAGGCGGTAATTCACAAGTTCTTTCTGTAGTAAATACTTTAGGATTAGACCAAGCATTTACGGTTGTCTCACCGTTACATTGGTTAGCAACCTGAACTTCATACGTTGTATACGGGCTTAACCCTGTAATAGTGTATGTATTTAAAGGTGCTGTTGTAATATTTACTGTAGTCCAGGCAGTAGTTCCAGTTATTCTGTATCTTAATACATACGTTGCACTCGCTACGATTGGAGACCAGCTTATTACAGCAGAGTTTGTGGTTACCGTACCAACAGTCACATTCGGAGGTGTAGGATCACATCTGGTTGTGAATGTTTTAACTGGTGTAAATGTTCCCGGTGTTGTACCACAGCTAGTAGCAATCTGTACTTCGTATGTTGTTGCAGGTATTAATCCTGTAAGAGCCAATGGCGGATTTCCGGTTAACGTAGAAGCTACCACCTGTGACCATGTTCCTGTACCCGCAACTCTGTATCTAACAATAAAGGTAAGACCTCCTGCAGGTACAGTCCAAGTTACATTAGCAGATGTGTGGGTAATAGTATTAAATGCAACGTTTGTAGGTTCAGTAGTAGCACATGGCCTTAATCTTACCGCATAATCTTCAACTTCTCCATTTACGGCATTCTGACACATTACAGGAGCACTTGTACGCTTAAGAACAACTCTCATTGTAGTGGTAAGGTTTCCGTTGTATGCACCAGCAGGCACATTAAACAATGCCGTCACAGGGCTTGTTATGCTGGCCGGAGAAGCCATAATTTGTTCTGAGGCTTCAAATACTCCGTTTCTGTTAAAATCTATCCAGGCAGATACAGCATCATTCTGCGACCCTCCTTTAGATACGGAGATTTGGTTACCTATAGAACCTATTTCAAGATTAATTAATGTAGCCGGTGTTGTGTAGCTTATATAATTAGTCTGAACTGATGTATTGCTCATAGGAGGAATACCCGGATTTACTGAAGCAACTGTAACATTAGATATAAAATCTGTTGTTCCAGTACCCGTCATATTACAATACGTAATAGGTGTTGTTGTAAATGGTGTAGAAGGAGACCATGGGCCTTGATTTCCGCCACAGATTGTAGCTACCTGTACTTCATAAGCCGTTTGCTCTGCAAGACCTGTGATATTAAAGCTATTTCCATTGATTGGTGCCGGAGATACGTTCCAAGCTCCAACCGGGCTTGTTGTTCTCCATCTCACAAGATAGGTTGCACCAGTAGATGAGATCCATGATATATTAGCTGTAGTTGCCGTAATATTGGATACGGTAATTCCTGACGGTGCAGCCGTAGTACAAGGCTGAATATCAATAAATTTAACCTGATAATCCTCAACTTCACCGTTACTTGTAAGATTTGCACACGCATCTGAAGGCGTAAGGAAATATACAATAACGCGCATTTTCAATTTATTGGTTCCGGTGTAGGCTCCGGCTGGAACCGGGAATGTTGCTGTAACCGGTGTAGTGGAAGAATATCCGAGATTCATGATTCTTTCACCTCCTGCTACTGTTGTAGGATTATTATTAAATATTCCATCACCGTTAAAATCTATCCATGCATATGTAGAGTAGGTCCCTGATAATATTGTTCTGCCTACAGAAAGTACATTACCCGTAGAATTTCTTGCTAAAGTGATGATCTTGGTAGGATCATTAGAGAAGTCGGTATATGTACTTGAACCTGAGTTATTAGACATCGCTGGCGTAGCAGTACCTGTTACGGTAATGTTATTAATAAATGCATTAGTAACCGTTGCTGTACCTGAATTACAATAGGATATAGCAGGCGTAGTAAAGTTCACCGAACCTGACCATGCTCCTGTAGTGCCTCCACAAGTGGTTGCTACCTGTACTTCATAAGTCGTAGAACCATTAAGGTTTATAATCGTATAAGGATTTGTTGCCGGGGCAATGGTTGTCCAGGCACCAGTACCTGTTCTGTATCTTAATGAATAGGTAGCTCCTGTAGCATTAATCCATGAAACCAAAGCTGTAGAAGCGGTGATATTCGACACAACAATCGGAGATGGAGCCGCTGTTGTACACGGAGTAAGATCAATAATCTTCACAGCGTAATCTTCAATTTCTCCGTTATTTACCGTTGCGCAAGGATCTGTGATAGTTGCTGTAGAGAAAATGACTCTCATTCTCAACGTCAGCGGTCCATTGTATGAAGTTCCCGGAACAGTAAATGTAGCATTTATCGGAGTAGTTGTATTCGCTGTAGTACTGATTACTCTTTCCGTTGTTTCAAAAATTCCGTTTCTGTTGAAATCAATCCAAGCTCCAACAGCTAGTGAGTTAGTAGTGGTTGTTAACCATGATTTTGAAACAGAAATACTGTTATTCGTAGAATTGCGAACTAATGTAATTAATTTTGCAGGATCTGCAGAATAGTTAGTATATGTATTTGCTCCTGAATTATTACTCATGACATATGAGTTGGTAGGAGTAACTGTTACATTAGAAATATAACCATTGGTATTATTGTTTGAATTAATTGTACAATAAGTTACCTGCGGTGTTGTAAACTGGTAAGGTGCAGTGAACGTTCCTGTTGTACCGGAACATACATAAGCAACCTGCACTTCATAGGAAGTTTGCTCACTTAAACCATTAATTGTATACGCATTAGCTGTTAACGGAACAGTAGTCCATGTTGTAGAACCTACCGGTCTGTATTGCAATACATAAGTTGCTCCCGCTGCCGGATCCCACATTACATAAGCAGAAGTTGCAGTAAGGTTGGTTACGGTAAGGTTTAACGGTGCATTACTTGTACAAGGAATTGGCTGGATTAGTTTTACAGCATAATCTTCCACTTCTCCAAATGTGAAATTTTGACACATTACAGGAGAAGTGCTAAACTGCATTGCTACTCTCATTCTTGTGGTAGCAGGCCCATTATAAGCATTTGCAGGAACTGCAAAAGTAGCTGAAACAGGAGTTGTTGTACTAGCCGGAGAATTCATCACCTGTTCGGATGTTTCAAAAACACCATTTCTGTTGAAATCAATCCAGACACCTACTGCCTCACTGAATGCAAAGCCTGTCCAGAATTTATTTACGGATACTGTATTATTTGCAGATCCTATAACAAGGTTGATAAGAGCACTTGGTGTAGTTGTATAATCTGTATAGGTAGATCCTCCGGAGTTATTACTCATTACTGCAGCACCGTTTGGTGTTACTGTAACATTAGAAATGTATTCATCACTAAAGTTACTAGATGACATATTACAGTAATTAAGACCGAGTGTCGTAAAGTTTGTGGAAGGAGAGAAAGCTCCCTGAACTCCATTACAAACAGTAGCTACCTGTACTTCATACTGAACTCCGTCACTTAAACCCGTAAGGTTCACAGAGTTTCCTGCGGAAGTAACGGTTGTCCAGGTAGTTCCTCCTACAGGACGGTACTGAATTACATACGTTGCATTTGCAGCAGAAGTCCAAGACACGGTAGCAGTAGTTTGTGTAATCGCAGATACGGCAATACCTGCCGGAGCTGCACCTGTACAGCTTGCCAAACTCGTTACTGTAGCGGTTCCAATGGCATAGAAAACATTCCCTATAGCACTTACTCTGATTTTGACACTACCTCCAACAGTAAGGCCGGTAAGAGTTAAAGACTCGTTACCGTCATTAGCAGTGGAAGCGGATGCTACTGTCCAGGTAACTCCATTATCTGTTGTATAGTCAATTTTTACATTTGCTACATTATATGGAGCTGCTGTAGTATTGACAACATCCCAAGTAATAGGAGTCGGCGCATTATTATAAGCATTTGTAGATGTTACTTTAAATGGGCCATCATTTCCTACGACAATTTGTTGATTGGCAAATTGCGTCTGCTGTTGGGTTGGAACAGGATTGTTATCCCTTACTGTTACTCGGAAATTTGTAGTTCTTGCAACAGTGGAAACAGACTCCCAACCATTGTTGGAGTTATTTAAAACACCAGCTAATACCGATGATAATTTAGGGAAATATCTTGTAGGGCTTGTTGTTGGATTGAATGATCTGAACATCCCACCAGTGGCAGTTGTCCCGAGATTATTTTTATTAATCGTAACACTAGCGTTATCTACCTGTTCCCAGCAATAGGTCATAGGATCGTTTTCAGCATCTGTTGCAGAAGCTGTTAATACGAATGCTGTGCCTTTAGGAATATTATAGGAAGGTAAAGGTGTAATTACAGGCGGGTTATTGGTAACTGCTGTTTCAACGTCGCATGTTTTACTATTAAGATTATTCTGAACCTGATTAATACTTACCGCGTGGAAATAAGGATCCGAATGAGGCTGCACATCAGTATTGGGTCCTGTAATTCCCGCATACCCCATAATGGTGGAACCGGAACCCGGTTCTACATTTACACCCGAGCCCTCTAAGGCATGTGAAAAAGTATGGTTTGCACCCAACTGGTGACCCATCTCATGAGCTACATAATCAATATCAAAGTTGTCTCCCTGAGGAATACCATCAGCAGGGGAGGTATATCCTGAACCTTTACCTCTTGGTACTGCTGAATTAGGATCTATACAAACACATCCGATACATCCTGCATTACCCCCGCCTCCGGAAGCTCCGAATAAATGTCCGATGTCATAGTTGGCATTTCCAACATTAGCAGTAAGAGTTTGCTGCAACTCCAGATTCCATGCTCCGGCTGCTCCAGTTGCGGCAGGAGAATAAGGATCCGTAGCAGGGTTTGTATAAATTACATTTGGATAATTTTGTAAATTAAGGTGTAAAGCAAAGTCTTTTTCAAATACACCATTAACTCTGGTTAAAGAAGCATTTACTGCAACAAGTGCATTAGCCACTGTACCTCCAAAATACTGAGTATACTCTCCTGTAACCGACATAACTAATCTCATCGTTCTGTATTTTTTATCAGAAGATTTTGAGAAATCTGTTGTCTGGTTATTAAATGTTTTACCAGCTTTATACAGCTTATCGATTTCCATTTTTGTTAAACGGTCCTCGTTCATAGAGCAAAGAAAACCTTCATTGCTTTTATCAGTTTTCGGGTGCACACCATAAACTGTTTTTTCTTTGTCAGCCGGCTCTATAAATTCATAGACTCCGTTTTTGATGATCATCGACTGAAAATCATCCGGTGCCAAGCTGAATCTCAGGTATTTCCCTGGGTCATCGATCCCGACTCCTACATAAGATCCCAGCTGATACTGGTCTGCCAGTTCCTTAACAACCACAGGGAAGCTGTAAACGGCAAATTTTTCAATTTTTCCTTCTAAAGTTGGCAATGAAATGGTGACGGGTTTTGCATTTTTACCCGTTTCCTGTGCTTTCGCCAATTGAGACTTTAGTAAAGAAATGTCCAGAGTGTAATAGCTCTTAATATCCGAGCCTGCTCTTGTTTTTTCTCCTCTGAATGTTGTTGGACTCCATTGTGCACTGGTAATCGCAAACAGAAAGAGGAAAAAGAAAGAAGTAAATTTTTTCTTCATAACTTTCTCAATAATATATTAATTATACAAATCTAATCATTTTTTGTTATTAATCTGAAAGTGCAAATATTTTTTTTGTATAAATTTCACAATTTATAACGCCGAATGTTTAATAATAATATTTCATAAACAAACTTTTTTCGCTATCTCAAAATCGAGGAGCAACTCTAACCGGTGAATCTTTATTACCAGACATTTCACACAAAAAAATCCCTGAGAAGACCCAGGGATTGAACTAATCATTTAGAATTTTCTTGTTACTTTTTGATGAATTTGGAAGTAAATAATTCCTGTCCTTTTTCTTCAATAGCGATTACATAACCTCCTTTCACCAATTCGGAAACATTGATTTTTCCGTCGTTGATATTTCCTTGTTTTACCAATTGACCGGCAGCACTGTAAATTTTATAGGTTGCCTTATCAGAAACTTTAGTAATGTTTAATACATCTGATACCGGATTCGGATACATTTGAATATCTTTTTGAGGACCATTGATATCATTTGTTGCCAATACCTGAGCTTTTAGTGTTCTGCTTTGGGTGGTGCTATAATGAGAGCCGGTAAGTAATACTGTTCCGGATTGCGATTCAATTCTATAACTTCCGCCAAACTGGTAAATACCGTCACCATAAGTATCATTAATTGTAAAAGTATAACACTCATTTGGGTTTAGAGTCCAGTTTTGAGTAATTAAGGCTGGTAGACCAGCTGAATTACCGTAGCCACCGGCAGGACTGCTATATACAGTAGTACCGGCACTGTTTTTAAGAGTCCAAGAAACTTCGCTTCCATAAGCATCAAGCTGAAGCTTGAAAACAACATTTACATCCATTCTTGTAGGTGCGCCTAAGTAATTAACAATAATATTACTATTAGAAGTCCTTTGATCCGCAGTTCCGTTTACAGAAGTTACGTTAATATTCATTCTGCCACCTAAAGCCGTTGAACTCATAGGAAGCGAAATAACAGCATACTTATCCTGAGCCAGGTTACCATTCCAGTTATAGGTTTGTGTATTTCCATTAACCGTATAAGTAATTACAGCAGATGTCATCGGATTTGTTCCTCTGTTGTATAGTGTAATTCTTGGGTTTTGGGCTGTACTTGAACAATTAACCGTTACGCACACTCTTTCCAATTTAACTTCGGCATCATTCGGGAACAACGGAATAGCCACATCTTTTGTAGAAGCCTTTAATTCCAGTCTTCTTGGAGAATTGTCCATAACTGTTCTAAGCCTGCTTTTTTGATCAATGGTAAAAATGTTCATACAAGCATCATCCGTATAATCCATATAGTTTTCTACCATCTCATATACTGAAGGATTATTACAGCTTACTATATTCTGAGGGCAGTTATAATTTGCGGTATGAGCCGTTGGTGTATCTGCACAATAATCTGTTCCACAATTAGCATCTCCCCATATATGTATTAAGCCTAGGAAATGACCTACTTCATGTGTCATTGTTCTTCCTTTATCATAAGGAGCTTCCAGAGCAAAGCTACCATTAGTATCATAATCCCTGCTTCCAAAAGTAGAATATCTGGCAACTACCCCGTCAGTATAATATTCTCCACCAATAGGATCCAATCCTGCAAGATTGGTATCCGGGAACTGAGCATAGCCTAATATACTAGAGCCGTTGGGAAAATTTACACTCCACATGTTCATGTACTGTGTAGGATCCCAAATTGTTTCAGGTTTTACAAATGTTTCAATCTGAGCCTGAGACCATGCCGACTGGCAAAGATTTACCCTATCAATTCCATTTGTAGGATTACCGTTCGGGTCTACTTTGGCCAATGCAAACTGAATTTGAGTATCTGCGCCTACTGGATTGGAATTAAAACCAGGTGTGGCAGCAAGTCTTCGAAAATCATTATTCATTACTGCAATTTGAGACATTACCTGCTCATCAAGAATATTTGGGCCAACTCCTAAGTTTTGTCCACTATGAATAACATGTACTACTACAGGTATTGTAATAATATTCCCGTTTTGCGATTTCTCTACTTTTGCATTTTTTATCAGAGGAGCCAACCATGATTCGAACTGTTCCCTTGTCATTCTTTTAGGGTTCTTTTCCTGAAGATATCTTTCATATTCTTGGGTAGAACACCTTTCAAATCCGTGAGAATGTATAAGCTCAGATGGAGATACAGTACTACCAAATTCTGCTTTCTTTTTATCACCCTTGCTCTGAGCATTAACAAGAGTTATACATAATGAGGAAAGCAAAAGTACAACTTTAAAAAACTTAGATTTTTGCATTAGAAATATTTAGTTTGCAAATATATACCATTTATGACTTTTTGCCTAATAAAAGCACAGTATTGCTGATATTTTAAAGTTAATAAATAAAATATCATCAACAAATCATATCAATAAATATTTATAAATTAACATTTTTAATAAAAAATAATTTTCTAAAACACAAATTTTCTTTTAATAAATAACCAAAAAAGTTAAAATATTACAAATGAAATAATTTTCAGCTAATTAATATTTTAACATTATAAGTAATAAAAAAGTCTGGCTTATGAGAGTCAGATCTACAACAATACTCATATAATTACTCTTTAATAAACTCGATATTCTCATAACATTATCATCATTTAGTCATTTATATAACTTAAGATAATTCACATATTTCACCTGATAATTTTCTATATCGTCAAGTTTATTAATTGACCAATAACAGAAATATATTTTTATAATCTTTTATGATAAGCGTAGGCTAAAAAAAGCATGAATTACAAAAATCCATGCCATAATATAATCTGCATTCAGCTAAAAAACTTACTATTACTTATTTTATAAAAATTTTATTATTAATCTACAATTTGATCCTTCGCTATAGATACCCGTCAAATCTGAAAATTTTAAAACTTATACGCAATATTCCATGCAAAGCCCATATTGAATTTTGAGGAACTTCTGCCAAATCCCGGCACAATCATTGGCTGTATATCATTCTGTTTGGTTGTTGCAACAAGATATCTTGGCTGAAGGTTTACATCAATGAAAAAGTTGGAGCCAAAAAGTTGCACCCTGCCGCCAATTGTTCCTTCCAGCCAGTAAGAAGATTGTGAAGATGACGGAAAAGCAACCGAAGAACTGCTTCCGCCAAAACCACGAACCGGAACAGCCATATATTCCTGGGTATAAAAAGCCCCCCCTATTTTACCACCGCCATAGAATCCGTTAAATTCGTTTTCAGGATCTTTTGCCAGCATATAGAAAGCCCCTATTTTCAGAAAAGGCCCGTTTACTTCTGCATCATACCCGTTTTTCTGATAAATATTAGATTCAAATCCGGCTTCTATAATACCATGGATATTGTTTTTTATTTTTGATGAAATAAAACCCTGATAGAGTTTTCTGTCTGAAAAAAATGATACTCCCGCATTCAGGACATCTCCTCCAACCATAAAATTAGGCTCGTATTTCCATTTTTCTTTTTTTACCTGCTTAGTATTCTGAGCACAACCCAGGATACAGATTACACTAAAAAAGAAGGTAAAGATTTGTTTTGTCTTCATTCTCAATAAAATTTTGTCCGTCTTTCAGGGATTTAACAGGAGCATTTGCCGGGTTAGTGAGTACAGAATTTAAGTTTTCATACGTTTTTTTAATTCCGCATCCTGGGGAAACATATACAGCTTTGGTAGTATAATTCACTCTTACTCTGGATTCGGCACCCAGATTGGTGGTTCTGAAGTAAACATCCGTATAAGGGGAATCATCTACTCTTAAAGGAATTATTCTGGATGTTATTTTTGCCTCGCCACCCAACTGGACTTTCCCTGAGCCATAATCTACGGCAACATACAAAGAGTCAAGAGTTTTTTCATTCCCGGTTAAAGAATTAAGAAAAGAGAATTTCATTCTTGGAGTACCTTCTCCGCTTTCGCAGATATCATCATCGGCCCCGCATGAAAACAGCAGGCAGATACAGCATAGAGCAAACAGAAATTTAAAAGATTTCATATTAAAGGTGATCTTTATCAAATTTATATAAATTATTTCTTAATGAGCAATGCAATGTTTTCTACATGATGGGTCTGCGGAAACATATCTACCGGTAAAATTTTCACAACATCATAATGATCCTTCATTAAAGCCAGGTCTCGTGCCTGTGTTGCGGAATTGCAGCTTACATACACTACTTTTTCAGGTGATAGCTTCAAAATCTGCTCTACCACTTTCTGGTGCATGCCATCTCTTGGAGGGTCGGTAATAAGAACATCTGCTTTCGGGTGGCTGGCGAGAAATTCATCGTTAAAAATGTCTTTCATATCACCGCAATAAAATGTTGTATTGGTAAGTCCGTTGAGCTGCGCATGTTCTATGGCTGCATCAATGGCTTCCTGTACAGATTCGATCCCGATAACCTGTTTTGCTTTTCTTGCCACATATTGGGCAATTGTACCTGTTCCGGTGTAGAGATCATACACTACTTCATCGCCTTTCAGGTCGGCAAATTCTAATGTTTTCCTGTAGAGTTCAAGCGCTTGTTTATAGTTGGTCTGAAAGAACGATTTTGGCCCTATCTTGAATTGAAGGCCATCCATTTCTTCCATTAAATATCCTTCACCGAAGTAAACATTGATATCCAAATCGTAGATGGAGTCATTCGCTTTCGGATTGATGGCATAAACCAGGGTTTTGATCTGCGGGAATGTTTCCAGGAGGAACTGGAACAATTTTTCCCTGTTTTCTTTTTCTTCTCTGAAAAGCTGAAAAAGCACCATCCATTCGCCTTTTGAGTTCTGTCTCATCATTAATGTTCTCAAAAATCCTTCGTGGTTTTTAACATCGAAAAACTCAAGGCCATTTTTTACTGCATATTCTTTTACCGCAAGCCTTATGGTATTTGAAGGTTCTTCCTGAAGGAAGCATTCTTTAAGATCAAGGATCTTGCTCCACATTCCGGGAATATGAAAACCGAGCGCATCTCTGTTTCCGAAATTTTCTTCGGAGCTTATTTCATATTGTGTAAGCCAGCGGGAATTTGAAAAAGAGAATTCCATTTTATTTCTGTAATAATACTGCTCTTGCGAACCCAGGATCGGCACGGTTTCAAAATGATCAATCCCGCCGATTCTTTTGATATTATTATAGACTTCCTCCTGCTTAAAATCCAGCTGTTTTTCATAGCTCATATTCTGCCATTTGCATCCACCGCATACCCCGAAATGAATACATTTCGGGTCTACTCTATACGGTGATTTTTCAAGCAAATCTACCGCTTCTCCTTCGTAATATTTGGATTTGGCTTTTTTTACTTTTACGTTCACAATATCTCCCGGGATTGCGCCGGTAACCATTACTGTTTTTCCTTCTTCGGTTCTGCCGATGGCAACACCTTTGGCCCCTGCATTTAAGAGTTTGATATTTTCAAGAATAATATTTTTCTTATTTCTCTTTTTCATTAAGAATTTTTTCTGTTTTACTGTTTAAACTTTGTCAAAGATCTGAACTTTGACAAAGTATCCGGAAAGCAAGATGTTCCGGTTTGCAAAAATACAATAAAAAAAACCTTATCCGAAGACAAGGTTTTATCTATACTGAATTTAAATTATTTTGTCTGGGCCGGCTGAGGATTTGCCTGTTGTTGCGGCGCTTGCTGAGGTGCAGCAGCAGGGTCCATATTTAATCCCGGTTGCAGCTGAACATTAGGATTCACTTTTGGTGCAGAAAGCCCTGTTTGTTTATCAAGTACGGTAACCAGTTCAGGATCTCCGAGATTGAAGAAGGGCTTGCTGGCAATTTTGCCATCTTTGTCAACAACGATGAAGCAAGGTAATTTGAAACCATACACTCCATATTTTTTAGCAATATCAGAATTTAATCCTCCTTCACCATAAACATTGGTTCCTGCAATTCCTTTCAGGAGTGAATTGCTTGTTTTCACAAACTGATCTTTGGTATCATCTACATTGATATAAACAAAGTTCATTTTTGATTTATAGAAATTTACGACTTCTTTCAGAACAGGAATTGACGCTTCTCCGATGTAAGGATTCCAAGATGCGTAGAACATCATCATATAAGGTTTTCTTTTGTTTGAAGAAAGATTGTATGATTTTCCGTCTGCTTTAATCATTGCAGCTTCAGGAGCCTGCTCACCGATTTTGAAGCCGTTGATGGCAAACTGAATTTTCTTTAAATCTTCTTTAATGGTAGCATCTTTGATATCGGTATCAATGATTTTTTTAATTTTTTCGATTGTCTTTTCAGGAGATCCCGGATGAATATCAGACTGAGCCATTACAAAAGCCAGCAAATAATCTTTAGCTGTCTGTGAAAGGTCTTTTTGATTTTTCTTCAAATATTCTGTAAATAATTCTGAAGTGGTAACATCTGCTTTTCCTGCGCTGTTTGCCTGGGCATATTTCTGGAAATCCGGACTCATTTTTGTTAAAAGATATTGCCTGTAGAAAGGATTTTCTTTTACCATTACTTCTTTATTTTCCTGAAGCTTGTTTTCATAATCCGTGAAAGCTTTTGTCACTTTAAATGAAGGGTTGCCCATTTGCTTTTTACTCATTTCGTATTGATTCAGGATGGTAAGCAATGTGCTTGCAAGATCATTTTTTTTCCATTCAACCAACCCGTTATCCGGACTGAACTTTTTAACATTTTCTTCGATATTTTTAGTAATATCCGCCTGTACCTTTTCAATTCCTTTCAGGAAGGTTTTTTCATCTTTTGTCATCAGCTCATTCATATTCAAAGTCTGAGCATAGGTAGACAGGTATTTTTGTGTGGCTTTAAAGAAATCGTTGTTGTTTTTAGCATCACCCGTAACTACGAATTCTGAAGGAAAACTTATCCCGTTACCTGTAATTTCAAGTTTCTGGCCCCCCTTCAGATAGATGAGGTTTTGTTTTCCGCCATATGACATTACGTACATTCCGCTTTTCGGAGCTTCAAAACTTCCTGAGAAAGTTCCGTCTTTTTTAATTCCGATGTTAATCAGTGGTAAGGTAGCAACACCTGATGCTTCAATAAATTCGATTCTTTCTAATGGAGAACCGCCGGTAATTTTTCCTTTTACTTCTACTTTTTTAGAGCAAGACATCGCAAAAACCGCGATGATAAACAATAAAAGATATTTTTTCATTTCGAATTTTATAATTACGCAAAAATAAGTTTTTCATCTCAACTAAATATCATATTTCAAGGTATTTTATGAAACATTTAACTAAAAGAAATAAAAGCCGTGATTTTACGTATTGAACAATTGATTTTAATAGATTTATATTTGGATTTACTTTAATATTCCGCGATTATTCAATTATTAAAGACATTGATAAATTTCTATCTTTAAATTGAAATTTTGCTGTATTGCTGTTCAAAAATCTGCAAACCTATATCTTTAATCTTACATTATATTTCATTGCGGAATCAAAAAAGCAGCTTTCGGATTGAAAACTGCTTTTTTTAATATAATTTAATAATTTTATCCTCTGTCTACAAATGCTGCCATATATTCTCTATTCATTCTGGCAATGTTTTCAAGAGAAATTCCTTTCGGACATTCTACTTCACATGCACCGGTATTTGAACAGTTTCCGAATCCTTCTTCATCCATAGCTTTTACCATATTCAGCACTCTTCTCTTTGCTTCCACTCTACCTTGCGGCAATAATGCGTACTGAGAAACTTTAGCTCCCACGAAAAGCATTGCAGATCCGTTTTTACAGGAAGCTACACAGGCACCGCAGGAGATACATGCTGCCGCATCCATAGCTTTATCAGCATCTTCTTTCGGAACCGGAATGGCATTGGCATCCAAAGTATTTCCTGAAGTGTTCACTGAAATGAAACCACCCGCAGCCATCACTCTGTCGAATGCGCTTCGGTCTACAATTAAATCTTTAATTACCGGGAAGGCAGCGCTTCTCCAAGGTTCAATAACGATGGTTTCACCGTCTTTGAACATTCTCATGTGAAGCTGACAGGTTGTGATGCCTGTGTCCGGACCGTGCGCTCTACCATTGATGTATAGAGAACACATTCCGCAGATCCCTTCACGGCAGTCGTGGTCGAAAGCGATGGGTTCTTTTCCTTCGTTAATAAGATTTTCGTTCAGGATGTCCAACATTTCCAGAAATGAGGAATCTGTAGAAACATCCGATATTTTATAAGTCTCAAACTGACCTTTAGATTTATTATTTTTTTGTCTCCAAATTTTCAGCGTAAGATGTAAGCCTTTTTTTGCACTCATAATTTTGTATTTATAGGTTGGAGATTATTTTGTTGGTTTGTCTGCATTTTCAAATTTCATGTCTGAACTTAAAACTGCAATTTTATTAGAATTTTTGCTTTTCAGCTCCTGATATTTTTCCATTGCTTTCGCAATATTTTCGGATTTATCATCCTGCGAAGGCTGATATGGTATTTTGGTATTATTTTTTACAACCTGATAAAAAAGCTTTTTATCCCTGAATTCCATAGGTTTTAAAGGCCTAAGGTTAACACTGGCAATAAAAGCACCCATTTGACCTTCTGCATTAATAACATATACAGCATTAGGTTCCAGGTTCGCTTCAACATAATCTCTGTTTTCTGAGGTTGCCCAAAAAACATGTTCACCGGGTTCACATTCGTACACGAGATACTTTCCGCTTGGGATTGCCCCCAGAAATTTATCTTTATCGTAAATTCTAAAGTTAAGCAGCATTCCGGCTCCTGTTTTTAGAATATATACTAAGGATTTCCCTTCAGCAGGTTTATCTATAGCCTGAGTAGTTATTTTTTGACCGAAAACTGCAGAAACCCCAAAGAAGACTACAAAAAATAAAAGTATCTTTTTTAAACTCTCCATATCTGTTATTTGTAACTTCTTGTTTTCACCTCAATATTTTCGTAGATCAGCTCTTCCTTGTGCAATACCTCTGTATTGATATCATCTCCCTGATATTCCCAGGCTCCTACGTATTTGAAGTTTACGTCATCTCTTTCAGCTTCTCCGTCCGGAGTTGAGTGGTCTTCACGGAAGTGACCTCCGCACGATTCATTTCTATGAAGTGCATCGATAGCCATCAACTGCCCAAGCTCTAAGAAATCTGCCACTCTGAATGCCTTTTCAAGCTCGGTATTCATTCCGTCATTATCTCCGGGAACTTTTACGTTTTTCCAGAAATCCGCTCTCACTTCTTCAATTTCTCTGATGGCTTCTCTTAATCCTTCAGGCGTTCTTCCCATTCCAACTTTATTCCACATAATACTGCCTAATCTCTTGTGGAAATAGTCTACAGAATGAGTTCCGTTATTGTTCAGGAAGAATTCTATTTTTTCTTTGATCCCTTTTTCGGCTTCATCAAAAGATGAAGAATTGGTAGGGATTGCCCCTGTTCTGATGTCTGCAGAAAGATAATCTGCAATGGTGTAAGGAAGTACAAAATATCCGTCCGCAAGACCCTGCATTAATGCAGATGCTCCCAACCTGTTGGCTCCGTGATCAGAGAAATTAGCCTCTCCGATAACGAAACATCCAGGGATGGTAGACTGAAGATTGTAATCTACCCATACGCCACCCATAGTGTAGTGAACGGCAGGATAGATCTTCATTGGTGTTTTGTAAGGATCGTCAGCCGTAATTTTTTCATACATGACGAATAAGTTACCGTACTTTTCTTCCACCCATTTTTTACCTAAATCATAAATCTGCTGGTCGGTAGGATTATGAATATGTTTCTCAATAGCGGCTTCTCTACCTTTTTTCATGATCTCTGTAGAGAAATCCAGATAAACACCTTCCTGAGTATCGTTATTTTCGATTCCGTATCCGGCGTCACATCTTTCTTTAGCAGCTCTTGATGCAACGTCCCTCGGCACAAGATTACCGAAAGCCGGATATCTTCTTTCAAGATAGTAATCTCTATCTTCTTCTTTAATATTTTCAGGTCTTAATTTTCCTTCTCTGATAGCCTGTGCATCTTCAATGTTCTTCGGAACCCAGATTCTTCCTGAGTTTCGTAGAGATTCAGACATCAAAGTAAGTTTAGACTGCTGTGTTCCGTGAACCGGGATACAAGTCGGGTGAATCTGTACATAACAAGGGTTTGCGAAATATGCTCCTTTTTTGTGGATTTTCCATGCTGCAGAAACATTGGATCCCATTGCGTTGGTAGAAAGGAAATATACGTTTCCGTACCCTCCGGAAGCAATAACAACAGCGTGTGCAGAATGTCTTTCGATTTCACCGGTTACAAGGTTTCTTGCGATGATCCCTCTTGCTTTTCCGTCAACAATGACAAGATCCATCATTTCATGACGGTTGTACATCTTGATTCTTCCTTTACCGATCTGACGGCTCATGGCTGAATAAGCTCCTAATAATAATTGCTGTCCGGTCTGACCTTTTGCATAGAATGTTCTTTTTACCTGAACCCCACCAAATGAACGGTTATCAAGCTGGCCACCGTACTCACGTCCGAAAGGAACTCCCTGTGCAACACACTGGTCAATAATATTTGCAGAGACTTCTGCCAATCGGTAAACATTGGCTTCTCTCGCTCTGTAGTCACCACCTTTGATGGTGTCATAGAATAATCTGTATGTAGAGTCACCGTCTCCCTGATAATTTTTAGCAGCATTGATACCTCCCTGAGCAGCAATAGAGTGTGCTCTTCTCGGAGAATCCTGATAGCAGAATGCTTTTACATTATACCCCTGCTCTGCAAGTGTTGCAGCAGCAGAACCTCCCGCCAAACCTGTACCAACAACAATAATATCAATCTTGTCTCTGTTGTTTGGTGCAACAAGGTTCATATGGTCCTTATGATTTTTCCACTTATCCTTTAAAGGACCCGCCGGAATTTTTGAATCTAATTTACTCATATTAGTATATTGATATTATTGAGTTACAAAGTGATAAATTGCTATAAAAATAAAACCTGCAGGAATCAGGATAGAATACCATTTTCCTAATGCCATAATTACAGGAGTGTATTTAGGATGTCTTGCACCGATAGACTGGAACGAAGACTGGAAACCGTGTCCCAGGTGCAATCCCAGCAAAATGAAAGAGATAATATAAATAATTACTCTCCAGGCATCTGCAAATTTAGCGTGCAGATCTCCCCAGAAACGTGATTCTTCAATTGGTAATCCGTCTACATACTTATAGTTCATCTCGTGTAGCCAGAAATCGTACATGTGTAGAAAGATAAAAGCCAGAATTACAGCACCTGAAATAATCATATTTCGTGACATCCAGGTAGAATTGCGAGAAGGATTGTTAGCTTCATATTTAACAGGACGTGCTTTCTGGTTTTTAATCTCCAGAACAAATCCCATTACAAAGTGGAAAACTACAGCAAATATCAGAACCGGCTGCATTACAAACTGAATAAGAGGATTGTACCCCATAAACTGTGAAGCATTATTGTAAGCATCTGCACCAAAAACCGACAAAAGGTTTACAGAAAGGTGCATTACCAGAAATATCAGCAAAAAGATAGCCGACAATGCCATAGCATATTTTCTACCTATCGTAGAACTCGTTAAACCTGCCATATAAGTTTAAATTTGATTTTCCACAAAATTAAGAAATGTTAACTACAACAAAAAGTGAGAAATCTCACATATAGCCAGTTTGTAATCTTTCTAAATAAGCGTTAAAATATTATTAATAAAGGAAAATAGTAAGCGCAGAAATTATTTTAATTCATAAATTTTATGTTGATAGACTATTCTTTCAGCAGCATGGGGAAGTCTTCTGATCTCAATTCTTTTTATGCGTCTTGAAGCACAATATGGATTGATAATAAATTTTATAATTCTGGCTTTATCTGAATTTTCCTCAATCCAGAAACAGGCTTCATTATTTTTTTTAACGGATAAAACTTTATTTTTAGAGAAATCATGAATAAGGACTTCAGTCTTTCGCCCTTCATAGCAATTAAACCCGAATCTCATTACGGAAAATATAGCAAATGCAGTCATCCATATTGTAAAATTTTTAAGATTACATTTCAGAATGACGACCCTAAGCAAAAATACAATTAAAAACAGAAAAAAAACTTCAGCCCCATTCATGGGAATATTTTCAAAGAAGACATCATTAAAACCAGCAAACCAATGAATAACGACAAGCAGGATCTCAATAATGGAACCATAAAAAACAGTTAAATATTCGAAATCTGCATTAACAGCGATTAAAGCAGTCATCACAAATGAAAATACGATAATAATTTCAGAGAAGGGAACAATAAAAAAATTGGCAATGATAGAAATAAATGAAAACTGATGAAAATAATACAATACCAAAGGAAGAGTGGCAACCTGAGCCGAAACAGAAATAGAAATGGTGTTGAAGACAACTTTTTTGAACCAGTTATCCTGCTTCGGAAGATTACTGAGAATCGGCTGATTCAGCCAAAAGATTCCTAAAACAGCAAGAAAGCTTAACCGAAAGCCTACATCAAACAATTGCTGCGTATCAGACAATAAAATAATAAAAGCCGACAACGCTAAAGAATGAAGCAGATCCGGTTTCCGCTGAAGAAGAACATAGATAAAATACACACTCAGCATGATACTTGAACGGACCACCGAGCTTCCAAAGCCAATGAAAGCCGTAAAAAGCCAAATCAAAAACAGGCTTGTAAGAATAGCATATTTTCTATGCTTTACCGGTAAAATTTTAATCAATAAGAAATAAAACAAACCGAAAATCACCACAATATGTGTTCCTGAAATTGCCAGAAAATGCACCAGCCCGGATCTGCTGAAATCCTGAACCGTCTGCGCATCAATTTCCGTGCGGTCTGCAAGAATAATTCCTTTCAGAAATTCTTTTGACGGTGAGGACATTTGCGCATTGTCAATACTTTGAAGAACTTCCAACCTCATCTGAGAAAACTTTTCGGCCCAGCTTACATCGTTTCTTTTTGCAACATGCAATTCGTCATTTATATAACATTGAAAATCAATATTTTTACGTTGTAAATATTTTGAATAATCAAACTGAAAATCATATTGCGGAACTTTAGGCTTTGAAACAAAAGCCTTAGTTTGATAGTAATGGTTAAAATCAAGCTGCTTTTCACTTTTCGGAATATAAATAATAGCGTTAAAAGTTTGTTTTTCAGTTTTTACCAATGCTTCGTATTTCCTGTTTTTTTCATTAGAATTCAGCTTTCCGGAAATTTTAAAAATAATGGTATGGTTCCCCTGAGCGGAAACAGGATTTTTATAAGTATTAAAAAAGTGAAGAATGATCCCAACTCCGAAAAACATTATACATAACAGGTAAGGCTGTATTCTGTGCAAAAAATAATTCTTAAAAAACTTAGTAATTACAACCAGCAAACTTATTCCTGCAATCGCAAAAATGTAAGTTTTATCAAGAGAAAATGTATCCTGAAAGAAAATCCCAAGAATAAAAAAGACAACAAGAATGAGAAGTGGCTGCTTTTTCAACAGGTTGTGTTTCTCCAAAAATATTTATTTCATGGAAAATTTGCACAGCAATATTTTAAAATTTATAAAAACCCTTGAAATTCTTTGTATGAAAGAAAAATCACAGAAAAATTTTCTATGATTAATTACTATAAATTTAATTTTTACTTTGCTACAATAACATCAGCAGCCTTCTCGCTTGCTCCTTTTCCGCCGAGCTTTTCCCGCAAAAGCTCATAATCCCTCAACATTTCAAATCTCTTCTCCATTGAAAGTATTTTCTTTAGCTCTTCTACAAGGTTATTGGTATTTAAATCATTCTGAATTAATTCCTTTACCACTTCACGATCCATAATGAGATTAACCAGGGAAATGTATTTTATATTTTTCACCAATCTTTTGGCAATTGCATAAGAAACTTTACTTCCCCGGTAGCAAACTACTTCAGGCACGTTTAGCAATGCCGTTTCCAGAGTTGCTGTTCCGGAAGTTACTAATGCTGCTTTTGAACACCTCAGCAGATCGTAGGTTTTATTGGATACAAAATGTACATTATCATCCACATATCTTTCATAGAATTCTTCAGGAAGGCTTGGCGCACCGGCTATGACGAACTGATAATCCTTAAAATAAGGTCTTACGGAAAGCATAATCCGGAGCATTTTTTCTACCTCCTGTTTCCTTGAACCTGGCAGTAATGCAATAATTTCCTTTTCATTTAATCCGTTCTGTGCTTTAAAACTCTCATTATTAACATTTTCCAAAGTAGAAATAGCATCAAGAAGAGGATGGCCTACAAAATGAGAATGAACACCGTGTTTCTTATAGAAATCTTCTTCAAACGGAAGAATCACCATCATTTCATCCACATATTTTTTGATGGTTTCTACCCTTCCCTCCTTCCAGGCCCACAGCTGAGGGG
The DNA here is from genome assembly GCF_035819015.1 of Chryseobacterium salviniae. Lineage (NCBI taxonomy): Bacteria > Pseudomonadati > Bacteroidota > Flavobacteriia > Flavobacteriales > Weeksellaceae > Chryseobacterium > Chryseobacterium salviniae. The sequence goes on along the minus strand of NZ_JAYLAA010000012.1, from coordinate 112,508 downwards.
AAATATAGTAGACAACTTTGATACCCAATTCTTTCGCAAATCTGGCAATCCTTAAATTAAAACCGGGATAATCCACAAGAATAAGAACATCCGGTTTATTATTTTGGATATCCTGCTTACAAAATTTAATATTATTCAGGATAGTCCGAAGGTTCATAGCCACTTCCAGAAAGCCCATAAAAGCAAGATCACGATAATGTTTAACAAGCGCTCCTCCCTGTTTCGCCATCAGATCGCCGCCCCAAAACCTGAACTCCGCATTGGGATCTTTCTTTTTCAGCGCTTTCATTAAATTACTTCCGTGCAAGTCTCCGGATGCTTCTCCGGCAATGATGTAGTATTTCATTTCTGGTGAAATCTTTAATTTTAAATTGCCATTATTGAATCTCCTTTAATTGCTAAATGAAATTATGGGAGGTTTCTATGACACGTATAGAGAACAAATTAGAACTTCATTGCATCTTAATTTGTAAATTTGTTCAAAGATAATGATAAAAAATGTCAGAAGAATTTGAAATAAGAAATAAAGTTGCAGAGAGCGGCCTCATCAATTTTGATCTTACCGATCTTGTACCGAAAGGAGTAAGGAAGGGGATTGATCTTAAAGATTTTCTTTTTATGGAAATGATTTTAAAGGAAAAAGATTTTCGTGAAAAAGTTGCAGCGATTGATGTGGAAGAATACCGCGATGCTTATGTTTATGTATACAACTCGGCAGATGCCATCGTTCCGCTGTGGGCGTATTTTTTAATCACGGCCAAATTAACAGGTGTTACCAAAAAAATAGTTTTCGGAAACCGTGAAGACCTGGAAGTAATCCTGATGCACAATGCCGTTAAAAATTATGATTTTGAACAAATGCGCGGCAAAAGAGTTTTGGTAAAAGGCTGCTCTGATAAGGAGATCCCCGAAAACGCATACATTGAATTGGTTGAACAGCTACAGCCTATTGTAAAATCGTTAATGTTCGGTGAAGCATGTTCCAACGTGCCGATCCTGAAAAATTAAATTCTGACGGTGTGCGACATTAGGAATAATTTTTGATAACTTCAGTTAGTCTAACTAATAAAAACATAAATCATGAGTTTAATTGACTTGCTTACAGGAAATACCGGCAGCCAGGTAGCTGAAAGAGCCGAAAGCAAATTCGGGATCAGCAGAAATCAGGTACTTGCATTGCTTGCGGTAGCGGCACCGCTGATTATTTCTTACCTCAGCAAAAAAACACAATCTGCCAATGAAGCAGAATCTTTAAATGCAGCATTGGATAAAGATCACGACGGAAGTATTCTTAATGATGTAAACCAGGCCGAAACAAGGCAATCCGAAGGAAATTCTATTCTCAATCATATTTTCGGAGGAGAAAAACAAAATGTGGAAAATCAGTTATCCCAAAAAACAGGAATTTCCATTGATAAGATCGGGCCTGTTTTAGCGATGCTGGCACCGGTCATTATGGGATATATCGGAAAAGAGAAACAACAGAACCATGTGGGAGCAGGCGGCTTGGGAGGTCTTCTCGAAAGCATTTTAGGCAATGCTTCCAGCCAGACACAAAATGAGCAATCGAATCCTTTAAATGACATTATCGGAAGCGTGCTGGGAGGCGGACAATCTAATTCTTCATCAAACCCGCTTAATGATATTCTCGGAAGTTTTTTGGGGAATGATAATAGCAGCCAGAAGAAAGACGGAGACGGAGGCGGGCTCGGAAGTATTCTGGGAAATATTTTAGGAGGTAAATAAATTAATTGATATCCATCAAAAGACCGGAAAAATTTCCGGTCTTTTTTAAGCTTTAGATTTTTCTTCAGAAGCAGCAACAGTTTTTGGAGATTTTCTTGGTCTTCTCTTCCCGTAGCTTCCGTTGTTAATCTTCCCCCTTCTTGATTTTTTGTCTCCTTTTCCCATAGAAATATAATTTAGTTGTTCTTACGAAATTAGAGAATACGGACAAAAAATCAAAAGTTCAGCTGTTAAAATTTTTATAATTCTTTACGCAATATCATACATCTCACTTCTAACATCTTACTTCTTACCCCCTAAACTTTTACCATTTTCCATTTTCCTCTTTTAAATAAAATAAACGCAACAACTGTTATTAAAGCTTCGGCAACGGGAATTGAAATAAATACGCCTTTTGGCCCCAGCTCAAAATATTTTGAAAGAAAATACGCCAAAGGAATCTGAAACAGCCAGAAGCCACAAAGATTTACCCAGGTTGGCGTCCAGGTATCTCCGGCTCCGTTAAAGGCATTGATCATCACCATCCCGATTCCGTAAAAGATAAATCCTACAGCCATAATGTGCAGTGCATTGGTTGCTATATTTCTGATCTCAGCTTCATTGGTAAAAAATCCGGCTAAAAAATCACCCAGAAAAAAGAAAATAATACTTACCGTTACCATAAAAATTACATTGTATTTCACGGTTTTCATGACAGACTGTTCGGCCCTCAGCATTTCATTGGCTCCCATATTCTGCCCCACCAGTGTAGATGCAGCATTGCTTAATCCCCAAGCCGGAAGCATAAAGAACATCATTAAACGCAAAGCCGTCTGATAGCCTGCAGAAGCATTTTCACCGCCGGTTGTCGCCACCAGCTGAGCCAGGAATATCCAGCTGCAAGAAGCAATTACAAACTGAAAAATTCCCGGAGTCGCAATTTTTATAACCGATTTTATTATTGTAAAATCAGGCCTGAAATATTTCGAGTGAATTCTGATCTGCGTATCTGCAACTAAAAGATGATACAATTGGTAAATGACTCCGACGCTTCTTCCAATAGTTGTCGCAAGAGCGGCTCCTGTTAATCCCATCGCCGGAACCGGCCCGAAACCTTTGATTAAAACCGGACATAAAATAATATTCGCAATATTGGCAATCCAAAGAGACTTCATGGCAATCGCGGCATTTCCGGCTCCTCTGAAAATCCCGTTGATCAGGAACAACAACATGATAATAACACTGCTTCCCATCATAATTCTTGTAAAATCTTTACCGTAAGCTGCAGCTTCAGGCTTTGAACCCATGAGAATTAAAATTTCTTCAGCATAAATCACTCCGAACAGGCTTAAAATAAAAGTCACCATAAAAGAAACCAATAGAACCTGAGCAGCACTTCTGGAAGCCTGCTCCGGATTTTTCTCCCCAATTCTCCTTGCCACCATCGCTGTTGCAGCCATGCTCATCCCGATGGCTATAGAATACATTACAGAAAGTACAGATTCTGTGAGGCCTACTGTCTGTATCGCAAAGCCGCTTTCTTTCAGGTGTCCCACGAAGTATAGGTCTACCAAGGCAAATACAGATTCCATTGCCATTTCCAGCATCATAGGAATTGCCAGAAGAAGAACTGCGCTTCTTATGGTGGCTTTCGTATAGTCGACCTCTTCACCGCTCAACGCTTTTTTCAGAAAGTTAAAATATTTTGACATTGATGTTAATTTGTATTCGGCAAAAATAGAAATTCAAAAATGATTATAACTTGGCATATGAAAGGTTTTACTAAAATTATTATTACAGTACTTTTAATTAATTTCTTTTAAAAACCTCCAAAAATCATATCTTTGCACACGGAAAATTCAATGTTCTGCTGTTCATGTTTTAGTCTTGATCTTCAAAACTTTAAACGCTAAACACAGAGCCCTGAACTTTAAACCCCGAACTTTTAAACAAATAATTATGTTTCGATCGCACAACAACGGAGAATTGTCTCTTAAAAATCTTAATGAAGAAGTTACACTTTCAGGATGGGTACAAACCATTCGTGATAAAGGATTTATGATTTGGATAGATCTTCGGGATCGTTACGGAATTACCCAATTGGTTTTCGATCAGGAACGTTCTACTACGGAACTGATGGAAAATGCAAAAAAGCTCGGCCGTGAATTTGTAATTCAGGTTACGGGGAAAGTGATCGAAAGAGTAAGCAAAAACCCAAACATCCCTACAGGAGAAATTGAAATTCTGGTTGAAAAATTAACGGTTCTTAATGAATCCCAGCTTCCGCCTTTCACAATCGAAGATGAAACCGATGGCGGGGAAGAATTGAGAATGAAATACCGTTATTTGGATATCAGAAGAAATCCTGTAAAAGATAAATTGATTTTCCGCCACAAAATGGCGCAGAAGGTAAGAAACTACCTTTCAGACAACGGATTTATTGAGGTTGAAACGCCGGTTTTAATTAAATCTACTCCGGAAGGAGCAAGAGATTTTGTTGTGCCGAGCAGAATGAATCCGGGACAGTTTTACGCTTTGCCCCAGTCTCCTCAGACTTTCAAACAATTGTTGATGGTGGGCGGAATGGATAAATATTTCCAGATTGTAAAATGTTTCCGTGATGAGGATTTAAGAGCCGACAGACAGCCGGAATTCACACAGATCGATTGTGAAATGGCTTTCGTGGAACAGGAAGATGTAATGAATGTGTTTGAAGGAATGACCAAAACGTTGCTGAAAGATATTACCGGACAGCAATTCGGAGATTTTCCAAGAATGACATTTGCGGATGCCATGAAAAAATACGGAAACGACAAGCCGGATATCCGTTTCGGGATGGAATTCGTGGAGCTGAATGATTTAGTAAAAGGAAAAGAATTTAAAATATTTGATGAAGCGGAACTGGTTGTTGGAATCAATGTTGAAGGTTGTGCAGAGTATACCAGAAAGCAGATTGATGAGCTTGTTGATTGGGTGAAAAGACCTCAAATCGGAGCTTCGGGAATGGTTTGGGTGAAATTCCAGAATGACGGCGTGAAAACATCTTCTGTAAATAAATTCTACAATGAAGAGGATTTAGCAAAGATCATTGAAAAATTCGGAGCTAAAGAAGGGGATCTTATGTTGATTCTTTCCGGAAACGAAAATAAAGTAAGAACACAGCTTTCCGCTTTGAGAATGGAGTTGGGTAACCGTTTAGGATTAAGAAAAGGAAACGAATTTGCACCGCTTTGGGTCGTTGATTTCCCGTTACTGGAATTTGATGAAGAAAGCGGCCGCTATCATGCGATGCACCACCCTTTCACTTCTCCGAAACCTGAAGATATTCATCTGCTGGAAACAGATCCGGGAAAAGCAAGAGCGAATGCTTATGACATGGTGTTAAACGGAAATGAAATTGGCGGAGGTTCCATCAGGATTTTTGATAAAGATCTACAGTCTAAAATGTTTGATCTTTTAGGATTTTCAAAAGAAGAAGCTGAAGCGCAGTTCGGATTCCTGATGAATGCCTTTAAATATGGTGCCCCGCCTCATGGTGGACTGGCTTTCGGATTTGACCGCCTTGTAGCAATTCTTGACGGAAACGAGGTAATCCGGGATTATATCGCATTCCCTAAAAACAATTCCGGACGGGACGTGATGATTGATGCACCGGCTGCTATTGCTGATGAACAGCTTGATGAGCTGGAACTGAAATTAAATTTAAAATCATAAATAAAAAGCGAGGAAAATTTCCTCGCTTTTTTATTTCTTAGCTTCCGTTTCCCTGAAAAAGAAATCATCCAACTGATGAATCAGTTTATGTACCGACCGCATTAAAAGATCATCATATTTTGAGATCGCATGAGCATCGGCATGGGAAAAAAAATCAGGATACAGCTTCCGAACTTCTTTTTGTACAGCTTCATCTATGGTTTCCGCAAACATGGTTCGTCTGAAATTATTCGACGCAAGTTCCGGATGAGGTAAAAGATCAGCTCTTTCTACAGCATTTTCGGCGTATGGTTTTTCTAAACTTTGAGACCACTTGATATGGCTCAGAATTTTATCCGCCGGCATATTCTTTACATATTTTTCAACGAAAGAATGAACAGGAAATCCATCTTCATGGAGAACTTTAAGAACCTTTCCGTCTTTGGCACCATAATGCCGTATGCTTTCACTCACCTTCACTAAATAAGCAAAAGCCTGAGGTTCATGAACGCTCATAAATTTTTTAAGGTCCCACATATAAATAATTAAAGGCTTTGCTACTTCGTTGCCATCCGTGCCTTGCAGATAAACGTAAAAACGGATAAGATCAATGCCAAGATCCTGAAGATCACTTACCTCTTCTATTCTCGTAATCATCGTTTTTTGATTTTACACGTTGAATATTTAAAGAAACTGCATAGAACGGCTGTACGCTAAGCTGTATAGCAAAAATTTCATCATTAGAATCACTGAAATATCTTGGAGAATCTGGGTATCGACCTTTCAGCAGGGAAAGGCAGTCTTTTTTTTCTGCATTCATTTGTATTTTGTTTTTATTAGAACAAATATATACAAAATATTGACATAACGCTTTTTATTTCACAATAATCAATTAAATTTTAAGCAAATATTTCACTTTATTATATCATTTTAAAACTCTTAATTACATACCACATCGATGTACTATAATTTCGTGCGGCACAATCATTGTACGTTTTATTTAAAATAGAGTACAATGAAAGCAATCTGGAACGGCGCCATTGGCTTTGGCTTGGTAAATATCCCCGTAAAAATTTATTCAGCAACAGAAACCACCAAACTGGATCTTGATATGCTTGATAAATCTGATTTCTCGAATATCCGTTTTAAAAGGGTAAATGAAAACACGGGTAAAGAAGTGAAATGGGAAAACATTGTAAAAGGTTATCTCATGGATGATAAATACATCATTCTCGATGAAGAAGATTATGAGGCGGCAAGCCCTGAAAAATCTAAAATATTATCTATAGACCAATTTGTAAAAGAATCTGAAGTAGATTCTGTGTACTTTGAAAATCCTTATTACCTGGAACCTCAGAAAAATGGCGAAAATGCCTACCGTCTTCTTTTAAAAGCATTGGCTAAAACAGGAATGGTAGGTGTGGGTACTTTTGTTCTTCGTGAAAGTGAAGCGATCGGAATGATCCGTCCGTACAACGATGATGTTCTGGTTCTTAACCGCCTGAGATTTGCGCAGGAAATCAGAGATTACAGTGACCTAAAGATTCCCGCCAAAAAAGAACCGAAACCAGCAGAATTGAAAATGGCGGTCAGCCTTATAGAACAGCTTTCACAGGAGTTTGATCCTGAAATGTACAAAGACACCTATTCTGAAGCGTTAATGAAAATCATTAAGCAGAAAGCAAAAGGTAAAAATATTAAAGCGAAAAAGGCTGAACCGGCTAAAGAAGGAAAAGTCATTGACCTGATGGCTCAGCTTAAAGCGAGTTTACAAAGTCCGAAATCTAAAAACGCATCCTGATGGCTTTAAAAGATTACAACGCGAAGAGAAAGTTTAATGAAACTACAGAACCTGAAGGGAAAACAAAGAAAAGCAAAGATAAGTTGATTTTTGTCATCCAAAGGCATGCCGCTTCAAGACTTCATTATGATTTCAGGCTGGAAATGGACGGCGTTCTGAAAAGCTGGGCGGTACCAAAGGGCCCCTCTTTAGACCCAAAAGACAAAAGGCTTGCGATGATGGTTGAAGACCACCCTTATGATTACAAGGATTTTGAAGGAAATATCCCGGAAGGTAATTATGGTGCCGGACAGGTGGAAATCTGGGACAGCGGAACCTATGAACCGTTAGATAATGATTCAAAACTTTCCGATGAAAAAGAACTGCTGAAAGAGCTTCACGCAGGTTCTTTAAAATTCATCCTTCACGGAAAAAAACTGAAAGGTGAATTTGCATTGGTGAAAATGAAAAACACCGAAGAAAATTCGTGGCTTCTTATAAAGCATAAAGATGATTTTGCACAAAGCGGTTATGATGCAGAAGAAAATACCTCTAAGAATTCTGAGGTTACAAAATTTTTAGAGGAAAAAAAAAGCCCAAACGTCAGCAAAAAAAGACCGTAAAGAATGATTTAAAACCCCAATTTCAAAGATTTAATTCTTTGGTTGACGAGAAAAAGCTTGAAAATTTTATAAAACCCATGCTTGCCAAGCCGCATCCTGAAGCATTTGACGACGAAGACTGGGTTTTTGAAATAAAATGGGACGGATACCGCGCCATTGCCGATCTCAGCGATGAACCTCTTTTCTACTCCCGAAACGGGATTTCTTTCTTATCTAAATTTGAAAAAGCTGCAAAAGATTTCAGTGTACAGAAACACAAAATGATCCTTGATGGCGAAATTGTCGCATACGATGAAAACGGAAGGCCAAATTTCCAGTTGCTTCAGCAAATCGGAGACAATCCTGATCTGGCTCTTGTATATCAGGTTTTTGATATTTTATGGCTAAACGGGCATTCTACAGAAGAGCTTCCGCTTATTCAACGAAAAGAACTCCTGAAAGAAGCTTTGGTAGAAACTGATGTGATTAAATATTGCGATCATATTCAGGAGAAAGGAATTTCCTTTTTTAATCAGATGAAAAAAATGAAGCTGGAAGGAATGATCGCTAAAAAAGCCAACAGTGAGTACACAGAAAACCATAGGACTTCCGACTGGCTTAAAATAAAATTCACCAACACCGAAGAGGCCATTATCTGTGGATTTACGGAACCCCGCGGATCAAGAGTCGGGTTTGGAGCCCTGATCCTGGGAAAATATATTGACGGGAAACTGATCTATTCCGGACATACCGGCACTGGTTTCAACCGCGAATCCATTCTGGAACTTCACGAAAGATTAAAAAAGATTATCCTAAAAAATTCTCCTTTTGAAAGCAAGCCTAAAACCAATATGCCCGTAACATGGACAAAACCGGAACTGGTATGCGAAATCAAATATTCAGAAATTACAAAAGACGGTATTTTCCGGCACCCGGTTTTTGTTGCATTGCGTGAGGATAAAGAGCCAGAAGAAGTAAAAAACACAGCCGGAGAGAAAGATGAAGCCAACCAAAATACAAAAATTATGAAAGCTACAGCCCCTAAAAAAATACGTCCTTCAGAAAATGAAAAGGAAATTACATTAAACAGACATAAGGTAAAGCTTACCAATCAGGACAAAGTCTATTTTCCTAAAGATGAGGTAACGAAAGGAGATGTTATTGAATATTACCAGTCTGTCGCAGACTATATTTTACCCCATCTTAAAAACCGCCCGCTTTCCCTGAACCGATTCCCGAATGGTATTGAAGAACAGAATTTTTACCAGAAAGATGCCGGCGACAATATTCCCGACTGGATAAAAACCACGCAGGTTTATTCTGAATCGAATGATAAATACATCGATTATATTTATTGTAACGACAAAGCGACTCTTGCTTATCTGAATAATTTAGGTTGCATTGATATGAACCCCTGGAATTCTTCCCTTCCCGACCTGGATCATCCTGATTTTCTTGTTTTAGATCTGGATCCTTCCAAAAAGAATACTTTCGACGATGTTATCGAAACCGCCTTACAGGTAAATGAGGTTTTAAATGCCATTAAAATTAAAGGGTATTGCAAAACTTCGGGAAGTACCGGAATCCACGTATATATTCCGATGGGCGGAAAATATGATTTTGACCAGGTGAAAGATTTTGCACATATTCTCATGAAGCAGGTTCATGAAAAGCTTCCGGAAATCACAACATTGGAAAGAAGCCTTCAGAAAAGAGATAACAGTAAAATTTACCTTGATTATCTTCAAAACAGAACCGGGCAGACTTTAGCCAGTGCTTATAGCATCAGGCCTAAAGAAGGTGCTTCCGTTTCCATGCCGCTGGACTGGAGTGAGGTGAAAACAGGTATGAGGCCCACCGACTTCAATATTCATAATGCATTGGAAAGAATTAAAGAAAAAGGAGATTTGTTTAAACCTGTATTAGGAAAAGGAATTGATATGATGAAGGCGCTGGAATTGTTGCAGGATATGGAGTAATTTAAATTTAAAGAATCATTAATACCGTTTTTAAAAAGATTTAGTAAGAACCAAATTAAAAATTACGGCAGCTTCGCCACCAGACTTTCCGGTAGAACTTTTAAAATCAAATAAATGATTTTCCATTTGAAATCCGGAACAATGGTAAATGAGTTTCCTGCATTAACGATGAATTTCGCAACGTAATCGGGCTGCATGATTAGGTTTTTGTTTAATTCTAAGCCTTGGTTGATTTTCGTATCAATATAACCAATCACCAAAGCATTTACCGTGATATTTCTTTGTTTTAATTCCTGTCTTAAACCGGCAAGATAGGTTGTAAAGGCTGCTTTTGTACTGCCATATACAAAATTGCTTTTTCGCCCACGAACTCCGGAAAGCGAGGATAAACCGATAATTCTTTCTAAATTTTTATTGCTTTTATCCATCGCAATAATATTCAATATGGAAACTGCACCAATGTAATTTACCATCATCATTTGCTGAGTTCCTTTGAAGTTTGCCAAGGCTCTTTCGTTATCCACTAAAAATCCGGCGGCATATACCACAATATGAGGTTTTGCGGGAAGTTCATCGTAAAATTTTTTGTGAGAATCAAAATCTACAGAATCGAAATATAAAATTTTCACTTTGGAATTCAGATTGTTTTCTGAAATAAATCGTTCTAAAGAGTTTGTATTTCGGGAAGCTGCCATTACAGAAAATCCTTTTTCAATGTATTGTTTAACAGCCTGTTTGGCAACATCGGAATTGGCACCTAAAATGAGAACGGTTTTGTTTGTGTTTTTATTCATGGGGCAAAGATATTTTATTAAACACTAATTTCCAGATTTTTTTCATGAATCAACACAGTTTCTAAATGTTCTCTTGTCATTTCGGCGTTAGGAGAAATTTATAGTCTGGTTTTGAAATTTTATAAATTCGTCACTCCGCTTCGCTTCATTCAAAATGATGGCCTTTGTACATTATCTTGAAAACAGCTTCTATAAAAAAGTTTCGGCGGGGTGAGCTTTGCTCACCCCGCCGAAACGAAGCATCTGTAAACTAAAAGATTATTTCTTTTCAGTTTCGATTTCTTTTTTGTCGTCTGCTTTCTCAGCAGCTTTAGCCTTATCTCCGAAACGGGCTTCCGTAAATTCCCTGGAAACAGCTGCTTTTTCAAACTTTAGCTTTCCCGATAATGTTTCAATTACAAAACCATCATCCTGAATCTGGGCGATTCTCCCGTGAAGACCCGATGTAAGAACAACTCTTGTCCCCACTTTAAGTGTCTCCTGGAAGTTTTTCTCCTGCTTTTGTTTTCTCATTTGCGGTCTTATCATTAGGAAATAAAAACCTACAAACATCACTCCCATCATGATTAACATCATGGAAGAGTTTCCTCCCTGTGCAGGTGCCTGTAAAAATATTGAAAGTAAATTCATGATATTATGGTTGAATATTTGCGGTGAATGTTAATTTGATAGGTGCTTTTTCTACATTGGCAAAAACATCTGCATACTTGCTTACGTTTCCGTCAAAGTTGGTAGAATCGAAATGTAAGGTAATTTTTCCTTTTTTACCCGGCATAATTGGCTCTTTGGTAAAATCAGGAGCCGTACATCCGCATCCCGGTTTAACTTCTGAAATCACAAGAGGATTAGTTCCTGTGTTTGTAATTTCATATACATGTTCCACTTTATCTCCTTTTTTGATTTTCCCGAAATCGAAGTTGCTTTCAGAAAGTGCAATTGTAGTTGATGGCTGATTAGACACGGGAACAGCCTTTGTCTCGTCTGCAGCCGGAGTTACCGCAGCAGAATCTCCTGAGTGGGCCGGCATTGCATCAGTAGAGTCTGTTGCAACAGTTTCGGTGCCCGCAATTTCTTTGTTCTCTTTTTTACATGAAATGAACCCAAAGCCTATTACTGATAAAGCGATAATTGAAAACGTCTTTTTCATATTGAAATATTTATATTCTATTTAAATCTTTGCAGTATTTATCCAAAATCCCATTGATGAAAATATTGGAACGGTCTGTCGCAAATACTTTAGCAATCTCTATATATTCATTAATGATAACTCTTGAGGGGGTAAGGGGAAAATTATCCAGTTCCGTAAGCGCTGTTGACAAGATTACTTTATCCATGAGTGAAACTCTTTCCAAATCCCAGTTTTCCAGTCTTTCTTCCAGTTTCTTTTCGTTGTTTTCCCAATTATCCAGTGTAGTTCTTAAAAGTTTAATGGCAAAAGTCTTATCTTCATCATCTTTAATCATTCTGATTAACGTTCTGCTTTCTTCATCTTCTTTTAAGAAACCTATTGTTTTCTGAACCATTGAATTGGCAATGTGGATATCATCATACCATGAAAGTTCCTTATCTCCTAAGTAATCATGAAAATCATCATTTTCAGCAATATATCTCAAAAATAATTTACCGATAAACTTCTGATCCTCTTCAAATGAATAAGAATCTTCTTTCATGAAATCCTGGTATCTTTTTCCGGCTGTAATTCTTTGGAAAGTCTTTACGAGAAGGTCATCATGCATATCCCATTTGAGCTGTTTGTGCTGGCCTGTAAAGAATAGCCGCTCGGGGTTTTCCTCCAGCTTAATCAAAACCTTATTGTTGATGAATTTTTGGTTAGGATTAATATTAGCATCAGTTTTAATAAATTTGTTTTTGCCGATTTCGATCTGGTTTTCTGCCAGTTCTTTCAGTGCTACCAGAAAATTTAATTCATAGATATAGAGATAGTAGATTTTCTCTATTCCGGTAAACATGTTTTTCTCCAGCACATCAAATTTCACCGGATTCTGGTAATATGAATACACAGTCTGTACTATTTTTTCACGGATTTGTCGTCTTCCTAACATTCAAAGAGCTTTTTATGGGCGCAAAGATACGAAATTTAAAATTTATGAGATTCGTAGTATGATGACATTTTTCGTAAATTTGTAAAAGTTTATGAAAGCTTTAAAAACCCTGAACCCCTATTTCTGGAAACACAAAATATTATTATTTTGGGGGGTATTATTTATCATTGCCAGTAATTTCTTCAATATATATAAAGTTCAGTTCGTAGGGAAATCAGTGGATGAACTTACAAGAAATGGAAATTTAGGATTCAACAGACAGGTTCTGATCTATGTTGCCATTATCGTAGGCTGCTCCCTTCTTACCGGATTTTTCACTTTTATGATGCGACAGACGATTATTGTTGCTTCCAGAAGAATTGAATATGAGCTTAAGAATAAAATCTACAGACATTATCAGGATTTATCGTTAACGGATTATAAAAAAACCACTATTGGAGATCTTATGAACAGACTGAGCGAAGATGTTGTTGCGGTAAGAATGTATCTGGGACCCGGTGTTATGTACGTTGCTAATCTGGTAGTACTGGTCATTATAACGGCAATTTACATGCTGAAGACCGATGTTTCCATGACGTTGTGGACATTGCTTCCTCTGCCTCTCCTTTCGTACGCTATTTACACGGTAAGTTCGATTATCAATAAAAAATCGAAGATTATGCAGAAAAGTCAGTCTGCGATTTCTACTTTTGTTCAGGACAGTTTTTCGGGAATACGTGTTGTGAAATTTTTTGCCCGTGAAAAGTATATTGAAAAAAATTACGGCGTAAAAGTGACCGACTATCAGGACAAAGCGCTCGATCTTGCAAAAACAGAAGCGTATTTTTTCACCATCATTCTTTTTGTAATCGGTTTGCTGAATGTTGCCATTATCTGGATCGGGGGACAGAAATATATTGCCGGAGAACTCAGCATCGGTAAGATTGCAGATTTCTTTATGTATATCAACACGCTGATATTTCCTTTCTCTATGGTGGGCTGGGTAACTTCTGTAAACCAGCGGGCAGAAGCATCCATGCAGAGGATTAATGAATTTATGGATAAGAAATCTGAAATCGTTAACCGAAATTTTGAAAATTATCCCATCAAAGGAGATATTGAATTCCGAAATGTATCTTATGTTTATCCGAATACAGGAATTGCTGCATTGGAAAATCTAAGTTTCACCGTTAAAGCAGGAGAATCTCTGGCCATTATGGGTAAAACAGGAAGCGGAAAATCTACCATTGCGCTATTACTTTGCAGACTTATTGATCCTACAGAAGGTGAAATTTTAATCGACGGAAAAAACTTAAAGGAGCATAATTTAGATAATTACAGAAAATTCATTGGTTATATTCCCCAGGAGAGCTATCTTTTTTCTGATACGATTGAAAATAATATCGGCTTTGCAATAGATCAGCCAACCCATGAAAAAGTGGTTGAATATGCCAAGATTGCCGACGTTGATAAGAACATCGTCGAATTCAAAGACCAGTACAAAACCATGGTAGGTGAACGTGGTGTGATGCTTTCGGGAGGCCAGAAACAAAGAATCTGTATCGCCAGAGCGCTCATTAAAGACCCAAGCATCATTATTTTTGATGATTCCCTGTCTGCGCTGGATACAGAAACTGAGCAAAATATCCTTGAAAATATTGATAGGAAAATACATAATGCTACCTCTATAATCATCACGCACAGAGAGTCTAGCGCCCAACGTGCAGATAAAATCCTCAACCTGACTGAAATTAACAATTCCGTAACAGCATAGCGCTTTCATTCATAAATGTTAAATAAATCATAAAAAAAATTTTGTGATTAAAAGAAAACTTTTATATTTGTTCTTAACAAGATTAAAAAATATCTAACAATGAGTGAATACAAGGAACGCCATGAAAATGAAATTTTCACGAAGGTGTTAAAAGCAGGGAGAAGAACTTATTTCTTTGATGTGCGCGAGACGAAAGCAGGAGATTATTATCTTACGATTACCGAAAGCAAAAAGAACTTCGGAGAGAATGGAGAAGCTACATTCGAGAAACACAAAATTTATCTTTATAAAGAGGATTTTAAAAGTTTTCAGGAGATGTTTAATGAGTCCACAGATTTCATCATTAACGAAAAGGGTGAGGATGTAATATCAGAAAAGCATGACAAAGACTTCAAAAGCAGAACCTACACCATTGATTCTGACGACGAAGTTTAAAAAAGAATAATTCTAAAAACACAAGCATCTGAAAAAAGATGCTTTTTTTGTGACTGGAAATTACTGACCTGACTCAACTGTTCCTCTTCCAAAAGAGCATGCTTTGCATAATGCAATACTTAAGATTTTCCTTTATTTTTCTGCAATGCTCTAAGGCTTTATCGGGCGTTGCATCTTAAGACTGGAGCAAATCAGAAATTCTTAGCATCTTTGATGCTATAGTTTGGATGACTTAACTGGGTTCGGACAAAATGAAAAAAAGATAATTTTTTAACAATTTTATAAAGGAATACATTCATATTTATTTTTTATTTTCAAACAAATTTGATTTTGCTTTCTTCAAAAACAATATATTAATATCAACTAAAGAATAAAGAAGCTCTCGTTTTAAATATTAAAAAGAAGCGTTAAAACTACAAAACAATTTTTGATTATTAACGGCGTATATTTATTAACTTATATATCCTAACATTAAATTTAATGCCATGTTAATAAAAATCTATCCTGAATTGGGTATTTTCGCAAAAATTATTATATGTCTATGTCCTGTTAAAAAATGAAATACTTCAAGAAAATATACGTCGATTATAAAGATCAGGTTTACTTCTTCGTAAGAAATTATATTTCAAATACAGAAGATGTGGAAGATGTGGTTCAGGAAATTTTCATACATCTTTGGAAGCATTCTTCAGCTCTAAAAGATTCTCAAAATGTAGAGCCTGTTATCTTTAAAACAGCAAAACAGGAAGTTTCCAATTTTTACAGAAAAAATAAAATGCTTTTTACTTTTTCGGATGAAGACCTTATAAAAGATGAAGCCGATTCAGAAAATATTGATGAAGAATTTAAAGAAGAGCAAATAAAGAAAATTAAGAACCTTCTGGAAAGGCTTCCCGAAAAAAGCAGATTTTTTTTTAGTAAAAATAAAATAGAAAAAATCAGTTACTCACAAATCGCGAAGGAAAATAATATTTCTAAATCAACAGTAGAAAAGCAGGTAAAAAAGGCTATCCAATTCATAAAAGCAAACCTGAATTTATATTAACCAAATATTAATCATTGTAAACAAATTATTAAATCCGCTTTTTCAAGGTGGACATTTTTATTTATGCGCGTAATTATAATTGTATGAAAGATCACCAAAAACATTTTGAAAAAACCTGGAAAAGCATTTCTGAAAAAAAACAGAAAATAAGCGTTGAAACTGACCGGAAAATTTGGACAGCTATTGAAACCAGAATTAATCAGCACAAAAGCAGGCAGAAATATTATTGGGTTGCTGCATCTGTTATAGTTCCATTATTGGGGATCTTATTTTTATATAAAAATTTTTCAACCACTGCGTCTAAGGAAAATCATCTTATTGTGCTGCAGACAGAAGATTTTTCTAAAACCTTTAAACTATCAGACAATAGCGTAATAACTTTGAAACCTTACAGTAAATTGTCATTAAAAGAAAATTTTGGAAAAGAAAACAGGGATGTAGAATTTCAAGGAAAAGGTTTTTTTAGTATTGAAAAGGACAAATCAAAACCTTTTGTAGTACATGCAGGAGATTTTAAATTGGAAGTATTAGGAACAAAATTTTTAGTAGATCAAAAATCTAAAGAGAAAAAAGTAGAACTGCTTGAGGGAAAAGTTAAAATTGAATATCAGAGTAAGATCACTTTCTTAGAGCCAAAAGAAATATGGACCGTTGACGAAAAAAGCACTGAATATCATTTTCTTAGTAAGAATCACGTAATGAATTTCTCTTTTGAAAATCAAAAATATTCTGATGTTATCAAAAAACTGGAGAAAGCATATCACGTACAGATAGAGTATCCGCCCGCTTACAAAAATGAAATAGTAAACGGGTCATTTACAGGTAATCTCGGGGAGATTTTATCCATAGCCAGTTATCCGTTCAAATTAAAAGTAGTAATAGATAATAAAAATGAAAATAAAATTATCTTAAAATAAAAATGCATCAGTAATGGGGATTACTGATGCTGAAAATTAATCGAACTCGCTAAAGTTTAACAATTAATCGTTACAAAACTATGAAAAAAACAGCAATTAGTATTGTGTTGCTCGGTATTTTTTGTGTTCCACAAATATCGCAGGCAGCCTTGCCAACTGCATTCGTGCAATCGTTGCGCGGACCGGAAAAACCACTTACAGAGGTTTTAAAAAAACTTTCAAAAACTACGAAAACAAAATTTTTCTACTCAGTTTCAGACTTAGAAGGAATTTTTATAGATGAAAGCAATATTAACTACAATTCTTTAATAACATCGCTAAATTTCCTTAAGAACAATAAGCTTATTGATTACACCATTCAAAACAACACGGTGACCATCCGTAAAGGAGCCGCAAAAATTGTTGCTAAAAATGACCCGACGGTAAAAAACGATACTTTATCACCAAGAGAATCTCACCTTGATGAAGTAGTTTTAGTAGGGTATGGAAAACAAAGCAGAAAAGATATTTCAGGATCTATTTCCTCAATAAAAGAAAATGATTTAAAAGGTATCGCTTCCGGAAATTTTGGAGATATTATTGCTGGTAAAGCAACAGGAATTCAAGTGTCTACAAATAATGGCACGCCCGGTGCTTCTCCAATTCTGCGGGTTCGGGGTATTGGGACTTTAACAGCAGGTTCCAACCCATTAATTGTAGTAGACGGTTTTCCACTTTCCGAAGGGAGCAACTTAAATTCTATAGACCCCAATTCTATATCAAAAATAGATATTCTCAAAGATGCTGCCTCCTCTGCTATTTATGGTTCCAGAGGTGCTAACGGTGTTATCCTTATCGAAACAAAGCAAGGAAAAAAGGGAAAATTAGACATAACATTAGACACATATTATGGTATTCAGCAAAGAGCTGACAAAGCAAAATATGTAGATGCATATGATATGGCTATTTATATGAAAGAAGCAAGAGATAACAATTATCTTTCCAAAGGAACAAATAGGAGTGCCTCTGATGATACTGCCACAAGAAAAGCAAAAGGAGCAACTCTTAGAGAATTAATTCCTGATTATCTTACCCCTTATCTTAACAAACAGCCTGGGCTTACCAATACCAATTGGTTTGATGAAGTATTCAGAAAAGCAGCAATAAGTAATACTACATTTACCATATTAACAGGAAGTGAAAAAAGTAAACTTGCATTTACCGGAAGTTATTTTGATCAGGAGGGAATTGTTATAGGGACAGATTACAAGAAATACTCTTCCAACATCAATTTTGTAACTGAAATCAATAAAAATCTTTCGTTAGGCGCTTCTATAACGCCTTCCTATTCTATCGGTCATACTGCTGAGTCCAATGGAGATGCATCTTCATACAATTTTGTTCAGATGGCACAAGTAATGTATCCTTTCTTTGCTCCTTATGATTCTAATGGAAATCTTATTATTTCCGAACAAATAAAAGCAAATACATCTACTGATGGAGCTTTGGTAGAAAATCCCATTGCTGTAGCCAAAATGGTTAATAGAAAGTATGCTATGTTTAAAACATTTGGGAATGCTTTTGGAGAACTAAAATTCCTGAAAGACTTTAGATATAAATTGACTGTCGGAGGAGATTATACTAATTATGAATACAATTTTTTCGATCCTTCCACTGTAGGAGCTTATAGAACTGCAGCACCTGACGTAACAAAAGCCAGCCGTACAGAGTATATCCGTAAAAATTATCTAATTGAAAATTTACTGACTTATGACAAGAGAATAGGCAATCATTCTTTTAATGCGATTGCAGGGCAATCCTATCAACAGGAAAACAATAATCAGGTGGTAACTACTGCAAGCGGTTTTCCAGATAACAGTATCACCAATATTGCGGGAGGAACCTCTTTTAAAAATGACATTACGCAATACAAATGGACGCTGATTTCCTATTTCGCCAGAGTTTCATATAATTTCAGCAATAAATATAATCTAATGGCTTCTTACCGTAAAGATGGTTCTTCACGCTTCGGAGCCAATTCCAAATGGGGAAATTTCTATGCACTATCATTAGGGTGGACAGTAAGTAATGAAAACTTCTTTCCAAAAAATAATGTTTTAAACCCATTTAAATTAAGATATAGTATTGGAACTAACGGAAATAACCAAATTGATAATTTTGGATCCCTATCGCTGATGTCTCAGGTCAATTATGTTTTTGGGGGAGTGTTGGCTCCAGGATATAGAGCCTCGTCAGCACCTAATCCTAATATCTCCTGGGAAGAATCCAAATCAAACAATTTCGGGACAGATTTTTCTTTATTCAACCAGTTTTTGAATGTTTCTGCTGATTACTATATTCTCGATAGAGATGGGCTTCTCTTAGATGTACCCGTCCCTCAACAATCGGGATATAGTTCATCGCTTCAAAATATTGGAAGAATCAGAAATACAGGCTTTGAAATTCAGCTTTCCGTAAAACCAATAGGTATTGTAAAAGATTTTGTTTATAATGGAAGTATTAATTTTTCAACCAATAAAAACAAAGTATTATCCCTCGCAGAAGGGCAGAATGAGATTGTTACCGGAACCAATAATTTTTCTGTAACCCGTGTTGGAGGATCCATCGGAGAAATGTATGGGTATAATATTACCGGAGTATACAAATCCCAACAGGAAATTGATAATTCTCCGCATATTTCCGGAACTTTGGTTGGGGATTATATTTTTCAAGACTTGAATAATGATGGGGTAATTGATGGCAAAGACAAGAGAAGTTATGGAACCGGAGTTCCCAAATATATCATCGGATTCAATAATAATTTTAGATATGGAAATTTCGAACTCGATTTCTCTCTGTATAGCGAATTGGGAAGAAACGTATACAATGGAAACGAAGTGAGTTTGTCCGGATCTTTAGAAGGATTCTCTATTGCAAACCAGCATTTTTTTGATAACCGATATAATCCGGAAACTAATCCGAACGGTATCTATGCAATGCCCAATATGAACTTTTCAAACAATAGAAAAGAAGCACGTACCTCAAATATATTTTTCCAGAATGGCGATTATTTAAGGTTAAGATCTCTTAAACTTGCTTACAATCTGCCAGAAAGCCTTACTTCAGCCTTAAAAATCAAATCAGCTCAAATTTATTTTCTTGGTAACAATCTGCTGACTTTTACTTCTTATCGTGGGCAGAATCTGGATGCCAATACAGATAATGTTTTAACCCAAGGCTTCGATAGCGGTGGCTATCCAATATCAAAATCCTATTCTTTCGGAATGAACTTTAAATTTTAATTCAACCTTAATAATACTCTTTAAAATGAGAAATATAATAATATCTGTCGTTTTTATCTTTTGCGTACAATCATGCTCTGAAGATTTACTAAATACCTATCCTGAAGCAACTAAAGTGACCTCACAATTTTATCAGGATGCTCAGCAAATTGAGCAGGCAGTAAATTCCGTATACGGTTCTTTACAATATGACGGACAATATAATTTAGCAATGCCTGCAATTGGAGAAATTCCGTCTGATAATACGTATGATGAAGTTCCTGCAAATGATTCTTTTACGTATGGTGAATTTGATTTTTTCACCATTCAGCCCAATAATTCTCTCATAGCAAGCACCTGGAAAGACACGTATGTCGGCATTCAGCAGGCTAATATCATCCTAAACAGAATTGGCGGAATTTCCGATATGGATGACCAACTCAAGAATACAAGAATCGGTGAAATTAAATTTTTACGGGCACTCATGTATTTTAATCTTGTCCGTATCTTTGGAGATGTCCCTTTGGTTACCAAAGAAACAACTGATGTAAATCAATTTTTTGGACAAGGTCGTACGCCTGCCAATGAAGTCTATACATTTATTGAGGCAGAACTTAAAGAATCTATTACACTTTTACCTAATACTACACCGCAAAAAGGTAGGGTAACCAAAGGGGCAGCATTGGGAATTTTGGCAAAAGTGTTAATAACTAAAGGAAAGTTCAGTGAAGCACTGCCATATTTATCACAAGTTATAAATTTAGGGTATAGTTTGCAGACTGATGTTACTAAAATTTTTGATGTTAATAATAAAAACAATTCTGAAATCATTTTTGATGTGCAATTTGCTTCAGGAATAAACGGAAATTCAGAAGGAAGTAATGCCTATCAAATGTTTATGCCTTCGGGAGTTGTTTCCGGAGCGAAAGGGCATAATATCCCAACAAAAGAAATTTATAATCTTTACACCAATGGAGATAAACGCAGGGATGCTTTCATCGCATTAACGAGCAACGGCGTTCCTTATACCAAAAAATTAGTCAAAACATCCAATGTCATAGCTGACGGCGGAAGTAATATTGTAGTGCTGCGTTTGGCGGATGTCTATCTTTTATTAGCAGAATGTTATGCCGAAGGGAATGATTATGTAAATGCTAATTTTTATTTGAACCAAGTGAAAACCAGAGCAGGAATTAATCCTGTAAATCTAACGACAAAACAAACTCTTTTGAACGAAATAGATCTGGAAAGACGTAAAGAATTAGTAAGCGAAGGACATCGTTGGTTCGATCTCTTGAGGACAGGTAAAGCAATTTCTGTGATGACAGCACACTTTGCAAATACACCAGGCTACAGTACTGCAAAGATACATACACACAATCTACTGATGCCGGTTCCACAAACACAAATAAATACCGACCCTGCAATTAAACAAAATAACGGATACTAAAACTTAAAGCAAAATGAATTACATAAAACTTAAATTCTTTAATCATACAATCACTCTTTTGGTTGTATTATTCTCATCGTTTTTTTCTGCACAATCCAACTATTTCAAACAAGAAATTCCAAAAAATAAAGTATTAGTTGTTGCACACCGAGGAGATTGGCGCAATTATCCCGAAAACTCCATTAAAGCAGTAAAAAGTTGCATAGAAATGGGAGTAGACATCGTGGAAGTAGACATTCAGAGAACCCAAGATGGAAAATTGATTATTATGCATGACAAAACTTTAGATCGTACCACTAATGGAAAAGGATTGATTTCTGAGACCAGTTTTTCAAAAATTCAAACTCTTAATTTGAAAAACGGTGCCGGTATGAAAACACGGGAAAAAGTTCCCAGCTTAGAAGAAATGCTCAATTTCATTAAAGGAAAAAGAATTATGCTTAATCTTGACAAAGCTTGGGACTATCTTGATGAAACCATTGAATTGCTAAACAAAACCGGAACCCGCGATCAAATTATTTTAAAAGGAAACAAAAAAGCAGAAATCTTGAAAAAAGAGATAGGGAACAAATTAGATAATATTATTTATATGCCTATGGTGTGGCCAGAAGATTATAGCATTTACAAAAGAGAAGAGGTGATCGATCCTAAGAAATATGTTAATGATTTCTCAAATTTATTCCATCCCACTGCTTATGAAGTGATTATAAAAGATGATACCCAAAAAGCCGATGAGCTGCTCAAATTTATTAAAGAAAAAAATTCTGTTATCTGGATCAATACATTATGGGCAGAATTATGTGCAGGGCATGATGACGATCTTGCAGAAGAAGACCCTGAACAACATTGGGGATGGGCGATTCGCAAAGGGGCCAGTATTATCCAGACTGATCGTCCTGAAAAGTTGATACAGTTTTTAAAATCCAAAAATATGAAGTACGAAAACTAAATTATTTTCAATATTAAAGATTCTCAGACAGAAGATAATATGACAGTTGTATAAAATATATATTCCGATGTAAATATCAGATTTAAAATTCACCTTAGCACTGTACTTGTTATTTTTGGAACATAATTAGAAAATAGAAAAAGTAATCTATAATATAATAATTTTATAAAAAAATCCTGCTTAATATATTAAGCAGGATACTGTATTTTGGGTGAATGATGGGTCTCGAACCCACGACCTTCGGAACCACAATCCGACGCTCTAACCAACTGAGCTACAATCACCGTTTTGTGAGTGCAAATATAGGAAAGATTTTTTAATTACCAAACAATTCCGTCAAAATTTTTCAGCGCAATCAGCTTCTCAGACGTAAATCCCTCAGCATAAGTCACTCCCGAAAGTCTTCCTAAATCCTGAGCACGATACGTTAAGCTTTCATAAAAATCTTTTGAGGTAATAGGTGTTTCCGGCTCTTTGGAAGTAGGATCATAAAACTGTGTTTTAAAAGACATACATGCTTCTATTTTTTTATCAAGATGCTTTGAAATATCAATTACAAATTCAGGCTCTATATTTTTCCACTGTATATAATGGAACACATGCTTTGGTCTCCAGACTTCCTGATTTTCTCCTTCCAAAACCGTTTCAATCTTTCTTAATCCTGCCAAAAAACAGGCATCAGATACTAATTTTGCTCCTTTTGCATGATCCGGATGCCTGTCGTCAATTGCATTTGCCAAAACAATTTCCGGTCTGTATTTACGGATCATTTTAACGATCCTCATTTGGTATTCTTCAGAATTTTCGAGAAAGCCATCTTTCATTCCCAGATTTTCTCTTGCAACAACGCCTAAAATTTTTGCAGAATCCATAGCTTCTGCTTTTCTCGTTTCTTCAGTCCCCCGTGTTCCAAGTTCTCCTCTGGTTAAATCAACAATGGCACAAACCTTACCTTCCGAAACCATTTTAACAAGGGTTCCTCCACAGCCTAATTCTACATCATCAGGGTGAGCACCAAAAGCTAATATATCTGTTTTCATATTTTCAAAGATATCATTTAAATAAAAACTTCCCAAACATTGCGATTGGGAAGCTTAAAATTATTTAAGAATATAATTATTTATTAATTTCTTCATTCAGTTTAACAGCATCCTGATATGTAGGATCCAGCTGAACGGATTTTGCTACATAATCTTTAGCTTTTGCAAGATCAGAATCTTTACTCATATAAGCCACTGCAAAATAAGCGTAAGCAAGGGTCTGCTTATTTGCCTCCTGATCAGCAGGTTTTACTGTGCTGATGAATTTTTCATAGGCAACTTTTGCCGCATCATTGTTGCCGGCCTGCTGATAAGAATATCCTAAGCTGTAATAACCAGGAGCCCATTCAGGCAGAAGTAAATTCATTTTTTGCCATGTTTGAATAGCCCCATTCCAATTTTTTGCTTCCTGGTATGCAGTTGCTAGCTTAAACAAAGAATCAGAGTCCTGAGAATTAGCTGCAACTTTTTGTTTTAGCCCTTCAATAATAGGATTTGTTGGTCCGGCATCAATATCACCCTGAGAAACTCCTCCTCCGGAAATTTTTACCAATTCCATATCCCATTTTAATGTTTCATCCTTCGCAGCTTTTGCGATAGCAATTTTTTGCTGAGCTTCCGTCGTTAATGCCGTTTTTTTAGCAGGATCAGTTTCAGTTTTTGCTAATCCGGCAGCAATTAATCCCATTAATCCCTGATCTGCAGGCTGCACTCTTGATTTATCAGCCTGTGCAACAAAAGTATCTATATTTTGTTTTGCCTCGGCATATTTCCCGTCTGCGTATAATTGATAAGCTCTTAATTTAAATTTAATAGGATCATTAATTTTATCAAAAATCTTATCTAAAACCTGTTTAGAGTTTGCATAATCTTCATTGGTAAAATAAAGCTTTGCAATTTCCAATTGTGTGTAAGGATCTTCATCTGCATATTTTGTATAGTTAATAAGATCTTGTGTTGCTTTTGCATTTTGCTGATATCTTATGTCATAGGCAGCCAAAGCTTTGTACGCAGGAGCATAAGTCGGATCCGTAGCGATAGCTTTATCGATGCTTGTTTTAGCTTGCTGCCATTGCTGTGCAGCCATCCATAATGTTCCGATTCTTGTATAAACCGACGCTTTATTTTTAGCTAAAGGAAGTGCTTTATCGTAGGCCGTCATGGCATCACCAGGCATTCTTTTTAGCCTGTATGCGTCTCCTAATGTATAGTAATAATGTGCGGGAACATCTTTTCTGGATGCTCTTTCAATTGCTTTGTTCAGGTATTGAATTGCTAAGTCCGGAGAATTATTTTTTTCAAACAAAGTTAAGGCTTCTGCTGCTCTGAATAATACTTCTGCATCTTTTTCTCTGGAATCAGAAACAATACTCTGAATTTCTGCAATAGCATTTTTATCTCCTTTCCCCAGTTTAACAGTTGCTAAACCGATTTTATTAAGATAACTCTTTTTGTCAGCAGCAAGTCCTTTATTAAAATTTTCGGTTGCTGCAGCAAAATCAGGTTCTCCCTGTTTTAAGTATGTATTTCCTAAGTAAAAATAATTTTCGGCAGTAGGATCTGCTGAAATCATATTGGTGAAATTAGCTTTTGCCTGAGCGTATTTATCGCTGTCCATACTGTTAATTCCGTCCTGTACGGTTTGTGCAAACGAAAAATTGGTAAAAAATACCACTGCTGCTCCAAAAGCAATCTTCTTTACATTCATAATCATTATATCTCTCATTTTATATTTTCTAATCTAATTCGATTTATATTGTACACAATTTTCAGACCAAAATAAGGATTTATTTTTGGCTAACGTGTTAATTTAATATATTTTAACGCATCTGTACTTCCCTCCTGTACAGATTATAAGGCTGCAACCCTTCCTTTTGTACAATCAATTGCCCAAGCTGCGTGCAGGAAAATCTAATAAAACCATTGGCAATATTAAAATTCCCTTCATTTGTTAAAAAATACAAAACTCTTGTAAAAGGATAATTCATTTTGCGAAGGTTTTCAAAATCTGCATTGTATAGTCTTCCTTTGTATTCAACGGGAAGTATTTTTACCATACTTCTTAATTGTTCTGATTCCTTATCATACGGGCGGCTAAAAGTATTCAGACCGATAACTCCGATTTTACCGGGGTATTTGCTTAATTCTTCAATAATATTTTTGTTCCCTGAAATAACAGAGAATTTTAATTGTTTGGGTTGCTTTTTAAGTTTTTGGGCAACAAAATTGAGATTGCTGGAATTGGCTCCGTCGAAAATAAAACTTTTATACTCAGAGAGCATTCCCTGCTGAATTTCTTCCATTGAAATGCTTTCTCTCGGAGATTCTTTAGGAACAACAAAAACCACCGCATCAGCGGCAAATTTGGATGGTAAAAATTTGAGGTCTACCTGTTCTTCATAGGTTTTAATTTCTTCGGGTGACAAATCCCTGGACATTACCACAATTCTTGCTTTGTCATTCAGAAGGTCAATGAAACCAAGATCTTCTTTTTTAGTTACGACCTTTATTTTTGTTTCAGGGTAGTTAATCATGTACCCTTCTGCCAAAGCTTCCGTAATACTTTTAAATGATTCGTCGGTAAGAATGGTCATTTCCCCTTTGTTATAGGAAGGCGATTTTTCTTCTTTTTTACAACCAACAGCTATTATACTAAGAAAAGATAGCATTATGGTTTTAATACTACTTCTCATTATTTACATTTTTTATTTTTGAAATCGCTCTGTAAATTCTGAAAATACCGTATAAAATCAGCAATACTCCTAATGCATATGCTACTCCGGGTTCCAGAACAGTGAAGAAGAATTTGTAAAGTATTACTACAATTCCTAAGACGATATAAAATAATCCCGTGACCAGGGATAACCAATTGAACATCATATAACAAAAATACAAAAAAAATAAAAAGAGAAGCATAAGCTTCTCTTTTTTAATTATTATTTAAAGATAAATTATCCTTCAAAATTCATAGTCAGAGGTAATCTGAATCTATAACGCACAGACTGTCCGTTGATTTTAGCAGGAGTCCATTTATTTTTAATAGACTTAATTGTTCTGATTGCTTCGGCATTAAAGTCTGGATTGGATCCGTTTGCCTTTACATCAGTAATACTTCCGTCTCTTTCTACAACGAATGTTACCTCAGCTTTTACTGTACCTTCATCTCCATTCATTGCAGATCCGTCAAAGTTACTAGCCACTTTATTTCTGAAGGCATTGATTCCCCCAGGGAATTCAGCAGTCTGTTCTACCTCTGTGTAAACCTGATTTTGATTAACCTGAGGTTTAACTTCAGCTGTTGAAGTTTTTGTTCCCGTTGATGGCGGCGGCGGCGGTGGTGTATAAGCCGGAGCTTTTACCCCTTCCTGATTTACCAGACCTGTCGTTGTTTCTAACTGTTTAGAAATTGGCGGCGGCGGCGTTTCAATTTTCGGAGCTTTTACAGGCTCCGGAACCACATTCTGAATAATCTCAATTTTCTCCTCCTCTTTTGGTGGCGGAGGTGGCGGAGGTGGTTCTTCTTCTTTCGGCTGCTCAATAATCTTATCTTCCTGAAGAATTTCTACTAGATCTGCCTTAACTTCTTGTTTTGGCGGTTCAGTTAATCTTTTAATGGTAAGATAAATAAAAGGAGACAATGCCGCAACCAGGAATATTGCTGTTCCAACGATAAAAGATTTTGTCAGAAGCCTAGGATACTGATGTCTTAAATCGTATGCACCATATTCCTTGTTTCTATTTTCAAATACAATCTCATCTAAAGTAAGATTCGGATCGTATACATTTTCATTTGCCATAGATTTACAATTTTATGGTTTAAATTACTTAGTAGCCGGCGCTGCTGCGGCTCCGGAATTCCCAACCTTTTTGTCGTAGATAGCTTTTTCCCAAGGTTTAAGATCGGTTACCCCGTACTGCTCGCTTTTGGTAATTGCCATTTCGTCAAGAATATCTACAAAGTTTTTATATACAGCATCGTCAGTTGGCTTGATAATCACGGTAAATTTGGATTTATCAGCTGCATTTGCTTTTGCCTGCTCAATTACTTTTCTGATTCCTTCTCTGTCGTAAGTAGTTTCATTAAGATTCTGGTCTGTCAGTGATGTATTATCCTGCTGATGCCAGAAAATCTTATTATCTTTACCTAATAATAAAGAGATAGAGTTCGAAAGTTTAATTTCTGTTGGAGGTGGTTTTTTTGTTTCATCTTTCGGTTTTGCCGGAAGACCCAAATCCATCACATTCGGTTTAGAGAATGTGGTTGTGAACATAAAGAAGGTAATCAATAGAAAACCCAAGTCCACCATCGGAGTCATATCGACTCTGGTACTTTGTTTCTTGGAACGTACCTTGCCGCCTTTGGCGCCTTTTTCCTGTACTTGTACTTCTGCCATTTCTAATCGATATTATTCGTTAGGTTTACCTTCTTGAGATGTAATCAACCAAAATTTAAGAAAATCGATATCTCTTAAACCCTCAAATAAGCTTTTCACTTTAGGATATTCTGTAGTAACGTCTCCTTTAATCGCCAATTTATAATCAGGATTAACGGCAAGACTTGCTTCTACCCAGTCTACCAATTGCTTATTTGTACTATCCATAGGAATCCCTGTAGGACTCTTGAAATTTTTCTGTGCGTCATCTGGCAAATCAAGATAGCTTTTCAGCTGGTTCATAGGAACCCCGATAGCCTGTACTCTCTGGAATGCAGCTTTTTCTTTGTTATCAAAAGTCACACCGTACTTTTTACCCATATTTTCCAAAAGCTCTAATCTCTCTTTTGCATTTTCTACGGGCTGGAAATAGAATTTCCCGTCTGGTGTAGCATTGATGGTCATCAAGCTTGCATCAGGAAGTAACTTCTCTGATATTGAAGATGGCGGTTTGATCTGCTCCACGTCAGGTTTTTTAAACTGAGTGGTCAAGATAAAGAATGTAAGCAATAGGAACGCAACGTCACACATTGCCGTCATATCCGTCACTACTCCATGTCTTTTTGGTTTGACTCTCGCCATTATTATTAATAATTTTTAATTAGACTTCTTTTTACTTCATTACCAATCATTGCTGAAAAAAATTCTTAGTTGAATTCAGCGAAAGACTGTTGGATACTCATTGAGATCTCGTCGATCTTATAAGTTAACCCGTCGATTTTAGAAGTAAAGAAGTTATAAAGGATGATTGCGATTGCTGAAGTACCGATACCTAAAGCTGTATTAATCAAGGCCTCGGAGATACCTGTAGAAAGAGCAGCTGCATCCGGAGTACCACCTCCTGATCCTAATGCGAAGAATGCCTTAATCATCCCGATTACTGTACCTAAAAGTGCTACTAATGTTGCAACAGTACCCAAGGTAGAAAGGATCATCATGTTTTTCTCTAGCATTGGCATCTCAAGAGTAGTAGCTTCTTCGATTGCTTTGTTAAGCGCTACCATTTTCTGCTCTTTGTTAAGCGTAGTATCGTGAGATAAAGCTTTGTAAGTAGTAAGACCTTCTTTTACTACATTTCCAACAGAACCTTGCTGTCTGTCGCACTCTTCTAAAGCTTCATCAATTTTGTTTTGGTTCAATAAGCTTCTTACCTGAATTACGAAGTTATCCAAATTTCCTTTTCCTGCTGCTCTTCCTAATACTAAAGCTCTTTCAATTGAGAACACGATTACGGTAAGCATGAAAGTAATCAGGATTGGTACGATAACTCCTCCTTTGTAGATAATACCTAAGAAAGAATCTGGGTGAATGTCTTTTCCATCAATATCTGAAAATGCTACAGATCCTGAACCTAATTTTTCAGCATCTTTAAAATTCCCAGGGCTACCCAAGACGAATAAATAAATACAAATTCCTATAGCTAAGATAATAGGAATAATAACAGCTGGGTTTAAACCTCCCGCTTTTCTAGCAACTACTTGCTCATCATTTTTTGAAACATTCATTTCCATATTTAACTAAATTATATTGTTTTAAAATTTTACAGGGTGTAAATTAAAGGCAAAATTAATTAAAATGCAAGAGTCTCAAATAAACATTTCTGTTTTTTTTGATAATAAAAATTTAATACGATTTCGATATTATAATTATTTTCTCTTTTTTTGGCAATAATCTTTAAATTTAACCATTACATTAAAAAGTTAAAAAATATCAGCCCTCATTTTTTTTAATTTACCAATGTTAATTTTTATTTAAATTACAATGTTCACAATTCTTCCCGGCACCACAATAATTTTCTTTGGTGTTTTCCCTTCCAGAAACTGCTGTACTTTTTCATCCTGCATTACCGATTCTTCAACTTCTTTCGCTGAAAGCTGTGCGGACAATGCCAATTTATGCTTTGTTTTTCCATTAATACTGATTGGGTATTCAATCTCATCTTCTACTAGATAATCCTCATTCAATACAGGGAATTTCTCAAATTCTATTGAAGCTGTATGACCGAGCAGACTCCAAAGTTCCTCACAAATGTGTGGTGCATACGGAGAAATGATAACGGACAAAGGTTCCAAAATATTGCGTTTATTGCATTTTATTTTTTGCAGTTCGTTCACTGCAATCATAAATGAAGATACAGAGGTATTGAAAGAGAAGTTTTCAATATCGTACACGACCTTCTTTATTAAGGTATGCAACACTTTATATTCGGCTTTTGTCGGTTCCTCTTCTGACACTTCAAAAACTTCGCCATTAAAATACAAATTCCAGAATTTTTTAAGAAAACCGTATACTCCGCTCAACCCTTGTGTATTCCAAGGCTTGGATTGCTCCAGTGGCCCTAAAAACATTTCATACAATCTTAAGCCGTCTGCTCCGTACTCTTCACAGATATCATCAGGATTTACGACATTGTATTTTGACTTGGACATTTTTTCTACTTCACGTTCTGTAATGAATTTTTCCTCACCCCAACCCTCTCCAAAGGAGAGGGAGCTTTTACCGCTCTCAAAAATAAATTCCGCATCAGCAAAATCTGGCCTCCATGATTTAAAAGCTTCTGTATCTAATTCGTCTGACGTCCCTTTTAATAAAGAAACGTCTACGTGGATTGGTTGAAAACTTTCTTTAGCCAAAATAACTTTACTGTTATCATTTAAACCAAAATTTTTCAAAACAGTATCGAAAATTAATTTTGAATTTTCTCCTTCGTTAATTTTTTCAACAATACTCTTTGAAACAAATAAAGGTTTGGAAAAAGATTCACTAGTCGACATGTAATTAAATCTATACACAAACGCACTCATCCCCAAAATCATCCCCTGATTGATCAGCTTTTGGAAAGGCTCACTATGATTGATGTATTCTCTGTCCTTTAAAAACATATTCCAGAAACGTGAGTACAATAAATGTCCGGTAGCATGCTCGCTTCCTCCGATATACAGATCAACCTGTCCCCAATATTCTGCAAGGTCTTTTTTAACGAAAACATTTTCATCATGCGGATCCATATATCGTAAAAAATACCATGAGCTTCCTGCCCAACCCGGCATCGTAGATAATTCTAAAGGGAAAACTGTTTTATCGTCGATGAGATTTGTATCAACTACTTTCTGATTCGCCTCGTCCCACGCAAAAGTTTTTGCATTTCCTAATGGCGGATCTCCATCCTCTGTCGGTAAATATTTTTCAACTTCAGGAAGTTCCAAAGGCAGCGCAGAAGTCGGCAAAGTGTACGGCATTCCATCCTTATAATATATAGGAACCGGTTCGCCCCAATATCTTTGTCTGGAGAAAATGGCATCGCGCTGTCTGTAGTTCGTGGTACCGTGCCCGATTCCTCTTTTTTCGATAGCGGAAATAATCAGCGCTTTTGCTTCGTCATATCTCAATCCATTTAAAAAATCTGAGTTTACACAAACGGAATCTTTAGAATCGAAAGATTTCTCCTGAACATCTTCATCAGTTTCCACAACCTTTTTTATTGCTAAATTAAATTTCTTGGCAAATCTGTGGTCGCGTTCATCGTGAGCAGGAACTGCCATAACAGCCCCTGTTCCGTAGCCCATCAAAACATAATCTGAAATGTAGACCGGCATTTTTTCGTTACTGAACGGGTTCATCGCATAACTTCCCGTGAAAGCACCTGAAACATTTTTCACTTCCGCCATACGGTCTCTTTCCGTTTTCTTGGACGTTTCTTCAATATAGCGATCAACTTCCGCTTTTTGTTCCGGAGTAGTGATGGTTTCTACTAAAGGATTTTCCGGAGCCAGCACCATAAAGGTTGCCCCGAAAATAGTGTCTGGTCTCGTGGTGAATACTTTTATCCTCTCCCTAAATCCCTCTCCAGAGGAGAGGGACTTCTCAGACTCTGAATATTGTCGTTTATATTCTTCTAATTTTTGCTTTATTTCTTCTGCTACACGTTCAATATTGTTAACAACTTCCTCATTCGAGAATCGTAAAACATCATAACCGAAGGAATTAAGATACTGAGTTCTCAAAGTATCATATTCAATCTGTTCTCGTTCAGAATGATAAACTCCATCTACTTCAATTACTAATTTATTTTCGAGACTGACAAAATCAACAATATAATCTTTTATTAAATGTTGTCTTCTAAATTTGCTTTCAAGCTTTCTATTCCTAAGCATCTCCCAAAGCATATCTTCAGCCTCCGTTGCTTTATGGCGCATATTTTTGGCATGCTGTAACAAAACTTTAGAATTTTGGCCTCCCGTTAAATAACCGGGCTTTTTATTTTCAAAGCTGTCGGCTCCCTCTCCCTTGGAGAGGGTTGGGGTGAGGATTTCAAAACTCACCTGAGCTCCCTGGGATTTTCCGATCCAGTATTCCTGGGAATCTTTCAGCGGCTGCGGCCAGTCAAGGCCTTTCAGTCCCTGCAGTAATCTCTCAGAATATGCAGAAATTCTCATGCTCCATTGCATCATTTTCTTTTGAAACACAGGAAAGCCTCCTCTTTCGGATTTTCCATCTTTAACCTCATCGTTTGCCAATACGGTTCCTAAAGCGGGACACCAGTTTACGGTAGTTTCTGCTCTGTACGCCAAACGGTAATTTAAAAGAATATCTTGCTTATCCATTTCAGAAGCCGTATTCCACTCTTCTGCCGTGAAATGAAGTTCTTCGGTTTGATTGGCATTTAAATCCTCAGTTCCCTTATTTTCAAAATGCTTGATCAAAGTGGAAATCGGTTCTGCCTTATCTGTATTTTTATTATACCAGGAGTGAAACAGTTCAATGAAAATCCACTGGGTCCATTTATAATAAGACGGATCTGAAGTTCTTACTTCCCTGCTCCAATCGAAAGAAAAGCCTATTTTTTTAAGCTGCTCTTCGTATCTGGTGATATTCTGTGCAGTCGTTACGGCAGGATGCTGCCCTGTTTGGATTGCATACTGTTCAGCAGGAAGCCCGAAGCTATCGTAGCCTACCGGATGCAGCACATTAAATCCCTGGTGTCTTTTATACCTTGCATAAATATCCGATGCAATATATCCGAGAGGATGCCCTACGTGAAGTCCGGCGCCCGATGGATACGGAAACATATCGAGAACGTAAAATTTAGGTTTATCAGTGCTGTCGGAAGTTTTATAGGTTTGATTTTCTTCCCAGTATTTCTGCCACTTTTTTTCTATCTGCTGATGATCGTAAAACACTTTTCGTAATTAGATATTAGATGTTAGACTTAGATATTTTAGATTAAATTTTCTTATCTCTAAAAATCAAGATTCACAAAAATAATGATTTTAGAAGAAATAGAATTTAATTTTAAATAAATATAATAAAAACAAAAAATCTCATCCAAAGATGAGATCTTGAGCTTTTTAATGAAGAGAAGCCTTTATTGCTGAGGAATTCTCTTTAAGGTATAGGTCATTGACTGGTATTCAGTAGGGTCTGAAGTATCTTCAAACTTAATGTTTAAAGTAGTTTCGTTAAGGGTAACCACACTTCCTTTATCCGGCTCCACGATTCCCTGATATTTTAACTGAATAGCTTTACTGTCTTTGTCGTAGGTGTAGGTAAAGTTTCTGTCGAAAGTTGGCTGGCAGGTTCCCGGTGTAGTTCCGTCTCCCATCTCGGTTCTTTTTCCTGAACCTGTAGCAGCAAAAACCCATCTTGATGTCTTCTGACAGTCGGTATCAAAAGAAATCCCGTCTGAAACAGGAGTACCCCCAACCGGAACGCTGGTAACAACCACTTTCATAGGCTGCCAGGTTCCTTCGATAGGATATTCCATTGTGTTGTCATCGTCGTCGTTATTACATCCTGTCGCTACGAATAATGATAAACCTGCAAATAGTAATGCTAATTTCTTCATGTATCAAATTTTTCAAGTGCTAAAATTATAATTTTTTTGATTTATTTTATAGTTTTTTATTAAAAATTATTATAAACTTAATTATTTTAAAAATATTAAGGCTTAGAAGTATCTATATTGTAGGAAAAAGCTATTTTTGCACAAAACAACACAAATGATAACGAAAAATAATTTCGACTTCATCCGCGTTCTTCTCGCCTTCATTGTTTTCGTGGGGCATCTTGGAACATTAAGCGTTTCTAAAGAGCTGGCAATCCTTCAGCACAGTCCTATTGAAATAGCAGTTTTCGGTTTTTTCGTGGTAAGCGGCTTCCTTATTGCACGCAGCTACGAGCGGTCTTCGAGTTTAAAAAGCTATCTGGAAAAAAGGATCAGGAGAATTGTTCCTGCTTATTTGCTGGTCGTTTTTCTTTGTACCATTTTGCTGAGCCTGGTAAGCACCTACTCCCTGGCAGAGTATTTCAGCAATCCGCAGGTTTATAAATATCTTTTCTGGAATTCTTTGTTTCTGAATTTTAAAGCGCCGTGGCTGCCGGGAGTATTTGGAAATCAAGCAGTAAACGGAGCGCTTTGGACATTAAAAGTGGAAATGTGTTATTATTTCTCTGTCCCGATGCTTTTTCTGTTGTTCGGAAAAAACAATAAGTATAGAAATACCATTCTGATTATTCTTTATTTTCTTTCCCTTCTCTATCTCAATTATTTTGAATCTCTAAACAAGATGTCAGCAGCAAAGCAGCTACCTGGATCATTATCTTATTTCATCCCGGGAATGTTGATTTATTTTAATTTCGATTACTTTATAAAACATAAAAACATACTTTTTGTTATTGCTATGATCACAGTCTGGATTGATCTTATTTTTAATTTTAAATTATTCTCTCCCATGATGATCGGCATTATCATACTGTATATTGCCTATTCTTTTTCGTTCCTGAATAATTTTGGAAAATATGGAGATTTTACATACGGAATTTATATTTTTCACTTTCCCATCATCCGGGTTTTTACCACCTTAGGATTTTTCCAGGATTACAATCCTTATGTAATGGCAGCAGTTTGTATGTTTATCGTCGTTGTAGTAGGGATTTGTTCATGGCATTTTTTTGAAAAAAAATTTTTATAATTATCTACACAAATGAAAGAACTCGTTTCCATTATCACACCCTCATACAATTCAGAAGAATTTATTGAGGAAACCATACAATGTGTACTGGACCAGACTTACGAAAACTGGGAATGGCTGATTACCGATGATCTTTCCCGGGACAATACTGTTAAAATTATACAGAAATATAATGATCCTCGAATACAGCTTCAGGTTCTGGAGCAGAATGGCGGTGCCGGCAACGCCCGGAATAAAAGCCTTGAAAGAGCCAATGGAAGATATATTGCGTTTCTCGATTCCGATGATCTTTGGGTTCCGGAATATCTTGAAACAATGATTAATCACATGCAGAAGTATAAAGCAGAACTCGTTTACTGCAATTATGCAAGATGTGATGAGCATACCATGCAACCTGTGCTGAAAGATTTTCATGCAGATAGAATTGTGACTTTCTCTAATTTGCTAAAAACCTGCCGACTGGCTCCCGTATCAACCATGTACGATACAAAAAGGGCAGGAAAATTTTATTTTCCTATAAAAAGCAAACGTGAAGATCATGTGATGTGGCTGAATCTTTTAAAAGAAATTCCGAAAGGCTATCCTTTACAGAAAACCTTGGCAAAATACAGAATGCGCCAGAACAGTGTTTCCCGGAAGAAAAAAAATATCATTAAAGATCAATATCTGGTATATAAAGATTTCATGGGGTTTTCAACAGTCAAATCTTTGTATTATACTGCCAATTGGGCATTAAACGGTTTTTTTAAATATTCGAAATTTTTTAATTAAATTTAAAAAATGGAATATTCAAAAGAATTCGAAGCGGCCATCAGCAATTTTTCTTCTGTAGAAAAAGACCGCCTTATTTTCAGGTTATTAAAAAAAGATAAGCTGCTGTCTAAAAAATTATATTTCGAATTGATTGATCCTGAAACTACAGACAATAAGCGGGATGCTATGGAAGAAATTGTTGAAGAAAAAGTGGTACTGGCTTCAAAATACATCAGCAATCAAAAGTATTTTTTAAGTATTGTCCGGAAAATAAGCGCAGAAATTACAGAACACGTTAAAATCACAACGGATAAATTCGGAGAAGTATCACTTACTATATTGCTGATTAACAAAATTCTTAACTACAATGAAGAGCTTGGCAGACAGAGGTTTGATAACGTGTACAAACTTTACCTGTACGTCATTAACAAAACCGTAAAAGCTTTGCTCCTTACCAGAAAACTGGACGTAGACTACTGGATGGAAATTGATGAATATTTAGATGAATTGAAGGGAAAAATTCTTCAGAATCATCATCTTTCAAAACTTTTCATCAACAACGGAATAAATCTGAACTGGCTTATGAGCGATAAAATTCCCCAAAACTTTGATGTTATTATCAAAGAAATTAAAAGCCAGGGATTCTTACGATAAGATTTTTTCAACAATCAAAGCTGTCGACTCCGGTTTTTCTGCAACGAATTTTTTGGCATTTTCAGACATTCTGCAAAGTATTTCTTCATTATTGATGAGGAACATAACAAAATCTGCTGCCAAACCGGTTTTTTCAAATGATTTTCCGCCATCTGCAGAAACCAGTTCATCTGCTTCCGGGTTTTTTCGGTAGTGATTTCCGAAAATTACAGGCACACCGAAAGTAGCAGCTTCAAGAATATTGTGCAGTCCGGCATGATGAAAGCCCCCTCCCACCACTGCAATATCTGCATAAGAATACAATTTTGAAAGCAATCCGATACTGTCGATGATCAAAACCCGTGATTTAAAATTTCTTTCTTTTTCCTTAATCGTGCTATAGAGAATAGCGTCGGGAAAAATCTGTTTCAGGTGCTGAACTCTTTTGAGATCATGTGGCGCAATAATCAGTTTTGCATAAGGAGTTCCCAACAAGACTTCTTCGGCTACTTTTTCTTCAGCTTGCCATGAACTGCCGAAAACAACCGCTTTATCCCTCCCGATAAAATCTTTAATAAATTCAACATGATTATCCTGGTTTCGCAATTGCTTTACACGGTCAAAACGGGTATCTCCTGTTACGGAAGATTGTATAAGGCCAATACTTTTCGCCAGTGCGTAAGACATTTCTGTCTGGTGAAAAAACCAGTCAACATTTTTCTGAAGCTGTTGTACAAACCACTTTCCATGAGAAGTAAAAAATGATTGTGTATCGTAAAAAAGTGCAGAAATCACATAAATTTTTGTGCCTTTTTGTTTAAGTTCTTCCAGAAGATTATACCAATACTCATATTTAACGGTAAAAAACAAATCAATATTTAGATAAGAGACAAATTCTTTTATTTGAGCCTTTTTATCAAATGGGAGATAACAGATAACGTCTGCAATATTGCTCCTTTTTACAACATTTTCATATCCTGAAGGTGAAAAGAAGGTGATAAGGATTTTATGATCCGGAAACTTTTCTTTCAGCTTTTCTAAAACAGGAAGTCCCTGCTCATATTCTCCAAGGCTGGCTGCATGCATCCAGATGACTTTATCTTTTGCAGTAAAGCCTGATTGTATTTTTTGTAAAGATTCTTTTCTGCCGAGAACACCTTTTTTCGCTTTATCATTAAATAACGAAAAGATCTTCATTCCGAAAACCATTAAGCTGATGAATATGTTATAAAAAAAAACCATTGAATTATATTTTATTTAAAAACTCCCACAAAAATGAACAGAACAACCAAACTTCCGATGATTGAAAGCAGCAATGTAGAAAATGCTACTCTCGGCTTTGTACTGTTGTTGAATGAATATCTCAGCACATAATCCTGGCTGTTTAAAAAAATCAGAGCTAATAAAAACAAAAGCCACCTCATGAAAACTCCCATAATGAGAAACTGGGCATTTTCATTTTCTTCGCTAATTGGCACAGGATAATTGGCTGAATCAGGGCTTCTTACCAGAAAGCCAAATAAAAAAAAGATAAGCGTTAGTATAGCAGGCATGAAATAAAAATATTTTTTATTTCCGAAACTATCTGGCTTTCCCTCAAAATCAAAATGAGTGGGAATGGTCTCCGGTAATGCTTTATAATTTTTAATGCTGAACCACCATAGAAAAACAAGCAGTCCGAAATTTAAAACATCAAAAATCAGCAACAGAATATTTTCCATTTCAATTCATTTTACAATTACAAAATGCTTTTAATTACCCGCAGTTTATGAGTATGTTTATTCATTTCCTTATTGAAAATACCGGTAGAATCCAGCGTATCGATTCTTACTTTTCCGGAAGCATGAATGATTTTCTGGTTATCCAGCATAATTCCTACATGAACAATTTTGCCTTCAGGATTTTCAAAAAAGGCAAGATCTCCGGGCTGGCTTTCTTCAACAAAGGTTAAAGACTCTCCCACCCCCACCTGCTGCGAAGTATCTCTCGGCAATTTTATATTGTGAACTTTAAACACCAGTTGTGTAAATCCTGAACAGTCTACTGCGAAAAAACTTTTACCGCCCCACAAATACGGAACATTAAGAAATTCTTTAGCCGTTAAAGCAATACTTTCCCGCACATTATGGCTTCTTCTGGATGCCACAACCGGAAATTCTACCTCAGAACCCATGGAAAGCAGCGTTTTTCCGTCATTCATCATTACGGAAGAGAAATCTTCGGTGACAACGGTTACTTTTCTGGCAGCGAGTTCTTCCTCCGTTACAGGCCTCAGCTGTTTGGTATCCATCCAGCCTTCATATCCGTCATAATGCATTTTTATGAGGGTCCAGTTTTTATTCACTTCGAGGATATCGGCGCTTTCGCCAAACAGGATTTCCGTAACAATTTCAGCTTTGTCCGAACTTTCTGCACGAACTGGTGCCACTGTTACAATACAAATTCCTTTATTCATATTTTATAAAAGTTTAGATTGAAAATCGTGATGAATTTCAATCTTGTATTTAGCCTTATTCTATTTTCTGCGTAAAAAATTGACACCATCGCGCAAAGGTAAAATTAGATTTTCAAAATCATCATCTTTTGCGATGAGATCATTAAGTTCTTTGATAACCTGCGTAGACTTCTGCTTCGGGTTTTCTTCAAGCACCTTACCGTACCAGAGTACATTGTCGAACATTACTACGGATCCGGATTTTGTATGAGGCTTAATCAGCCTGAAATATTCGGCATAATTTTCCTTGTCTGCATCAATAAAAACAAGATCGAAAAATTGATCGGTTTCTTTTAAAAATTCTTTTGCATCCTGAATTTTGAAATCAATTTTTGAAGAATGTCCGCTCTCTGCAAAATATTTTTTCGGAAGATACGCCAGATCTTCATTTACATCAAGTGTAGTAATTTTTCCGTTTTCTGCAAGCCCGGCTGCAAGACAGAGTGTAGCGTACCCTGTGAAAGTTCCTATTTCAAGGATATTTTGCGGCTTCATCATCTGGGAAATGATCGTAAGCAATCTTCCCTGCTGGTATCCCGAAATCATGTGCGGCTGAGTTGTTTTCTGGTAAGTTTCCTTTCTCAGCTTTTTCAGGATTTCAGGTTCGGACGAAGCATGGTTTTCCAGGTATCGGTCCATTTCCGGGTTCTTTTCTTCAAAAAAGCTCATTCTACAAATTTTGTAATTCAAATTTACTTAAATATAAGCAAAAAGTAAAAAGATTCGCAAATATTCCGTAACACGGGTAAATCCACATAAAAATTACCGTAAAAATACGGATGGTAAGACTTTCGGAATAGTGATACCTTTGGGTCAGGGTAAAAACACTAACTAAAATGGATGCTGGAGTAAAACAAATTAACCAAGAGAAGAGAGGAAATGTACTATCAAAAGATAAGGCAGAATCTCAGAAAAAAACTAAACCGGAAATATCCAATTCATTTTTTCAGCGAATTATTTCATTATTGAAAAAAGAAGAATTAATTTGACTAAAAAATAAATCCCGAATTGCTTCGGGATTTATTGTTATTGATTGAATGTTTTGTTCTTATTATTTCTTCGGTGCGATGTCCATTAATTTCATGAATTCATCAAGCTTCGGCATAATGATGATTTCCGTTCTTCTGTTTTCAGCTCTTCCGGAAACGCTCATGTTGGTTGCCTTAGGATTGTATTCTGATCTACCACCGGCAGTAATTCTTGCAGGATCTACGCCAAACTGAGTCTGTAAAACTTTAGCTACCGCAGTACCTCTCAATGCAGAAAGATCCCAATTGTCTCTTGGTAAGTTTGGAGAATTTAAAGGTGCATTATCCGTGTTACCTTCGATCAATACAGAATATTTATCATAATCGTTGATTACTTTCGCTACTTTTCCTAATACTTCCTGTGCAGCAGGCAATACGTTGTAGTCTCCTGTTTTGTACAACATTTTATCAGAAAGAGAGATCATTACCACTCCTTTCAATACTTTTACCTGAACATCACTGTCCGCTACATTATCCAAAGATCTTTTCAGTTTGTTTGATAATGCTAAATTTAAGCTGTCATTTTTAGCATTGCTTGAAATCAGCTGTTTGATGTAAGAGTTTGAAGCGTTGATTTCTCCCACCAGCTTATCAATATTGGCAGAGCTTTTTCCTGTATTGGAAAGACATGCATCCAATGAAGATTTCAAAGCGTCATGCTGACTTTTCAACAGGTTATTTTCGCTTGTCAAAGCAGAGTTTTGAGACTTCAGATCCTGAATTTCTCTCTGTCTTTCTCCCACGTTCTCAATACATTGTTTGTAGTTTGAGCTTAGTGCATCATACTGTTTTTTGCTGATACAAGATGTCATTCCCAACACCATTGCAGATACTGCTAAGATTTTAAAAATTTTCATAAATAATCATTTTAAGACGATCAAAGGTAGCAAAATTCATTTTAATAATATAGATTATCTTTGTACAAAGAAATTCTCAGCATACATTTTGGAAACGTTACACCTTAAGAATCAATTGCAAAATCTTGTGCAGGCTCCCGAAATAAGAACCTATCTTCTGGCGGTAAGCGGCGGTGCAGATTCTATGGTTTTAGTCTATATTTTTAATGATTTAGGGTTACAGTTTCAGGTAGCGCATATCAATTATAAACTCCGTGGAGAAGATTCTGATCTTGATCAAAAGGTGGTACAGGATTTTTGTAAAAATAACAATATCAAATTTCATGTTTACGAAGTTTCAGAGACAGATAACAAACCGGAAAATTCTATCCAGCTTTGGGCAAGGGAACTCAGGTACAAATTCTTTAAAGAAATCTGCAAAAAGGAGAACCTTGATTTCCTGGTGACTGCCCATCACCTGAACGACCAGCTTGAGACATTCATCATCAACCTTTCAAAAGCAGCAGGAATAAACGGATTAGCAGGAATTCCCTCAAGCGACAACAATATTTTACGTCCGCTTCTACCATTTAGCAAAGAAGAAATTTATGCTTTTGCGAAAGATAAGCATATTGAATACCGAGAAGATCTTTCCAACCAGAAAAGTGATTACCTGAGAAATAAGATACGCCATGAAATTGTTCCAAAATTGCTCGAAACCAATTCGCATTTTCTTGAAAATTTTAAAAAAAGTTCGTTATACCTCAATCAGACAAAAGATTTTGTACAGCAGCAGATTCAGGAAATTGAAAACCGCATAACTGTTTTTAACAAGGATCAAAAAATTTTATCAAAGAAACAGCTTGCCGCAGAAAGTGCTTTTGTGAAATTCGAGATTTTAAAAAAATATGGCTTTGCCAACGAAGAAGAAATTGCTAAAATTTTTACAGCGGAAAACGGAAGCGTATTTTTTTCAAAAGAATATAAGCTAATTGTAGATCGAAATGGTTTTTTTATTACAAATCCTGAAGAACATATTTCAAAAGAGAAAGCTGAAGAAATCATTTTAAAAAGCCATAATAATGAAATAATACTGAGCGATAACAATGAATATCAAATCATTATCACAAAATCATTCGATTGGCTTTTAGATCTTGAAACAATAAGCCTTCCTTTAAAGTTAAGAAAAAAGAAAGAAGCGGATGTATTCTTTCCAACCGGAATGAAAGGAAAAAAGAAGGTTTCGAAATACCTGCGGGACGAAAAATTATCAGTTTCAGAAAAGCAAAATACATGGCTGCTCTGCGATTCAAAAGACCAGGTTTTAGGGGTAATACCTTATCGGCAGGACAGGAGATTTTGCGCGGAACAACATACTGAAAAAACACTCAATATACGATGGATAAAAGAACAACAAATACTTTAGCAATAGAAGATTTTAGAAAAGACAGTAATGCTGCTTTTGCTATTTTATATCAGAAATATTTTGTCTACACCAAAAAGTTTGTCCTAAATAACAGTGGAAACCTGGAAGATGCCGAAGATATTTTTCAGGATGCTCTTATCATTTTGTACGAAAAATTATACGCTGATCATTTCAAAGCGTATACCTGCCTCGCCAATTATCTATCAGGAATTTCTAAAAATTTATGGCTGAAAAAACTCAGAAATAAAGAATTTCTTACGGAGATTCCTGAAAATTATTACCTCAACCATCAGGAGGAAATCAATGCTGCCATTGAGAACGAACGTGATTATTGGGATAAGCTTAATGATTATATGAATGCTGTATCTTCTCATTGTAAAAATTTGATTCAGGATATTTTCATGAATAATAAAAATATTGAAGAAATTCAAAGCAAATATCAATATTCCAGCAGGCACAGCGCACAAAACCAGAAGCATAAATGTGTGGAACAGATCAGAAAAATTAAACAAAACGATAATTTTTAATACTGAAATACAGATACTTATAAAAAATCACTCACAACACGGGTGATTTTTTTTTGTTTCTGGAACTTATAAATAAGTAACAATATTATGACCAGAAAAATAATACTAAGTCTCTGCCTCTTCATAGCAATATTTGCAAATGCACAGAGCAAAAAAGGAATCAGCTTCCAAAAAATCAGTTTAGAAACG
This sequence comes from Chryseobacterium salviniae, assembly GCF_035819015.1. NCBI lineage: Bacteria > Pseudomonadati > Bacteroidota > Flavobacteriia > Flavobacteriales > Weeksellaceae > Chryseobacterium > Chryseobacterium salviniae. The sequence goes on along the minus strand of NZ_JAYLAA010000012.1, from coordinate 69,733 downwards.
GCAAAACAAATTGCGAAGAAAGAGAATAAGCTCATCTTCATAGATATTTACACCACTTGGTGCGGGCCTTGCAAGCTCATGAAGAAAAACACCTTTACCGATGCAAGAGTTGGAGAAATTTTTAACAAAAACTTTGTGAGTCTTGCCATAGATGCAGAAAAAGAGGGTGTAGCCCTGGCCAAAGAATTTAACATTGTTAATTTTCCGTCGTTCTTATTTTTAGATGCAAACGGAAAACTCGTTCAGTATGATTTCGGATATTATAATGCAGAACAATTTTCAACGATAGGAATGTCGGTTTCGAATAAAATTTCGAACTCTGCAACTCCGAAAACAATTGATATGGTAAAAGGCAAAATGGTGGGCGATAAAATTCCGGACTTTTCTGCGAAAGATCATCTGGGAAATCTGTTTTCTTCATCAGATCAAAAGGAGAAATTGATTGTGGTTTTCATTCGTGGACAATGGTGTCCTTACTGCAATAAATATATCGAATCCCTTCAGAATCTTTCTCCGGAATTACAGGCTAAAAATGCCAAACTGGTGATCATATCTCCCGAAAAACCGGAATTTATTGAAAAAACCATCGAAAAAACCCAAACCTCATACACGGTATTATATGATGAGGGCTACAAAATCGCCGAAGCGTTTGATGTATTGTATACTCCCGACACGAAAATACTGGATCTTTACAAATCAAAGGTGGAAGGTTTTGCGGAAAGCAGATCTGATAATTCCGGAAGGCTTCCTGTTTCCGCAACTTTTATTCTGGACGAAAACAAAATAATCTCATGGAGGCATTTTAATCCGGATTATAAAGAAAGAGCAGCAATAGAAGATATTTTAAAACAATTATAAATTTAAAACACGACTTATGAAAACATTTTATTTCTCTTTATTAAGCATTTTTTTAATGACTATTCCCGGATTTTTACATGCGCAGGGCTGCAGCGATGCCGGCTTTTGCACCGTAAATAGTTTAAAGCCGCACAATACCGCAGATTCTGCCAATGTGTACAAAAATGAGCTGAAAGCCGGGTTTTCATTGGGAAATGCAGATAATTCGATAACGGTTTACGGACAATACCTGGAATACAACAGGCAGATCAGTTCTACATTGGGAATCAGTGCCAAAGCAACTTCTATTGCTCAGACAGGAAACGGCATCAGCGTATTCGGATTATCAGACATTTACCTGAATTCCAATTACCGGGTAAATAAAAACCTTACGTTCACGTTAGGCGCAAAAATCCCTCTCAACAATGGAAATAAAGCCGATAACGGAAGCATTCTGCCGATGGATTATCAATCCAGCTTAGGAACGTTTGACCTTATTGCAGGAGTTGGATACCAGATTAAAAAACTACAGTTGGTTGCAGCGCTGCAACAGCCTTTAACACAAAATGAAAACCAGTTCAATGCTAAAAATTATCCCACCAGTTCCTCTTTGGCAGGTTTCCAGAGTACGAAAGATTTTAAACGCAGCGGCGATGTCCTCCTGAGAGCTTCTTATCCGGTAAAAATCACGGAAAAGCTATTGTTAACACCTGGTTTGTTAAATATTTATCACCTTTCTAAAGATAAGTTTACAAATTCAGCAGGAGCTGAAGAAGAAATCGACGGATCTGAAGGTTTAACCATTAATGGAAATATTTTTCTGGATTATAATTTAAATAAAACCAATGCTTTGCAGCTGAATGTTGGAGTCCCTTTTTTAGTGCGTGATACACGACCTGACGGATTAACAAGAAGTTTTATCGCCAACCTGGAATACCGTTTTAGATTTTAATAAATTTTAAGAAATAAAGGCATTTTCAGCATATTTAAAAAATCCGAAACATATATAGACGTTTATAAATAACTGTTATTTGAAAAAAGAAAGTTCCTGGGTTTTTTAGGGACAAAAAAATATCTAATTTAGCGAAGCAAAAAAAAATCCGGTTCCCGGCTGATCGTGAAATTTCCATATTTGCGCAGCCTTACCTGCAGAACCTGATATACTGGGGGAATGAGAAGTCCTGATACATTCTCAAAATTTTTAATAAGAAGCAAAATGAAATTTAAAAACTGGTTTTTATTAGTTCTCGTGTTTTTAGCAACAGGAATTAATGCGCAAATCAAAAATCCTGTAAAATTTAAATTTACAATCAACGAATTAGGAGACAATCAATACGAAGCCGTGCTGAATGCCACAATGGAAAGCGGCTGGCATATTTATTCCAAAGACCTTCCGGAAGACACAGGAATTCCTACTGAATATAAAGTTTCCGGAAAAAATATTGAGCTGATCGGAAAATTTACCGAAGTTGGAAAAAAGCATGAAGAATTTTCAGAAGCATTCGGTGGAACAATTGTGTATTATTCCAATTCTGCTGGTTTTAAACAAAAATTCAGGCTGAAAGACGGTACGAAACCGGGAGATGTTGTTGCTGAAATTACATATCAGACCTGTGACGACAGGGTTTGTCTTGCGCCAAATACGTTAGAGTTTAATAAACAGGTAATTCCGAAAGGTGTCACTGAAGAAACTACAACCGGAACTGCTGAACCAACAAAAGATTCTGCAAAAACAGAAACCACACTCGTAAATCCGGCAAAAGAGACTGTTATTGTAACAGAATCATCAAAATTGGATCCTAAACAGCTAAAAATTGCATCGATCAATTTTGAGAAACCGCTTACCGATTGCGGCGTTGCCACTGAAAAAGTAGCTGAAAATTACTGGACGTATCTACTTCTTGGATTTATCGGTGGACTTATTGCACTGCTCACTCCATGTGTTTTCCCAATGATCCCGCTTACGGTATCATTCTTTACCAAAGGAAGCCTGAACAAGGCCAAAGGAAAAAGAGATGCTTTCATTTACGGCTTTTTTATTTTCCTGATTTTTGTTTTGCTGAGCGTTCCTTTTCATATTATTGACGGGATTGCAGGAAATATCTTCAACGAAATATCCACAAGCGTATGGCTGAATATCGCCTTCTTCATCATATTCATTTTCTTCGCAGGAAGTTTCTTCGGGTATTATGATATCACATTACCAAGCTCCATTGCCAACAAATCCTCAAAAGCAGAAGAAGCAGGCGGAATGGTAGGAATTTTCTTCATGGCTTTAACCTTAGTAATCGTTTCATTTTCCTGTACAGGACCTATTTTAGGGAGCTTACTGGGAAGTGCGGTAACTGGTTCTGCAAACGTTCCAATGCTTTTAACATTTGCTCTGGCAGGCTTCGGACTGGCTTGGGCAATCATCTTCGGATTACTGGCTTTATTCCCGCAGGCTTTACAAAGCCTTCCTAAATCAGGCGGCTGGATGAATACGGTGAAAGTTGTTTTAGGTTTCGTAGAATTGGCTTTGGCATTAAAATTCTTATCAAAAGCAGACTTGGTTTCCAAAACATTCTTATTGAAAAGAGAACTTTTCATTGTGATCTGGATTCTTGTGGCTTTAGGATTGGCATTGTATTTATTTGGTGTAATACGATTTCCGCATGATGATAAAAAACCGAAAATTTCCATCACCCGAAAAATTCTTGGGGTTTTGGGATTAGGGTTCGTGATTTACCTGGTTCAGGGATTGATTCCTTCAGAACGCCCTAAACTGCAATTATTAAGCGGAATTTTACCTCCGTTAAATGTAAGCTATTTCCATGATGAAAAAGACGGGATCTTAGGAATGCATCCTGAACATGATTTCTTTAAAGCAGTAGAACTTGCAAAAAAGGAAAACAAACCGATCTTAATTGACTTCACAGGTTACGGTTGTGAAAACTGCCGTAAGATGGAAGAATTTGTATGGAGCGAAAGCGATATTCTACCGATTCTTCAGAATGATGTTGTTTTAGCTTCGCTGTATGTAGACGACAAAGAAGAGCTCCCCGAAGATCAGAAAACGAAAATTGACCTTGGCGACGGACAGGTGAAGAAAGTAAAAACAATAGGCGACCGATGGAGCTTGTTCCAGCAGGTGAACTTTAATAACAATTCGCAGCCGCATTATGTTTTATTGACTCCGGACGGAAAAGTAATCAACACCCCGGTTTCAGGATATATGCCTAAAGAGGATTTCAAAAAATTCCTTGAATGCGGAGTCAATTATTATAAAAACAATAAATAATTTAGATTACCATAGCGCAAAAGCCTTATCAATTTTTTGATAAGGCTTTTTTATGTTATTGATTTGCAGAAAAATAAGCAACATGCCATTTAAAGAATACAAAATAATTATTCAAATCAAATATTAGGTATATAATTTGCATTGATTCCAAATAATAAATATCAATTTGATACGCTTATTCAAAAACCGTTTAACATTTAAAAAACTATTAACTATGGCAGAAATTATCGCACAAGAAAAGCAAGGAGGCAGCAAACAGAGAAAAAAAATGATCCGCGTGGATATGACTCCAATGGTAGATTTAGGATTTCTCTTAATTACCTTCTTTATGTTTACCACTAATTTTACAAAACCTAATGTCATGGATCTGGGGTTGCCCGCGAAAGAGATCAATACAAATCCTATCAATAGACCTGTAATAGATCCATTGAATCAGATTACATTTATTTTAGGAAAAGACAACCGGGTTTTTTATCATCAAAAAACTAAAGAAGATTTAAATAGATCGAATTTAAAAGAAACCAATTTCAGCGGAATCAATATCACTAAAATTATTTCCGAAGCTTATATCAAAGCTCCAAAAAAGGAAAATTTCATCATTATCATTGAACCTACAGATGATGCGAATTATAAAAATTTCGTAGATGTCCTGGATAATATTGCCATCTCGAAAAAAGAACGCTACGGAATAACCGACCTCAAACCGTGGGAAAAGAAAGTTTATGATGAATTAACACAATAAACACCAAAGAGCATTTTCAGAATGCTCTTTTTTTATTTATTTTTGGATATAATTTTATTCGATGAAAAACTTGTTAACCGCTCTTGCTGTGACGGCTTTAGTAATTTCCTGTTCTAAAAAAGAAGCGACTTCTATTTCCGGGAAAACCGACAGCACAAAAATCATAGATTCCATTAATGCTGCAAGAACAAAGATTAACGATAGCATCAAATCTAAAAACCGCTTCAAAGATTTCAGCGGATCTCATAAAATTACCCATAATTCAATAAAAGGTTCCGGAACCATTTCGTTTGAAAAAATTGACGGCGAAAGAGACCATTACAATGTTTCCGGGCAATTAAAATCAGGGAAAAATTCTCTGGAAATTAAAGGCTTTATGGCCGTCATTTCAGAAAAGCACATGAATTTCACGGGAACAATCTCGCAAAGCATTTCTGAGAACGGAAACGGAAAGCCTGATCTCAGGAAAGGCACCAAAACATTCATGTCTAAAGATGGCGGAAAAACATACCGTCTCCAGGACATGGTAAATGGTTCGGGATTTGTTGATTATATAGATATTCATTTTTAACTCCTGAATTTATGCTGAACTTCGAAAGAAAAGGGAACGGAAAAGAAACATTGGTTTTGCTTCATGGCTTTATGGAAAATATTTCCATCTGGAGCGATATGGAGCCTCATCTTTCCGAAAATTTTTCGTTATTGAAAATCGATCTTCCGGGACACGGGCAATCGGAAATTATTGCTGAAGTTCAGACAATGGAGCTGATGGCAGAAGAAGTAAAAAAAGTCCTGGACGACCAAAATCTTAAAAATGTTCACCTGCTCGGTCATTCTATGGGCGGCTACATTTCTTTAGGCTTTGCTGAAAAGTATCCAGATTACCTGAAAAGCTTAACTTTATTTTTCTCATCCTTTCTTCCGGACGATCCTGAAAAAAAAGAGCAGCGCATCAAAAGCTACCGCATCATAGAAGACGCTTTTGCGCATTACGCCAGAGCAGGTGTTCCGAACCTTTTCAACTCAAACGAAAGAGATGTCCTGGAAGGCAAAATAGAAACTGCCCTTGAAGTTGCCCTTTCAACTAACAACATGGGCGCCTTGGCTTCTGTAAAAGGAATGGTGGAAAGAACCGATAAAAAGCATGTTCTTGAAAACCTTGACTGCAAAATTTTAGTTATTGCAGGAAAACATGACAATGCGGTAAAAACGGAAGTGATGATTAAAAACCTTCCGGACAGAACCAACGTAAAGTCATACGTTCTGGACTGCGGGCATAACGGACATTGGGAAAAACCGTCCATCTGCGCAGAAATCATCAATACGGAGCTTCTCCATCATTTACCGAAACATTTAGTTTTGTGATATGCTGGATTTCCTGTTTAAAAAAAAGAAACCCGTAATCGGGCTCACGCTTTCTGGCGGAGGAATGCGTGGAATTGCTCACATTGCTGTTTTAAAAGCATTGGAAGAATATAACCTGAAACCGGACATTATTTCCGGAACCAGCGCCGGATCCATCGTAGGAGCCTTTTATTCCCTTGGCAAATCACCGGAAGAAATGATGGAAATTATAAAGCAGACGACTTTCTTTTCAAGATCCTATTTAAAGCTCTCAAAAAACGGGATTTTCAGTTCGAAATTTATCATGAAATTATTCATGGATCATTTTCCGGAAGATGATTTTAAGATTTTAAAAATCCCGGTATATGTAGCCGCAACTGAAATGACGCACGGAATTGTAGATTTCTTTTCTGAAGGAGAGCTATTTGGCCCGCTGCTCGCTTCATCAAGTGTACCTTTTGTCTTGCCTCCTGTAAAAATTGGTGAAAAAATTTATGTTGATGGCGGTGTTTTAGACAACCTTCCCATTGAACCTATCATTGATAAATGTGATTTTCTCATCGCTTCGCATGTCAACTCCATCAGTTATGATAGTCTTGAAAATATGAGTCTCATGAAAGAATTCGACAGAATTTTACATTTAGCCATTGCCAAATCCGTTTACTCCAAAGCGAAGTCCTGCGACATTTTCCTTGATCCTCCTAAAATGACGAAGTTCAGTCTTTTTAATAAAAAGTTTCTTGATGTCATGTTTCAGGAAGTGTATGAATACACCTGCAAAGAGCTTGAAGAGAAGGGATACTCGCGGTTTCAGAGTTAAATTAAGAGTTTTAGTGTTATAGTTAAGTGTGTCATTAAGCAAAACGATTCATTCTCTAAAAAATAAAATCTGAATTCCAACTTTTTTACTGCATTTCCCCTCAAATCAAATCTTAATTTTAATCTAATTATAAACTTTCCTCAGCCTCAATTTTACCTTTAAAGGTTTTAATTGTATCCTGCAAAGACTCATAAGATTTTCCTCCCGCAGCGTTGATGTGACCACCTCCGTTGAAGTATTTTCTTGAGAATTGGTTAACGTCCATATCATCTTTGCTTCTGAAAGAAATTTTGATGAAGTCTTCATACAAATCTTCCATAAAGAAAGCTGCCATTTTTACTCCCATGATACTCAGCCCGTAATTAACAAAACCTTCTGTATCTCCTTTCTGGAAACCATATTCTTTTAATTCTTCTCTTGTTAAATAAAGAACGGCAACTTTTCCGTCTTTTACCACTTCAATTCTTCCTAAAATTAAAGCCAGCAAATGAAGGCGCGAAACCGTATTGGTATCCCAGGTATTTGAAGTAATTAAGGCAGGATCTGCTCCATGCTCAATAAGGTTTGCAATAATCCTGTGAGTAGTTGCACTGGTAGAACGGAAACGGAAACCTCCTGTATCCGTCATAATTCCTGTATAAAGACATTCAGCAATATCTTTATCTACAAGGTTTTCATCATCCAAAGCTTCAATGAAATGATACACCATCTGGCAGGTTGCGGGAATCACCGTATCAGAATATACAAAATCAAAATTTTCAGGCTGCTGATGATGATCAATAAGAATCTTCTTTGCTTTTGCATTGGCAAGCCAGTCTCCCAGCAAACCAATTCTGGAATGCGCATTAAAATCAAGGCAAAAAATAACATCCGCTTCACTGATCAGATCAGAAGCTACTTTTCTTTTGTATTCACCGATCAGAACTTTTTTGGCTTCCGGCATCCATTTCAGAAATTTGGGAAAATCGTTGGGAACAATTACTTCAGCAAAAATTCCTTTGGCTTTAAGAAAATGCTTTAAACCCAGGCTGGAACCAATTGCATCACCATCAGGATTATAATGGGTAAGGATTATGATTTTGTTTTCCGGAGTTAGTAATGTATTGATTTCTAAAAGTTCTGCGGGTGTAAACATGAGATGCTTTTATTTTTTTCTTTAAATTTAAGTTTCCAAAGATAGAGCTTTTAAGCAAATCATTAAGCATTATTTTTGTTCCGGTTCAAGCAGCCCCCTGTAATGCTTTGTAAAAATTCAATAAAATAATAAGCTTAAAAATTTCAAAAAAATATTGGTAAAATTTGTAACTTTTAAAAAATTGCCTATCTTTGCAACCTGAAAATTAATAGATAATTACGATTTAAACATATAGTAATGAGTAAAAGAACATTCCAGCCATCAGAAAGAAAAAGAAGAAACAAACACGGTTTCAGAGAAAGAATGTCTACGCCAAATGGAAGAAGAGTTTTGGCTGCGAGAAGAGCTAAAGGCAGAAAGAGTTTAACTGTAAGTGCATCACGCGCTAAGAGATAATCTTTTTATTATCATATACAAATCATGCTTGAAAAGAAGTTTTTCAGGCATTTTTTGTTGTTAAAATTTCCTAAAATTTAGGTTCTTTATCCTTCTTTTTCCTATTTTTAAATTCTGAAAAATTTTAGAAAAAAAGCACTTTAAAACTGAATTATGCCACATACACATATTGCCGGAGACAACATTATCAGCCTGCAGCACGCCAAGATTGCACAGAAGAACTTCACCGTGCTTTCTGATGTGAACCTTAATATTAAGAAAGGTCGTTTCTGCTATCTTATCGGAAAGACAGGTTCCGGGAAAAGTTCGCTACTGAAAACATTGTACGGGCATATTCCTTTAGCTTCAGGACACGGAGCGGTTGTAGGTTTTGATCTTGCCAAGCTAAAAGCTTCAGACGTACCGAACCTGAGAAGAAAATTAGGGATTGTCTTCCAGGATTTCCAGCTGCTTTCTGACAGAACAGTAGAAAAGAACCTTAGATTCGTACTGGAAGCTACGGGATGGAGTGACAAAATAAAAATGGAAGACCGTATCAATGAGGTGTTGGGAAGCGTAAACATGAAGAGCAAGAAACATAAAATGCCTCATGAACTTTCCGGTGGTGAGCAGCAGCGTGTTGCGATTGCGAGAGCTCTTCTTAATCATCCTGATTTAATTTTAGCGGATGAGCCTACTGGAAACCTTGATCCGGAAACTTCTAATGAAATTATGACTTTGCTGAAGCAGGTTGCCCTTGAAAACGGAGCGGCCGTGGTAATGGCTACACATGATTATCACATGATCCAGAATTTCCCGGGAGAAGCGATAAGATGTGAAGACGGAAAAGTTTCTGTGCTTGATACAGCGGAATTATTTGAATAAAATTCAAATAATTAAGAACAATTTAGGAAGTTAAGTTGCTTTAAGAAAAAATCAAATAATATTCTTAACTCCTTAATAGCTTAATGGTAAAAAATAGTTTTATTTTCTAAAAGCATGAAATTCTTTGGTGAGTTCAAGATATTGGTCCGAGTATTGTCTCGGACTTTTTTCTATAATAAATTCAGATTCAATTAAATTATTTTCAGATAAGGAAAACTCAAGAATCAGTCTTTTTATCTTTGAATTTTCGATTCCTTTTATATTAATTTTTCGGATCAGAAACATCCGGTTTTCTTCAGCTATTGCAATGAAATCATTTCCTGCTTCAGCTGGAATTATTATCGACAGACTTCCTTTCTCTGAAAGCATTTGCGAAGATTTTGCAACAAGCTGGCGAAAATTCAGCTCTACCGTTTGTCTTGCAATTTTATCCTTTTCAGAATTGGAAGCTTCAAAATACGGGGGATTCGAGACAATGAGATCAAACCTCTGTTCCGTTTCAAAAAATTTAAAATCCTGATGAATATTCTTTAACCTGGAACAAAAAGGAGAATTTTCAAAATTGATTTTAGTGAGTTCAGCTGCATCTTTATTGATATCAATTCCTAAAAACTCTGCATCAGAATTTCTCTGCGCAAGCATTAATGAGATCAATCCGGTTCCGGTTCCGATTTCGAGAATTTTGAGAGTATTTTGAACATTCGCCAAAGCACCGAGCAGAACACCATCGGTTCCTACCCGAAAAACCTCTTTTGACTGCTGAATGGTAAATTGTTTAAACGTAAAAGGTTTCACTATAAATTCGTAGGCAAAGTGATGGTGAATGTAGAACCTTTTCCGACTTCGGATTTCACGGTAATTTCGCCTTTATAATCTTCAACCATTTTCCTTACCATAGCCAAGCCAAGACCCATTCCGCTGTTTTTAGAGGTGAAATTGGGTTCAAAAATTCTTTCATAAATATTTTCAGGAATTCCGATTCCGTTATCCTGAACAGAAATCATTACTCTTCTCTGATGCTGTTCTACATCAACATTAATAATGAGTTTTCGCTCATCACTTTCAGCCTGTTTGGCATTGGTAACAAGATTGGTAATGATTCTGGACAAGTAAATCCTGTCCATATTGATCATGATATTGCTTTTATTGGAATGCATGAAAATACTGTCGTCATTGAAAACGCGAAGAATATCTTCCACTTCATTATTCAGGTTAATAATTTCATTATTTTTCTCCGGCAGCTTGGCAAATTCTGAAAAAGCTGAAGCAACAGTGGCGATAAGATCAATCTGATCAACCATTGTTTTGCTCATTTGTTTTACTTTCTCCCTGATGTTCGGATCTTCGGGATCAAATTTTCTTTCAAAATTCTGAATCGTAAGCTTCATTGGCGTGAGCGGATTTTTCACTTCATGAGCTACCTGCTTCGCCATTTCTCTCCACGCTTCTTCGGATGCTTTGAAACGGAGCCTTTCTTTCTGATCCTGAATCTGAAGAATCATCCTGTTATATGCTCTTGCAAGAGCATTCAATTCATCATTTTTATAATACCGGATGGGCCGCATTTCATTTTCAAACAGCGTAATCCTGGTAATCATATCAGAAAATTTGGTAATATTTTTCGCTAAATTATTAGACATAACCCAGCTGAACCATACACTGAAAAGAATCAGGAAGATATCAACCAGAATAATATATTTCACATAGGTATTAAGAACATCAAGATACTCGGATTCATTATGGTATAAAGGGATATATACAATGGCAATCGGCTCAAGGTCATTGTTTTTCAGGAGAAGATAGGATGAGGTAAGCACGGCATCTTTAGAGGCATCATATCCTTTGATATCTACCCTTGCTTTGGTTGCAAGAATCCTGTTAACAATATTGATAGGAATCTTTTTCTGCTCTACGAGGCTTTCATCTTTATTGGAAAGTAAATAATTTCCTTTCAAGTCGTATAAAATAATGTCGTGCAGGTTGATGTCTGCAATTTCAAAGATTTTGTTATCAAGAAGAGTGGGTAGATCCTGCGTTTCTGTATGTTTCATGCTTACTGCATAATCCAGATAGCGGATTACCGCTCCTGTTTTTTCCTGCATATCAATCCTGCTTTTCGTAATGGAATTTTCCCTTAAAACAAAATAGGGAACCAGCGAAGAAGCGACAACACTTAAAAGACATACCAACAAGAATCCGAAAAAGACACGGTTTCTCAGGCTATATCCTTTGTACATACTCATTGACATTCTGTTTATTAATTAACCTAGCAATATACTTACCAATTATGTCAAATTCCAAATTAACATGGTCACCTTTTTTTAAATACTGCATATTGGTAAATTCCCAGGTATAAGGAATAATAGCAACAGAAAACTGATGGTCTTCACTTTTTGCAACTGTGAGACTGATTCCGTTTACCGTAATGGAACCTTGAGGAACTGTAACAAAACCGCCGTTACCATCATACGAGATCGTAATGAAATAACTTCCGTCTTTATTTTCAATATTCACCACTTCTCCGGTTTTATCAACATGACCTTGTACAATATGCCCATCAAGCCTCCCGTCCATTTTCATGCAGCGTTCAAGGTTTACCACAGTTCCAACTTCCCATTTTCCGAGATTTGTTTTTTCTAAAGTTTCATTGATTGCTGTAACTACATATTGGTTCTCACTGATCATTACAACGGTAAGGCAACAACCGTTGTGTGCTAAACTTTGATCGATTTTCAGTTCATTCGTGAAAGGACAGGTTAATATAAAATTAATATTGCTTCCGTTTTCTTCAATCTTCTCAATTACCCCTACCGCTTCAATTATTCCTGTAAACATATTATTTTTTGCTAAATTTGTAGTTTATTAATCTTCAAAGATAATCAAAATGAGCCCAAAAAACCATAAAGTACGAGTAGGAATTTCAATAGGAGATTTTAATGGCATCGGCCCGGAAATCATCATGAAATCCCTTGCAGACAAAACCATTACGGATTTTTTCACCCCTGTGATTTTTGGTTCGGGAAAATTGTTCACTTATCAGAAAAATATTTTTAAGCTGAATCTGAATTTCAATTACATTAATGAAGCATCGCAAGCCCAGGGAGGAAAGCTTAATATGGTGAATCTCGTAAAAGAAAATTCTATGGTAGAGCTCGGCACACCAACCGAAGAATCCACCAAATTGGCCATTGATTCTCTTGAAGCTGCCACAGAAGCTTTATTAAAAGGAGACATTGATGTACTGGTTACAGCACCCATCAACAAGGATGAAATGGTGAAAATGGGCTTTAAACATGCCGGACATACCGGATATTTTGAAGAAAAATTCAATAAAAAAGGATTAATGTTCCTGGTAACGGAAGATTTAAAGGTAGCGGTACTGACACACCACATTCCAATTGCTCAGGTGGCGGAAAATATTTCTAAAGAAAAAATCAAAAAGCAAATCCGCGTTTTAAACCAGACTTTAATTGAAGATTTTAATATTTCAAAACCGAAAATTGCTGTTTTAGGGTTAAATCCACATGCAGGAGACGGCGGCGTAATTGGAAAAGAAGAAATTGAAATTATTGCTCCTGCCATTAAAGAACTTTCAGATAACGGAATCCTTGCATTCGGACCCTTCCCTGCCGACAGTTTTTTCCAGCCGGAAAAATACAAAAGTTTTGATGCGGTTCTGGCGATGTACCACGATCAGGGTTTAGCCCCGTTTAAAACATTAGCGTATGAAGAAGGCGTGAATTATACAGCAGGTCTTCCATTCATAAGAACCTCTCCGGATCATGGAACTGCTTATGACATTGCAGGAAAAAACATAGCGGACGAACGGAGTTTTACCGAAGCTATTTTTACAGCTATTAAAGTTTTCAGGAACAGAAGCGAATACAATGATTTGATGAGCAACCGACTGCAACCGAGAAAAATGGTTGTAGATAACGGAATAGATGAAGATTTACCGGACGAAGCAGAAGCGTAAATCTCCAATATAGATTTTAAGTGAATTTGTTTTAGAAATTATTTGTTATTATAAAAAAATTGCATATTTTTGCACACTCATTTTATGGACAAGTTAAGAAACTATGACGTAAACTTTTCCGGATTAAAAACCGGCAGGCACGAGTTCAGGTTTGAGATCAATAAGGAGTTCTTTCAATTATTTGATACTGAACAGGAATTTACAAATCCCAGGATTTCAGTAAATGTTTTACTTGACAAACATTCTACGTTTCTGGAGTTTGAGATCAAAGTAAATGGTACGGTAGCGCTTGTTTGTGATATTACAAACGAAAATTTCGACCATTCCATTGAAAATGAGATCAAGGTATTGGTGAAATTCGGGGAAGAATATGACGACAGCGAGGAAGATGTTATAACAATTCCTACAAGCGATCATGCTTTCAATGTGGCACAATTGGTTTATGAAAACGTTGCCCTTTCTATTCCGATGAAAAAAATTTCACCAAATGTAAGTGATGAAGATCTTGCCATCCTTGAAAAGTTCAGTCCCAAAGAAAATGATGAAGAGGAAGAACATAAAAGCGACCCGAGATGGGATGCATTAAAAAATTTGAAGAATAAAAATTAAATAGTTTAATGATGAGATGATGAATCTCATCACTCATCAATTAAAAAAGTTATTAGAAAATGGCACATCCAAAGAGAAGACAGTCGTCTACAAGAAGAGATAAGAGAAGAACTCACTATAAAGCTGTAGTTCCTCAATTAGCTAAAGATGCAACAACAGGAGAGCTTCACTTATATCACAGAGCTCACTGGCATGAAGGGAAACTTTACTACAGAGGAAAAGTAGTATTGGAAAAGGAAGTAACAACTACTGAAGAAAATTAAGAGTCGATTTCCTCTGGAAAACACTCGTTTTGATACAAAAAACCGCCGATTTTTATAAAAATCGGCGGTTTTTTGTTGTTTTTTACTATTTTTTGGTATCTTTGGCCCAAAATCAAATATCAATTTTATGGACATTAAAGACATACAAAATCTTATCAAGTTTGTATCTAAAGCAGAAGTTTCTGAAGTAAAATACAAAACTAAAGATTTCGAAATCACTATTAAAACTCCATTAGCGGGTAGCGAAGTTGCTTATGCTCAACCTACTGTGTATCACACTGCGCCTCAGCAGGCTGCTGCTGCCCCTGCACCGGTTGCGACTCCTGCAACTGCGCCTGCTGAAAAAACCGAAGCAGCATCCGATGAAAGTAAATATGTGACTATCAAGTCTCCAATGATAGGAACTTTCTACAGAAAGCCATCTCCTGATAAAGATGTATTTGTAAATGTAGGCGATGAAGTTTCCGTAGGTAAAACGGTTTGTGTAATCGAAGCAATGAAACTATTCAACCAGATTGAATCTGAGGTAAGCGGAAAGATCGTTAAGATTTTAGTAGATGATTCTTCTCCTGTAGAGTATGACCAACCTTTATTCTTAGTAGATCCATCATAATTTAGTTAGAAGTTAGAAGTTAGAAGATAGAAGTTAGATAACTAACTTTTAAGTTTCGTACTCATTCCTAATTTTCAAATTATCTAATTTTCAAATTAAAGAAGATGTTCAAAAAAATATTAATAGCCAATCGTGGCGAAATTGCAATGCGTATATTACGTACTTGCAAAGAGATGGGGATTAAAACCGTTGCGGTTTATTCGACTGCCGACAAAGACAGTCTTCACGTAAGATTTGCAGACGAAGCGGTTTGTATCGGTCCAGCAATGAGCAGAGACTCATATTTAAAAATTCCTAACATTATTGCTGCTGCGGAAATCACCAATGCAGACGCAATTCACCCTGGTTATGGCTTCTTATCAGAGAACTCCAACTTTTCCAGAATCTGCCAGAAAAACGGTATCAAGTTCATCGGTGCTACTCCTGAACAGATTGAGAAAATGGGAGATAAAGCGAATGCGAAAGCAACCATGAAGGCGGCAGGTGTACCTTGTGTGCCTGGTTCCGACGGCCTCATTGAATCTTATGAAATTGCTGCTAAAACTGCCGAAGAGATTGGTTATCCTGTGATGATTAAAGCTACGGCCGGTGGTGGTGGAAAAGGGATGAGAGCAGTCTGGAAAGCTGAAGATCTGAAAGAGCATTGGGAATCTGCGATCCAGGAAGCGGTTGCTGCTTTCGGAAACGGAGGAATGTACATGGAAAAACTGATCGAAGAACCAAGACATATTGAAATTCAGGTTGCGGGAGATCAGTTCGGTAAAGCCTGTCATCTTTCTGAAAGAGACTGCTCGGTTCAGAGAAGAAACCAAAAGCTTACGGAAGAAACGCCCTCGCCTTTCATGACCGACGAGCTTCGTGAGAAAATGGGTGAAGCTGCCGTAAAAGCGGCTGAATTTATTGGTTATGAAGGAGTGGGTACTATTGAATTCCTTGTAGACAAACACAGAAATTTCTATTTCATGGAAATGAATACGAGAATTCAGGTAGAGCATCCGATTACAGAACAGGTAATTGATTATGATCTGATCAGAGAACAAATTCTTCTGGCTGCAGGAACTCCTATTTCGGGAATCAATCATTATCCGAAATTACATTCCATTGAATGCAGAATTAATGCAGAAGATCCCTATATGGATTTCAGACCATCTCCGGGGAAAATCACAGGATTAAACATTCCTGGGGGACACGGTGTAAGAGTTGACACTCACGTTTATTCAGGATATACTATTCCTTCCAATTATGATTCAATGATCGCAAAACTTATCACTACGGCACAAACCCGTGAGGAAGCTATTGCTAAGATGAGAAGAGCGTTGGAAGAATTTTATATTGAAGGCGTTAAAACAACCATTCCTTTCCATAGACAGCTGATGGATCATGAAGATTATCTTTCAGGAAATTACACCACAAAATTCATGGAAGATTTTGTGATGGATAAAAAATACGACAATCATTAATCTGATTTGTATATAATTTTTAACCGCCTCATGAAGGCGGTTTTTTTATGCAGCATTTAAAAAACTTTGTCAAAGTTCGGAACTTTGACAAAGTTGATGCGCAAGTATTTAATTTAAAAAAATATTAAAATCATATTTTCTAAAGATAGAATAACTATAACAGATTATTTGTATAATAAATATTTTCTGATACACTTTTACTACAGAATTAAAAGTTCTTAAATTAACGTCTTTATCAACACTGGATTTCTGTTTAACGATATCATTTATATTGTTTACATTTGCGCAAAATCAAATATATGTCAACAGCAGAAATTATAAAAGATTCACAATATTTTATCGACCTTGAGGACAAACATGGTGCCCACAATTACCATCCTCTTCCCGTTGTCTTAGACAAAGGTGAAGGTGTTTTTGTATGGGATGTGGAAGGCAAAAAATATTATGACTTTTTATCAGCTTATTCTGCTGTTAATCAAGGACATTCTCACCCTAAAATTGTGGAAGCATTAGTGGAGCAGGCTAAAAAACTTGCTTTAACATCAAGGGCCTTTTACAATTCCAGATTGGGGGAATACGAGAAGAAGATTACTGATCTTTTTGGTTTTGATAAGGTATTGCCCATGAATTCCGGGGCGGAAGCAGTAGAAACCGCAGTGAAATTAGCCAGAAAATGGAGCTACGAGATAAAAGGTATTTCCGAAAATGCGGCTAAAATTGTTGTTTGCGAAAATAATTTTCACGGAAGAACCACTACCATCGTTTCTTTCTCAAATGATCCGGATGCCAATCAGAATTACGGCCCTTTTACACCAGGATTTATTAAAATTCCGTACAATGACATCAATGCATTGGAAGAAGTTCTGAGCAGAGAGGCAGACAATATTGCGGCATTCCTTGTTGAACCGATTCAGGGTGAAGCGGGAGTTTATGTTCCGGACAGCGGTTTTCTGAAAAGCGCTTCCGAATTATGTAAGAAATATAATGTTTTGTTTATTGCAGATGAAGTTCAGACGGGTATTGCAAGAACCGGGAAATTAATTGCCTGTCATCATGAAGATCTTCAGCCGGACATTCTTATTTTAGGCAAGGCTCTTTCCGGCGGGATGTATCCTGTTTCAGCAGTTTTAGCCAATAACGAAATTATGAATGTCATAAAACCCGGCCAGCATGGATCAACCTTTGGGGGAAATCCTATTGCGTGTGCAGTAGCAGTAGCAGCACTGGACGTTGTACAGGAAGAAAAACTATCCGAGAGAGCTGAAGAGCTGGGGAAATTATTCCGTTCCGAAATTGAAAAATTAATTGAAAAAACCAATCTTATTACCAAAGTAAGAGGAAAGGGATTACTTAATGCCATTTTAATCAATGATACTCCGGAAAGTTCCACAGCATGGAATATATGCTTACAATTAAAAGATAACGGGCTACTTGCCAAACCGACTCATGGAAATATCATCAGGCTTGCTCCGCCTTTGGTTATTACGGAAGAGCAGCTTTTAGATTGTGTGAAAATTATCGAAAAAACCATCCTTTCATTTCAGTAGAAATGGAAGCGATGAATGATTCATTAAAAAATTTGATAAAATCTTTAAACCTTAAAGTTTTATACGCTGAGACTCTGATTTACAAGTCTAAATATTTTCAAATCAAACAATTACGATCAATTTTTACCTTCCGGAAAATTCTTTTGAACGGTAGATTACTGATATAAACGGAAAGATACACCGATACATTTCAAATTAAAACTTATCTTTGAAAATTAATTCTTTTTTAGATAAAATAATTGGGATGGCAGAAAAGGTCATGATGAATGTAAGTGGCTTAATCATTACGTATAACGAAGAAAAAAACATTCGGGAAGTACTGGAGTGCTTTGATTTCTGTGACGAAATTATTGTTGTAGATTCTTTCAGTACAGATAAAACAATAGAAATCGCACAGCAATTTTCTAAAGTAAAGGTAATTCAACATACGTTTGAGGATTTTACAAAGCAAAGAAATATTGCTTTGGATGCCGCAAAAAATGACTGGGTATTGTTTCTTGACGGAGATGAAAGAATCACTGCGTCTTTAAAAAATGAAATTCTGGAAGAATTAGAAAAGCCGGAGAAAAAAGATGCTTATTATTTTTACAGAAAATTTTATTTTGCAGGTAAGCCCATTCATTATTCCGGAACACAGACCGATAAGAATTTCAGGCTGTTTAGAAAGTCCAAGGCAAGATACACCGGTGACAAAAAAGTTCACGAAACGCTTCATGTAAACGGAACCATTGGAGCGTTAAAAAATAAGCTGCTGCATTTTTCCGTTAGTGATTATAACTCCTATAAATCAAAAATGATTCATTATGGAATTCTGAAAGGGCAGGAACTGGCAGCCAAAGGGAAAAAATATAGTCTTGCAATACAATATTCAAAAACGGCTTTTAAATTTTTTAAGGCATATATTTTGCGTTTAGGTATTCTTGACGGAAAAGAAGGCTATCAGCTTTCCTATCTGCAATCCTTAAGTGTTTTTGAAACGTATGAATCATTAAAAAAGGAGCAAAACTGAGTGAATGAAAATCTGTGTAATTAGTTTCGATTTCTGGGGATACGACCACTATATAGTTGATGCTTTACGTTCTAAAAATATAGATGCCCACCACATTAAAATTGCCGATGTAACCCATTCTAATTTTAGTGAAAGGGCAAAAAATGCCGTAAGCAAAATCTTTCTCAATAAAAATCTGAAAACGGAAAAAAGACAACGGTTTGTTACCGATTCTCTTCACCAGCTGGGATATCAGGATCAGATTCTGGTGATGAACCCGGATACTTTTGATTTCGCTACCCTTCAGGAAATCAGAAAATATACCAGCCGCCTTATCACTTATCTTTATGATAGCCTTGACCGCGTGGTAGTGGATAAAGAAAAACTTGATCTTTTTGATAAAATATTTTCATTTGATATTGCCGATGTTGAAAAATATGGCTTTGAAAAGCTCACCAATTATATTTACCTTCCATTTTGTCCGGAGAGAAAACAAAATCCTGAGATGGATCTTTTTTACATCACTTCCTATGATAATAAAAGAGTAGAATTTATTAAACAGCTTACTAAAAGGCTCCTGCAGATACAGTCTAAATTTCAGATTATTGTGATCGGGAAAAAAGGCTGGAAGCATCAATTAAGGAATGTATTTATTCAGATTCCGGAAAACCTGCACATCTTATTCAGCATTAAAAAAATAAGCCATAAAAAACTTCCGGAATTTTATAAAAATTCGCGAGCTTTGCTTGATCTCACCCGTGAAAACCAATACGGACTGAGCTTCAGGGTCTTTGAAGCGTTGGCTTTGGAAAAGAAAATCATTACGGATAATGAGCTGATCAAAAGGTATGATTTTTACAACCCGAAGAATATCCTGGTGTTAAATGAAACATGCAGTAATCTGGAAAAATCTTTTTTTGAAACTCCTTATGAAAAAGTTCCGGAAGAAATTTATTACAGGTATACCCTGGAACATTGGACGGATAAAGTGTTTGGGCTCAACAAAAAAGCATAATAATGGGAATTATAAAAAGAATTAAAAAACACTTTAAACGAAAAGAAAAACTCAGTATTCTAAATACACAGGAGATTGTTAACATAGGCTCTTTTGACCCGTTAAAAAAAACCATTTTATTTGCATCCCGGGATTTTCCTACTCATGATAGAGACTCCGGCTCCAACAGGCTTAAGGAAATTATCTTCATCTACAAAGAGTTGGGCTACAACTGTATTTTATTTGCGCCTCATATATTTGAAGATGATCCTTATGTAAAGTTTTATAAGGTAAATAATATCATTGTATTTACTGAAAACAAAAAGTACAAAACCATCTACGAATTTCTAAATGATTTTAAAAAAGTAGACTTTGTCTGGTTTAACGGACCTCTTGCCCTGAATTTATTCTATCAAAAAATAAAAAATATTCTGCCCACTGCGAAATTCATCTACGACATGGTAGACATTCATTTTTTACGTTATAAAAGAGCAATTGAGATTGAACCGAACCGTATTTCGTTAAAGAAAAAATATAAACACTTCTTCCGTCTGGAAACGGTTATTGCGCCTCAACTTGACTATATCATTGCGATTTCCGATAAAGAAAAGGAAATCATGCAAAAGTATTCTGATGAAAGAAAAATCCTTACCATTTCCAATATACATTATCCTAAAATTGATATTTCAGAAAGGAATGATTTTGCATCAAGCAGGGGAATTGTATTCATTGGTTCTATTCATGAACCCAATATTGATGCGGTAAAGTTTTTATATGAAAAAGTAATGCCCCTGGTATGGAAGGAAAATCCTGATCTTGAGGTAAGCGTGATTGGAAATGTCGCTGATAAACTCGATCTGAAACAATATCCTAAGTTCAAATTTTTAGGATTTGTGGAAAGCATTGAGGAGTATTTCATGACGTCTAAATTGATGGTAGCACCATTGAGATTCGGAGCCGGTGTAAAAGGTAAGATAGGCCAGGCCTTTGAATATTTTTTACCTGTTGTAACTACAGATATCGGCGCTGAAGGCATGCAGCTGGTGAACGAAAAAAATGTTCTGATTGCCAATGATGAAAAATCTTTTGCAGAATCCATCATCCGACTGAATAATGATGAAAAACTTTGGAATCTTCTTAGTGAAAATTCGGTAAACAGCCTTCGTCCTTTTTCAATCGAGGCGGTACACGAAACCCTGAAAAAAATTATTTAACATGAACCTTTCAGTAAGCATTATTGTTCCTTGTTACAATGCTTCGCATTACATGCATGAAGTACTTTTAAGCATTAAGAATCAAACGTATAAAAACATCCAGTGCATTTTGATCAATGACGGAAGCACGGACAATACGCTGGAAATTATCAACACTTTTTCCGATGAAAGGTTTGAAATGTATGACCAACAGAATAAAGGGCTTTCTGATACAAGAAATTTCGGGCTGGAAAAAGCTAAAGGAGATTTTATCTTTTTCTGTGACAGTGACGATCTCCTTCCACCAAAATCTATCGAAACCCTCGTTTCCGCCTATACCGGAAAAGAAGATATTATCGTTGGAAAAACAGCCACTTATTCATGGTACAAAAAAGAAAACATTTCATCATTACCTCATCCTTCTGAAAAGCAAGTAATTGCCAACAATCATTTTGAGGTTCTCATTAAAAATATGACCGAAGGCTTAAGTCCTATTGCACAGAATAAACTTTACAGAAAAGTATTCATCCAAGAAAATCATCTGAAATTTTTAAGCGGAATCTACCATGAAGATGAATTATGGTTTTTCGAAACAATGTTCAGGGCCAAAAACGTGATGTTCATTCCTGAAATTACTTACCTTTATACTGTTGACAATGCACAGTCGATCACTAAAAAGAAAAGCGATAAAAATCTTTTAGGTTATCTGAGTATTATTAAAACCATCTACAATAAATATTATCTTACCTATCCGCAGAAGAATATCAGTGCTTATTATATAGCTTATCTGAAAAAAATAGTTATCGGAAATTTTAAACACGATTCAAATTATTCCGATGAAGCGGTACTTGAAATGGAAAGGACATTTAGGGAAGCCAATCCTGAATTCAATGATGAGATTAACCTGAAAAATATTGAGAAAACTTACTTTAAATACCTCAATACCATCAGTTTAAAGGATAGCAATACTATAAAAAGGGAATACTTCAACAGACCTGTCAATAGTCTGCGAAAGCATTTTAAAATCATCATGTTCCGTATTTTCAATTCAAATTCAAAATGATGAAAATGGAAAAATTTCTTTTGATAATGCCTGATTATTCAGATTTCCAACAGCTTTTTGTCAATAATCTTACAAAAGCAGGGTTTGAGCCTTTTCTTATTACAGATAAAGTTTCAAAATTCAAATACCGCGGGCTTGAAAGTATTAAAAACTTTTTTATCAAAAATATCCTTAGGGATAAAGGCTATAAGCAAAAACTGATCAATCGCCATTTTGAAGAGGAGCTTGAAGGCAATCTTTCCGCAATAGAAAGTAAACTGGATTATATTCTGGTGATACGCCCAGATAATTTTCCGGTTTCATTCATAAAAAAACTCAAAGAAAAAACTTCGAAACTGATCGCCTACCAGTGGGACGGGATTGAAAAGTTTCCTGAGGTTAAAAAATATTTCGATTTATTTGACACTTTTTTCTGTTTTGAAAAAGTTAAAAATCAGCATAATATCAGGCAGATTACCAATTTTTATTTTGATCATCTTCCTCCGTTTTACAAACCATACCATACTGAAAATCCTAGTCTTTATTTCGTGGGATTATATTGGAAAAGCAGGGAAGAAAAAATCGACAGATTTATTGATGAGGTTTCCGCTTTTGATGTAAATCTCTCCATATTCATTCAGTACTTCACTGAGCCGGAACGTAAAAACAGCAAAATTACCTACATTAAAAACAGGATTACTTTTGAGGAAAACCTGGAACATGTAAAAAACTCAGACATTCTACTGGATTTTGTAGATCCTCTGCATAACGGACTTTCTATCCGATTTTTTGAAGGACTTTATTATCAGAAAAAAGTAATTACAGACAATATTACAGTAAAAAATTATGACTTTTACCATCCTGACAATATCTTTATCATTGAAAACGACAATTATAAAAATATTAAACAGTTTCTGAAAAAACCTTACTACAAAATTCCCGAAGAAATTGTGAAAAAATATGGCTTTAGCAACTGGATCAGGGAAATTATACAATAATAACAGCTTTATTTGAATCCTAAATATTCAAACATACTTTTGATATTTTTCTCCTGCTGATTGACAGAAAATTTTTCGAGAGGCTGACTGCTATTTTGGTGAAGGGTATTCCATAGTTTTTCATTGTGGTAAAGTTCCAGGATTTTATCTGCAAAATGTTCTGCATTATTTCCCGATACCAAAGCGGTCACTCCATCCACAAGGCCCATTCCTTCTGCACCGATCTCCGTTGTTACTACGGGCAGGGAAAATTCCAGAGCCTGGCCTATTTTACCTTTAACACCGGCTCCGTATCTTAGCGGTGCTACAAAAATTCTTGAGTTTTCAAACCAGTAATCAACACTTTTCTGATATCCCAGAATACAGAAGCGCTCTGAATTATATTGTTTTTTTATTTCGTCAGGAAAATCCGGCCCGAGTATATTAATTTTAATCGTATCATCTTTAGCCCAAACCAAAGGCATTATGTTTTCGTAAAGGAATTTTACGGCATCCATATTCGGCATATGATAAAAACCGCCTATAAATAAAAGATCTTTCCTGTCGGAATATGCTACATGCTGAACCTTCACAGGTTCATGAATATTGCTTACCGTAAATATTTTCTCATTCTGAATACCTTGTCCGGAAACGATTTTCTTTTCCTCATCACTGATGGAAACAACTACATCTGCTTTCTGCATAGCAGAATATTCTGTTTCCCTAAAGAATTTCATTTCCTTTTTACGGTCTTTTGTTATGGCGATATATTCATTTTCCCTCTCCATTCTCAGATAATGAAGATCTACCATGTCGTACACTATTTTCTGTCCGGAAAGTTTATCTTTTATCATTTTATACCAAAAATCAAAACCCGTCGGCCTGAAAATCCAGACAATATCTACAAATTGAAGGGCTTCCTGTACCTGATCTTTAATTTTAACCATCTTGTCTTGTGCATTGACAAAATCTTTGCAGACTTCAACACCAATACCTCTGAAAAAATTTACATACACGTCATCTTCATCACTAAGCTGTTTTACTGCTAAAATTATCCTGTGCTGATTTTTCTGAAGAATCTTTACGATTTCCAAAAACCTCCTGGAACCCGAATCTTTGTCCGGTTTCGGAATAAGTTCTTCAAGAATTAAAATATTCGGTTTTTTATAAAAAACGTTGAGATTATTGGCATTTCCTTTATCAAGAAATCTTGTATTGGTAAAATATTGATTCCATCTGCTCATAAAGATTTCCCTATTCTTTTGAAGCAGAAGTTCTTTACCATTGTCTTTGCCTGTGTAAGATATATTTTCAAAATGAATAATTTCGGAACCCGGCTGATAATAAATATCCAGACCCTGTTCATACTTTAAACGCTGACAAAGATCGGTTTCCTCATAGTAAGCAGGCAGAAAAGCTTCATCCAGGAGATTGAGATTGCCGCTACTGTCTACTCTTTGAAAAAGTAAACTGCATCCGGAACAATAATCAACCTTTCTTAAAAAATTATATTTTGGTGTATCAATAGCTTCACATCTTCCCAGGTTTACAATTTCTGTATTTTCAAAGATGAGGCATCCGGCTTCCTGTAGTGTGTTATCAGCGAAGATCATTTTAGAGCCTACAGCACCCACTTTATCTTTACTTTTGAAAACATTGAGGAGGCTTGACAAATAATTTTCCTGAACCTCAACGTCGTTGTTCAGAAGGTATACATATTTCCCTTTTGCTGCCTGGATGCCTTTATTAATATTTCTGAGAAAGCCTAAATTTTCCGGGTTATCGATAATGGTTATTCCGTTAATCTTTTTTAAATATTCTAAAGTATGATCTGTACTTTTATCATTGATGATGATAATTTCCTTTTGAATATCACGGTCAAACTGATCGATGGTATAAAGGCAGTTTAAAGTATATCTTATCTGATTGTAAACGGGAATAATAATTGAAACTTCAGGACTTTCGCCAACAGTGAAATTAAAGGTAAAATTTTCAAAAAAATCTAAATCATAATGATTAATCTTAAGTATTCTCTTATTCTTAATAAAATTACGATCCCTGATTTTATTTTTAAAAAATCTTTTAATTCCCATTTTTAATTTATTATTTTGTCATGCCTTAAATATTCCGGCTAACGAAAATAAGCATTTATTATGAGAGACAAAAAAAACATTATCAAAGCAGGCTATCTACTATCTTATGATTATTCTTATATTTTCACTTCTGTAAAACAAATTTACGATCATGTAGACCGTATTGTGATAAGCTATGATGAAAACAATAAAACTTGGGCCGGCAATAATGTAAACATTCCTGAAAGTTTTTTCTCAGAAATAAGAAGTCTTGATAAGCACAATAAAATTATATTTTATAAAGATAAATTTTTTATTCCCGGTAGTGCCCCTATGGAACTGGAAACAAGGCAAAGAAATATGATGGCGGAAAAAATGGGAAATGGAGGATGGCACATTCAAATTGATGGTGATGAATATGCTTATGACTTTAAAAAGCTCTCTCAATTCTTAAGAAAACACCAATATCTTTTGGCAAATCCTGAAAAAAATCCTATTAATTTTCAGGTAGATTGGGTCACCTTATTCCGGCATGATGAACATGGTTTTTATATTGTTGAGCCATTTGAAGAAAAATGCTTCCTTATCACCAACTATCCAAAATACCAATACGCAAGAAGAACCAATACAGGACGAACATTATCCCTCGAATATCGCCTCATTCATCAGTCATGGGCAAGAGATGAAAATGAAATCCTTGAAAAAATAATGAACTGGGGACACAAAAATGATTTTGACACGATGAAGTTTTTTGAATTCTGGAAAAGCATTCATTCGGAAAACCACACTGAATTCATTGATTTTCATCCGCTTTCTCCTTCAGACTGGCATAAGCTTTCTTTTTTTCCCTCAAAAAATATTGATGATTTTATAACAGCATTTGAGAGGAAGTTTCCTCAGCCTGAACTTAAGCTCAATCTTTCAGGCACAAAAAAATTCAAACTATGGCTGAAAAGTCTGTTCTAAAAAAACGGCTGTCTTAATTACAGTCAGCCATTTATATTTACTAAAGATTAATTTCGATCATATTCATCCTCAATCCTCACAATATCATCTTCCCCAAAATATGTTCCGGTCTGCACTTCAATAAATACCACAGGCTTTTCGGAAAGATTCATCATTCTGTGTTTTGCACCAAGAGGGATGAAAATACTTTCTCCGTACTTTAGACTGATCTCCTTATCGTCCAGAACCACCGTTGCATCACCTTTAATAATCGTCCACTGCTCCTGTCTTTTATGATGGTACTGATAAGAAAGCTTCTGGCCCGGATTTACCTCTATTCTTTTTAGTTTATAGTTCGGTTCATCTGCCAAAACATAATATTTCCCCCAGGGTCTCTCTCCTATTTCTAACATAATTTACGGCTTTTTTTATTATACAAAAGTAAATATTCAGATCAAAAAAGCAAGCAAACCATCTCTTAAACATTCTTAAAACCGTATATTTTTAAGTAAATTTGCACAAAATTTAAATTGAAAATGGAGAAAGTAAGAGTACGTTTTGCTCCAAGTCCTACAGGACCTTTGCATTTGGGGGGTGTAAGAACCGCATTATATGATTATCTTTTTGCTAAAAACCAGGGTGGCGAATTTGTATTGAGAATTGAAGATACGGATACCGCAAGATACGTGGAAGGCGCAGAAGAATACATAGAAGAAGCTTTGGAATGGTGCGGGATCATTGCCGATGAAAGCCCTAAAAAAGGAGGAAAATTCGCTCCGTACAGACAGTCTGAAAGACGAGATATTTACGACAGATACACAGAACAGATCCTGAAAACAGATTATGCCTATATCGCTTTCGACACCGCGGAAGAACTGGATGCCATCCGCGCAGAATATGAAGCAAGAGGTGAGGTTTTCTCTTATGACAACCGAACCAGAAATCAGCTTAGAAACAGTTTGGCACTCTCTGAAGAAGAAGTACAAAAGCTGCTTGACGAAAAAACGCCGTATGTCGTAAGATTCAAAATGCCCATTGACCGTACTTTAGGACTTACAGATATTATTCGTGGAAATTTTGCAGTTAATACAAACACGTTGGATGATAAAGTCCTGGTAAAAAACGACGGAATGCCCACGTACCATTTTGCCAATATTATTGATGACCACGAAATGGAAATTTCCCACGTGATCCGTGGTGAAGAATGGCTGCCTTCTTTAGGGTTACATACTTTATTATATGAAGCAATGGGTTGGGAAGCTCCGCAGTTTGCGCACCTTTCATTGATTTTAAAGCCGGAGGGAAAAGGTAAACTCAGCAAAAGGGACGGCGATAAATTTGGGTTTCCTGTTTTTCCTCTGAATTTTACGGATCCTGCAACAGGAAACGTTTCCAAAGGTTACAGAGAAAGCGGGTATCTTCCGGAAGCATTCATCAACATGGTGGCGCTTTTGGGATGGTCTCCTGCAGATGATAAAGAAATTTTATCCCTGGACGAAATGGCAAAAGAGTTCGATTTACACAAAGTTCATAAAGCCGGGGCGAGATTCAGCAAAGAAAAAGCGGAATGGTTCAACCATCAGTATATTCAGCAAAAATCTGATAAAGAATTGCTTGAAATCTTGAAAAATTCAGACTTTAATACAACGCTTTCAGATGAAAAATTACTGAAAATAATATCATTAATGAAGGAAAGATTAACCTTTTTAAAAGATCTTACTCTTGATAATGAAAAAGGAAAGTTTTTTTTCGAAGCACCTGCTTCTTATGATGAAAAAG
This sequence comes from Chryseobacterium salviniae, assembly GCF_035819015.1. Classification (NCBI taxonomy): domain Bacteria; kingdom Pseudomonadati; phylum Bacteroidota; class Flavobacteriia; order Flavobacteriales; family Weeksellaceae; genus Chryseobacterium; species Chryseobacterium salviniae. The sequence goes on along the minus strand of NZ_JAYLAA010000012.1, from coordinate 41,857 downwards.
CTTCAAAGAAAGCATGGAATGAAGAAACTTCCGGTATTTTTGAAGAATTGATTTCCACTTTGGAAAATACAGATTTCAATGCTGAACAGCTAAAGCAGGCCATTCATGATTTTGCCGAAAAGAAAGGATTGGGAATGGGAAAAGTGATGATGCCCTTGCGCCTTTCGCTGGTAGGAGAACTCAAAGGTCCTGATGTACCAGACATCATGGAACTTCTTGGAAAAGAGGAAACTATCTCCAGAATAAACAATGCAATTAATAATTTTAAATAGATTCATATAATTTTTCATAAATTTGAAAGATTTAATTTACTTCAAGAAATGGAATATTTAAGTTTCGAACTTCCTATAAAAGAACTAATGGATCAACTTCAGACATGTTCTTTGGTAGGAGAAGAAAGTGGTGTTGATGTAAAATTAGCATGTAGCCAAATCGAGGATAAGATTTTAGAAAAGAAAAAAGAAATCTACAGTAATCTTACGCCTTGGCAGAGAGTACAACTTTCCCGTCATCCGGATCGCCCTTACGCATTGGATTTTATCAACGGAATAGCAGATAAAGGCAGTTTCCTTGAGCTTCACGGAGACAGAAATTATGCCGATGACCCGGCAATGGTAGGTGGTTTACTTACACTTGACGGTCAGAAAGTGATGGTAATTGGTACTCAGAAAGGAAGAACTACAAAAGAAAGACAACACAGAAGGTTCGGAATGCCGAATCCTGAAGGATACAGAAAAGCGTTGCGCCTCATGAAACTCGCTGAAAAGTTTCAGATCCCTGTCGTAACTTTGATAGACACACCGGGGGCCTATCCGGGATTGGAAGCTGAAGAAAGAGGTCAGGGTGAAGCTATTGCCAGAAATATTTTTGAGATGGTTCAGCTTAAAACGCCCATCTTCACTTATATTATCGGTGAAGGAGCAAGCGGCGGAGCATTAGGAATTGGTGTAGGAAATAAAGTATATATGCTGGAAAATACCTGGTATACCGTAATCGCTCCGGAAAGCTGCTCATCCATCCTCTGGAGAAACTGGGACCACAAGGAAGATGCGGCCAACGCATTGAACCTTACTCCGAAAGATGCCTTACGAGAGAAATTTATCGACGGTATTATTGAAGAACCTCTTGGAGGAGCACACTATGATCCTACAGGTGCATTTCAGAATCTGAAGACTTCTATTTTACAGAATATCAAAGCCTTCTCAAAATTCACAGGACAGGAACTCGAAACCCAAAGACAGGATAAGTTTATTGCCATGGGGCAGTTTAAAGGATGATATAAAAAGCCGGTTAAGAAATTCTTAACCGGCTTTTTATATCATATATTTTTATTTTAATCCTCTCTCAGATTCAGTTCGATCTCAATATCTTTGGTGATCTTTTTTAGAGATGAATACTTGGCATCACAAACCATAGTTGTAAGAATGTATTCCCCTTTTTCCACCAGCAGGAAATTCTGTCCGTTTGCCGGAACATCAAGATTATAGTATTTTTTTCCGTTGATCTTTACAATCAGGTTACATTTTGACCGATTTCTGATATTGATGTAAGCTTCCTTATCCATCGGGTCATTATTAAAAATGTGGGTAAGCATGGCTGCTGTTTTTTTATTTTTTTCACTTGCTTCGGATTTTTTGCCTGCTGCTGCGCCAACACTGGCATAACTTACGGTTCGTTCAGGAGTTGCAGTGCCTGCATTAGCAGCTATAGCCTTTCCTTTATTGAGGTTGTTGTTATCAATAACCATCTGTTTGATTTTGTCTTCGCTCAGCGTTTTTATCGTTGGCTTGGCTTCCGGAGAATTATTTGCCATTACGATCTTCATCAGCTTTCTTTTGAAATAATCTGTTTTGGCATGTCCTGGGTTCTGCTTCAGGAACCCTGCAACAACTCTGGCTTCAGCAGTGGCTTCCGCATCACTTTCGCTATAAATAATAGCTGTTTCCTTTTCAACAATAGCTTTTGATTTTGCCTTTTTCTTTTTCTGTGAAAAACCAAGGGTAAATATGCATAAAAATATAAGAAGAAATATTTTTTTCATTAAAGAGACATTTAAAAAATTATTAAATATATAAATAACGCAAAAAGTCATTTTTTAGTTTATCATTAAAATCATTATCTTTGCATCGCTTTAAAATTAAGCTAAAAATTAATACGAATCTTAAATAAAAAAAATAATAGATATTATGTCTTATACACCAGCTGCTGCAGACGTAGCAAAATTGAGAAACCAAACAGGTGCAGGTATGATGGACTGCAAAAAAGCTTTAGTAGAAGCAGAAGGAGACTTCGAAAAAGCAGTAGATATCCTTAGAAAAAAGGGACAGAAAGTGGCTGCTAACAGAGCAGACAGAGAATCTACTGAAGGAGCAGTGATCGCAAGAGTAAATGAAGACAACACGCTGGGTGCTGTTATTTCATTAAACTGCGAAACCGACTTCGTTGGTAAAAACGAAGCTTTCATTGAGCTTGCTTACGAACTTGCTGAAATGGCAATCTTTGCTGCTACAAAAGAAGAACTTTTAGCTACAGATTTCCACGGAATTACTGTTGCTGAAAAATTAGTTGAGCAGACGGGTGTAATCGGTGAAAAAATTGAGATCGGCGCATTCGAAAGAATTGAAGGGCCTTTCTTAGGAGCTTACATCCACGCAGGAAACAAAATCGCTGCTATCACTGCACTTTCTGCCAATGTAGAAGGAGCTTCTGAAGCTGCAAAAGCTGTTTCTATGCAGGTAGCTGCCATGAACCCGATTGCTCTTGACGAAACTTCTGTTTCTCAGGCAACGATTGACAAGGAATTGGAAATTGAAAGAGAACTTCTTATTAAAGAAGGAAAACCTGAAAATATTATTGAAAACATCCTTAAAGGTAAAATGCAAAGATTCTACAAAGACAACACATTGGTACACCAGTCTTTCATAAAAGATGCGAACATCACTGTTGCCGACTATGTAAAATCTGTAAATGCAGATCTTAAAGTAACAGGATTTGTAAGAGTAAGCTTATAATTCTTGCTTATTTAAAAATATGATCCCGGTGCTAAGCATCGGGATTTTTTATTATGATATCCTGTGTTGCATTAAACATATATTAAATATTCAACAAAAGTAAAATTTATATATCAGATGTTTAAATTTTAGATAAATAATTGATTTTTAATACTTACATTTGCATCCCTTATTGACAAACATGAAAAAATTTCTACTAACCATTTGTACTTTTTTTTGTTTATTATACAACGCACAGCTTGATACAGATCACTGGTTTGCGCCAATGGCATCAAAAGTTGGAGACAACGCACTGGAAGGTTATTTATATGTCTCAACGAACGAGATTACGCCCTTTAATGTTCAAATTTTCAATAACAATACATTATATACAACAGTACAGGTAAGCAAAGGCAATCCTGTAGAAGTAGCAATCCCAAATTCTTTTCTTATCACTGTCAATCAGCAGGATCTTTTCATCCCGAATTCTATGGGGATGCATGTAAAAGGAACCAAAAAATTCTTTGCCAATTACAGATTTTCTGTTCAGAACCATGCAGAAATTATCACCTCAAAAGGACTGGCGGGGTTGGGAACTATTTTTTATGCGGCAATGGCTCCGAATAACAGCAATGCCCCGAACGTAAGTTCCCCAATAATCAGTTCAACAATAGGAATAACTGCTACAGAAGACAATACCTCAATCGTCGTGTCCGGATATAATCCAAACGTTATTTTTTCCGACGGCTCTTCTACTCCAACAAAAGCTTTCACACTTAATAAAGGGCAATCGTACATTATGGACGTTCGTGCCGTAGACAGCCCGTTCAACCTTGATGGATTAATCGGCGCAAAAATAGCAGCCACAAAACCAATCTCTGTAACCAATGGAAATTTTAATGGAATGCATTATCCCGCAAACGGGCTTAGCAATAATGATATTCTTATGGATCAGGCAGTTCCGGTTGACAGGCTGGGAAAAGATTTCGCTGTGGTAAAAGGCAACGGCTCTGTAACATCACAAATGGAGTCTGCATTGGTTATTGCCACGGAAAATAATACCCAGATTACAATTAACGGAGTAAGCTCAGGAATTACCCTGAACGAAGGACAATATTATATGATTCCGAGTTTGAATTACGTTAATCAGGGAAATGGAATTTACAATATGGGAATTTCTGCCAACAAAAATGTGTATGTATACCAGTTTTTGGCTGGAGTTTCCGGCGGAAACGAATATCCAACGGGAGGAATGAACTTTATCCCGCCGCTAAGCTGTTTTCTTCCAAATAAAATTGATGAAATCGGCTTTATTAATAAAATCGGAAACCAGACATTCAGTACAAGGCTTAATATTATCACCCAAACTGGCGCAACTGTTACTTTAAACGGAAATCCTATTGCTGCGATCAACGGCCCGGTTCCTGTTAGCGGCAATCCAAACTGGGTAACTTACTCTATCCCAAGCATTTCAGGAACTATTACCGTAAATTCAACCAAATCTGTAACCGCAGGAATTGCTTCCGGAAGTGGTGCTGTGGGATATGGCGGTTACTTCGCCGGATTTTCATCTGTTCCTGTCATTTCAAAAACCGGGGACTGCTATCTGGGAATTTTATTGCAGGTAGACAATAGTTATGACGGCTATCAATGGTATCTCAACGGAAATCCGATTCCGGGTGCAACATCATATTCTATCAACCCTGAATTATACGGAGCCGGAACATACACATGCCTTGTAACAAAAAATAATTGTGAATCTAAACTGACAACAGGATATAATTATACCCTTTGTCCGCCTATTACAACAACCACCTACAATATCGGCTCATGTAACACTAAAGTTATTTCTCCTGCTTTCACAACATCTGCCCAAACAATAGTCCCTGCCAATACCAGTATAATCCTGGCACCGACTTACGGAACGGCAACGGTAAATCCAGCAACAGGACAAATTACCTACACTCCAAACCCCGGGCTTACAGCAGATGCTACGGATACCTTTATTTATTACACCGAAGGAAACGGAAACCCTGCTGATTTTGAGTATTTTAAAATTATTGTTAATATTGATGCATTACAAACCGCAAATGGCTCATTGACATCATGTACAGATGCTAACGGAAATGGCACCTTCGATCTTACTTCGGTAACAGTTACTCCGGATTCCGGGACTACGGTTCAATATTTTACCAATGCTGCATTATCGGGTACGCCAATTGCCACTCCTGCAGCTTATAACGGTCCTGCAGGAACTGTTTATGCCCAGGTTACTTCTCAGTTCGGATGCACAAAAGCCGCAGAAATTGTATTAACAACCAACCCTTCGCCTTCTGTGAATACCGCAAATTTCAACGCCATACTGTGTGATGATAATTTCGACGGAATGGTGAATGTTAATTTTTCAACAGTTACCGCTGCAATCGTTCCCAATCCCGCCGCTGTTAATGTAAGATACTATCTTCAGCAGACGGATGCCAATGCAGGAAATGCCAATAATTTACCCATCAACTGGAGCTATACTGTCAACACAACGGTTTATGTTCGTGCAGATGCACTTACGGGAAGTTGTCCGTCCGCTTTCGGGCAGATTGATTTTAAAATAGGTAACCGGATTACATTACTTAATGCAGCTGCAAATGCAAATATCTGCGACAATGATATTAACGGCTCTGAAACTGTTAATTTAAGTAACTATCAAAACCTTTTTACAACAAATACCAGTGTAGCTTTAACATTCCACAACACTTTAGCAGATGCTCAGGCGGGAATCAACGCTTTATCCCCTGTCCAGGTTATTACCACAGCTTCAACTACCTTTTATATAAGATTTACAAGCGCAACAGATTGCCCGGGCACTGGTGTTTTAACATTGATTTTAAAAGCTCCCAAAAAATCTGATGTCCTGAAAGATCAGGTTGTCTGTAATGGCGAAAAAGTCATACTGGATGCAGGACCTGGCTTTGCCTCTTACAAATGGAGCACAGGAGCTACCTCCCAAACCATAACCGCTGGCGAAGGAAGCTATTTTGTAGATCTTGAATTCAACGGATGCATCTACCGTCAGTCTGTAAATGTTACCACTTCACCGTCTCCTGCGATTACTAAAATTGAAGTTTCAGGCTTTAATGCGACAGTTTCCGTTTCCGGAGGAACGCCTCCATATCTTTATTCTTTAAATGGAATTGATTATCAGACTTCCAATATATTCACGGGATTATCAAGAGGACTTCATAAAGCTTACGTTTTGGGAGCAGACCAATGCTCTCCGGTGATTAAAGAATTTTTAGTATTAAACCTCATCAATGCAATTACTCCTAATGGAGACGGCATCAATGACGCTTTGAACTATTCAGATCTTAGAATTAAACAAAATGTTTCTATAGAAGTTGTAGACCGTTATGGAGCTCCTGTTTACAAATCTTCCGACAAAAACTACATTTGGGACGGAAAGGTGAATGGAAGACCTTTATCTACCGGAACATACTGGTATGTACTGAAGTGGACGGAGCCTGATACGAAATTGCCGGTTTCATACTCTGGCTGGGTTTTAATTAAAAATCGTGAATAAAAACAACTTTTTGATGTTTTTTTAGCAATATATTGAATAATAGTTTATTTTTGTAGAAATCATAATCCATCCCATATGAAAAGATTTCTATTATCTTTCGTATTAATGCTATTGGCAATTAATACTTTATTTGCACAGAGAGATACAGAACATTGGTTTGCACCGATGAAAAATAAGACAGGCTTAACCGGTGGTGTAAACAGCCAGTCCATCTATTTCTCTACCGATTCCACGGTTCCATTTGATGTGGATATTTATAACAATAATACCGTAATCGCTACAGTGAACATTGTTAAAGGGAGTCCGGTAATATACAACCTTCCAATAAACGCCGGAAACTCAAATATTGTCACAACATTGCAAGCCGATGCCTTTACACCAATCACAAAGGGTATTTATACAAAAGGTTCCAGACCTTATTATGCCAATTTTAGAATTTCGGTGCCAAGCCACGGTGAAGTTATAACATCGAAAGGAAAAGCCGGAATTGGTAAAAAGTTCTATGCAGCAGCTGCGCCTATTACAGATTTAGGCGGCGGAACCATCTATAATTTCACAACAGGAATTCTCGCAACGGAAAACAATACGGTTGTTACGGTTTCAGGATATTCTCCAAGTGTTGTATTTTCAAACGGCACCACAGGAGCCACCACTCCATCCATGTCTTTCACGCTTAATAAAGGGCAATCCTATATTATTGAAGGAGTGGGAAATCAATCCGGTAACGCAAGCGGATTTATTGGTGCTAAAATTGAATCTGATAAACCAATATCTGTAACCAACGGTAACTTCAACGGACAGTTTTCCTGGGGAACTGTCGGAGGAAGTTCGGATATTATTATGGACCAGTCTGTACCGGTAGAGCGATTAGGAAATGAATTTGTTTTGGTAAAGGGAAATGGTAATGTTTCTGCACAGATGGAAGATGCCCTGATTATTGCTACCGAAAACAATACAGAAGTACGAATTAATGGCGGCCCGGTAGTAGCAACCCTGAACGAAGGACAATTTTACAGGGTAAACGGACCTAATGCAACAGCTCCGGCTAATAACGTTAATTATATAAATCAGGGGAATGAACATTATAACATGTACATTAAAACCTCTAAAAATGTATATGTTTACCAACTTCTTGCCGGCCTTGCAACCAGTATTGCAACATTAGGTTATAATTATATTCCGCCTTTAAATTGTTTCTTACCCCGAAAAATTGATGAGATCGCATTAATTAATGATCTGAATGGTGTTACTAATGATATTAAACTAAACATTCTTACTGAAGCAGGAGCTGCGGTTACCTATACCGTCGGAGCAGGAGCACCTGTTACGCCAACTGCAACACAGGGCCCATATCCGGTTCTGGGTACCACAGCGTGGGTATCCTACTCCATTGCAGGATTATCCGGCAACGTTACGGTTAATTCTACAAAAGCTGTAACAGCAGGTATTGCGGGAGGAAGCGGCGTTGTGGGATACGGAGGATATTTTGCAGGGTTTTCATCGGTTCCGGTGATCGCCAAGCAAACCGGAGATTGCGTTCCCGGAATTATTCTTGAGGTTGATGATAGTTTTGAAACCTATCAGTGGTTTTTGAATAATGTTGCAATTGCGGGTGCTACCCAAAATGTATATACACCTACTCAGGCTGGAAATTATACTGTGAAAGTAACAATGGGAACCTGTCCCCCGGTAACAACACCGGTTTACAAAGTATTCTCTTGCATCACCAATACAACAACTAACATTAATGCATGTGCTACTAAAGTAATTACACCAACATTTTCATTCAATACCACACAGACTCCTTTGCCAAGTACGGTAACGATTCTTACCTATCCTACAAACGGAACAGCAACGCTAAACCCATCTACAGGGCAGATTACTTACATTCCGAACCCCGGATATTTAGGGGCAGATACAATCGTATACCAGTTCTGCGGTAATGCTCCTGAGTTTGTTGATTGTGAGAAAGTAACTTTAAATTTAAATGTTGTTCCTTTTATTTTAACTGACACTACCATTAGAACATGCCAATATAATGGAAAAGGATTTTTTGATCTTACAACAGCTAATGTTACAACCTACAGCCCTGTTATTAAAAAGTTCTACCCAACTTTGGCAGATCTTAATGCAGGAACCAATGAAATAACAAATCCTACCAACTATTTCTCAGCGGAAGGTTTTGTATACGTAAAGGTAACCACCAATGAGGGATGTGTTGGAAATGCCAAAATCACATTAGCATTTTTACCTTCACCTGTAGTCACAGAAGCAACATTAAGCGAGTGTTTCCTTGAGACAGATGAAAGCAAAGCGAGATTCGACCTTACTATTGCCAGTGTAACAGCAGAAAGCCCTGTTACAAAAAAATACTATCCTACATTTGTTGATGCAAGCAACGGAACCAATGAGATCCTAAATGCAAGTATTTATATCTCCGGAAACGGAACTGTCTATATAAGAGTATACAACAGCAATCAGTGCTATTCTATTGCGAAGGTTAATCTAAAGGTAATTCCTCCAAAAAGATCTGCTACTCTTACTGATAAAATTATTTGTATCGATGGAAGAACCAATCTGGATGCAGGGCCTGGATACGCCTCTTACGAATGGAATACCGGAGCTACAACCCAAGTATTGGAAGGGGTTTCAGTGGGAGAATACTGGGTAATTCTTGAAGATAACGGATGTTTTGTAAAACAGGTTGTAAAGGTTAAAAAAGCAGACACTCCGGTTATTAGCGAAATTGAAATTTCTAACAATACAGTAACTGTTAATGTAACAGGAGGTAAAGGACCTTACCAGTACGCCGTTGATGCTCCAGCTAATTGGCAGGATTCTAACGTATTTACCGGGCTTACAAGAGGACAGCATGTTTTCTATGTAAAAGATGCCTACAACTGTACACCGGTTTCTGTTGAAATCACTGTACCCAACCTCATTAATGCCATTACACCAAATGGAGATAATAAGAATGACTTTATCGATTACAGTGAACTTTCTTACAAAGACAATCTTTCATTTGTTGTGTATAACCGATATGGGAACAAGATATTCACCGGAGATAAATTCAACAATTATAAATGGGATGGGAAGCACTATGATAAAAAGCTTGTAACCGGAACATACTGGTATCACATTAACTGGAATGAACCTAATAAGGAAAAAACTCCGATCAAATATACCGGTTGGATTTTAGTGAAAAATATAGATTAATAAGGATTATTGATAAAAAAAATAGGCTGTCTCTTGAGATAGCCTATTTTTTTATCATTCTGCCAATTTGTTGTTTTCCGAAAAAAGGCTTTTAATATACAAAAATATTTGAGACATTCATGTAGTATTAAATCACAACGGTTTGTAGAAATAATTGATTTAACAATTTTATCGACAAAATAATATATTTTATATAATTATAATCTATTTTTATTGATTATATAAACAAAATAATCATTTATATTTGCATAAATATTAATTGTTAAGTCGTGAAAAAAATTTTATTTACATTCTTCTTATTATTCATTGGTACAAACATAACTTTTGCTCAAAAAGACACGGAGCATTGGTTTGCACCATATTTTGACACATCAAATTCTAATTACAGCCATGCATTATACTTTTCAACAGATTCCTTAACTCCATTCGAAGTAAAGATCTATAATAACAATGCTGTTATCGGTACCATAACCATCAGTAAAGGAGCACCTCAAATATTTAATCTGAATACTGATTTTATAAGAACTGCGAATCTTTCCAGCGCCGGAGTTCCTAAAAATATGGGAATATACACAAAAGGCGACCGCCCCTATTTTGTCTCTTTGAGAATTGCCCGAATTACACATGGCGAAATTATAACCTCTAAAGGTAAAGCAGGTATTGGAACCCGGTTCTTTTCAGCTGCCGCTCCTATTACAGCTTCCGGTTCTTTGTACAATTTTACGACAGGAATAATGGCAACAGAAGACAATACAACTGTTACCATTTCCGGATACAATCCAAATATAAAGTTTCAAAATATCCCAACACCAGCCCCGTCCGCTCTTAGTGTTACACTTAACAAAGGCCAATCTTATATCCTTACTGGAAACGCAGGCACTTTAGCCAACAGAGAAGGATTCATAGGAGCAAAAATAGAAGCTACAAAACCCATTTCCGTAACAAACGGAAACTCTAACGGATTTTACGCTACAGGAAATGCTGACGGCTCAGACCTAATTATGGATCAGTCTGTCCCTACCGATCGTCTTGGTAACGAATTTGCAATGGTAAAAAGTATTTCAACCAGCCCTCATAACATGGAAGGTGGAATTATCATTGCGACAGAAAACAACACCGATATATATTTGAATGATTCTGCAAATCCTGTTATTACCATTAATGAAGGAGAATATTACAGGATTCTCGCCAATCAATATAAAAATCAGGGAGGAGGGCATTCTAATATTTATATAAAAACCTCCAAAAATGTTTACTTATATCAACTTGTAGGATCAGGCGCAGGCAATTATACCGGCGGATACAACTATATCCCTCCTTTAAACTGCTTTCTTCCAAGAAAAATCGATGAAATTGGAAATATTAATGCCATGCCGAATATCACGGCTCCTATCAATTTAAAACTGAATATTTTAACTGAAGCAGGGGCTGCTGTCACCGTGAACGGTGTTACACCTACACCCGCACAGGGCCCTTATCCCCTTACCGGAAATTCACAGTGGGTAACCTATGCCATTACCGGCATTACAGGAAACATAACTATTACCTCAACCAAAGCAGTTACTGCAGGAATCAACGGAGGATACGGAACCGCAGGATACGGAGGATATTTCGCAGGCTTTTCATCAGTTCCATTAATTACAAAAAAATCCGGAGACTGTATTCCTGGTATTATCCTTGAAGTCGCAGATAATTATGATATGTATCAATGGTTTTTGAATGGAAATCCTATTGCAGGAGCAAACTCTAACTGCTACACGCCTGTAGCCGCAGGAAACTATACGGTTAAAGTATCGGTAGGCACATGCACCCCGGTTACAACACCAATATACAAGGTCTTTAAATGCCTTCAGCAAACAATAAAAAGTTTGATAATTTGTGAAGCTTTTCATGAAATTGTTCCTGAATTTACCAATTCTGCACAAACTTATGCCCCTAATACAGTTACCGTTGTCACACCTCCGATACATGGAACAGTAGCCATAAATCAGAATGGAGTAATTATTTACACCCCGAATCCCGGATTTTTAGGAAATGACAGCATTGTTTACAAATTTTGCGGCAACGATCCGGAATTCCCGGATTGCGAACAGGTAACGTTAAACTTAACTGTTTCTGAAAGCCCGACAGTGAATGATATTACTTTAAGATCATGTTTAAATAACCCGAATAATGCAACAGCTTCGTTCAACCTTACGACAGCCTCGGTAACATCAACCCCCGGAGTTGTAAAAAAATATTATCCAACTAATACAGATGCACAGAACGGCACCAATGAAATCCTGAATCCAGCAACATATATTGCGCCGAACAGTATTGTTTTTGTAAAGGTGAGCATAACAAGCTTATGTTTCAAAATAGCTAAAATAACGCTTCTCGTAATACCTCCGGCCTATTCTGATATCCTTAAAGATAAAACCATTTGCACGGGAAAGACAACTACATTGGATGCCGGGCCCGGATTCGACGGATATCAGTGGAATACAGGAGCAACCACCCAATCTATTAATAATGTGACCGTAGGCACCTATTGGGTAGAGCTGAAAACGGGAGAATGCGTGATAAGGCAGAACGTAACAGTATCCCCATCCGAACAGCCGGTTATTTCGAATATCGAAGTATCTAATAATACTGTCACCATCCATGTTGTAGGCGGGACTGCACCATATAGATTTTCAAAAGATAATATCAGCTGGCAGGAATCCAATGTATTTACAAATGTTCCGAGAGGAAGTATGGTGTTCTATGTAAAAGACGATTATGGCTGTGATCCTGCATCGGTAGAAGTTACCGTTCCTAATCTGGTAAATGTCATTACGCCCAACGGAGACGGGATAAATGATATTCTGGATTATTCAGCTCTGGCTAATAAACCCAATTTTACATTTAATATTTTTGACCGGTACGGAAGTAAAATTCATGAAGGAAATAAAGCCAACGGCTACAAATGGGACGGAACGATGGCAGGAAGAAAAGTATCTACCGCAAGCTATTGGTTTGATATCAGCTGGAATGAGACCAATAAAAAGAATACACTCATAAAATACACAGGCTGGATATTAGTGAAAAATATAGATTGACAAAAAGTAGAATATTTAATAAAAAAGGCTGTCTAAAGACAGTCTTTTTTATTAAATGCTTTTCAAATTATTATAAAAAGATTCTTCGTTTTATAAAAAATTTTCAATTCAGGGCCTTTTTTTAAAAATAGCACTATCAATTTATAAAATATTCTATTATTTTTGCAATAATCCTAATTCCTATTTATGAAAAAATTTCTATTGTCTTTCTTATTAATGTTTATTAGCATTAATACGCTTTTTGCACAAAGAGATACAGACCATTGGTTTGCGCCTTATTTTGATGCTTCAGGCTCTAATTACAATCATGCGCTGTATCTCTCAACAGACGCTGCCACCCCATTTGCAGTTGATATTTACAATAACAACGTTATTATTGGCACTGTTACCATCAGCAAAGGAGCACCACAGGTTTTTACTCTTAATACTAATGTAATAAGAACCACAAATGTCTCTGCTGCCGGAGTTCCCAACAATATGGGAGTATACACTAAAGGAGAACGCCCTTATTTTGTTTCTCTCAGAGCTGCCATAAGTTCGCACGGGGAAATTATTACCTCGAAAGGTAAAGCCGGGATTGGTAGAAAGTTTTATGCAGCTGCTACTCCTATTACCACTACCGGATCACTGTATAATTTTACCACAGGAATTATGGCAACAGAAGATAATACCATTGTTACCATTTCCGGATATGACCCGAACGTACAGTTCGTGAACATCCCAACTCCTACGCCACTTACACTTACCGTAACCCTGAATAAAGGACAATCTTACATTCTTACCGGTAACAATAACGTAGTAGCCAACAAAGAAGGATTTATCGGAGCAAAAATAGAAGCTACAAAACCTATTTCTGTAACAAACGGAAACTCTAACGGATTTTATGCAACGGGAACCAATGACGGCTCCGACCTTATTATGGACCAGTCTGTCCCTACAGATCGTCTCGGCAACGAATTCGCCATGGTAAAAAGTATTTCTACCAGCACCGCAAACATGGAAGGTGGAATTATAATCGGCACCGAAAATGGTACCGATATTTATCTTAATGATGCTACAACCCCTGTTGCCAGTATTGATGAAGGCGAATACTACAGGATTCTCGCCAATCAATATAAAGATCAGGGCGGAGGCCATTCAAACCTTTACGTGAAAACCACGAAAAATGTTTACCTGTATCAGCTTGTAGGAGCAGGCTCTGCCAATAATACGGGAGGGTACAATTATATACCCCCTTTGAATTGTTTTTTACCAAGAAAAATAGATGAAATTGGCAATATCAATCTGATGCCGAGTATTACTTCCGCCATCAATTTAAAGTTAAATATTTTAACAGAAGCTGGGGCAGCTGTTACCGTGAATGGCAATACGCCTACTGCCGCTCAGGGCCCTTATCCCCTTACCGGAAATGCGCAGTGGGTTACGTATGCTATTACAGGAATTACAGGAAATGTAACCGTTACCTCAACCAAAGCAGTAACCGCAGGAGTAAACGGTGGATACAGCACAGCCGGATACGGTGGATATTTCGCTGGTTTCTCTTCCATTCCTTTGATTGCAAAACAAACGGGAGACTGTATTCCGGGGCTTGTACTTGAAGTAGATGATAGCTACGAAACCTACCAATGGTTCCTGAACGGAAACCCTATTCCGGGTGCTAACTCTAACAGCTATACGCCAACGGTTGCCGGAAATTATACCGTAAGAATTACAGTAGGATCTTGCCCTCCTGCTACCACACCAATCTACAAAGTGTTTACTTGTCTTGAAAATTCTACAAAAAACATTACGGTTTGTGAAGGGTTTCAGGCTATTATTCCTGAATTTACCAATTCCACACAGACTTATGTGCCGGGTACGGTAACCATTGTAACGCCACCGGCAAACGGAACGGCAGTTATTGATCCGAATGGCGTAATTATTTATACCCCGAATTTCGGATTCACAGGTAATGATACTATTGTTTATAAATTCTGTGGCAACGATCCTGAATTTGTAGACTGCGAACAGGTTACCTTAACCTTAACCGTTTCTGAGAGCCCAACGGTGAATGATGCTACTTTAAGATCATGTTTTATAGAATCTAATCCGGCAACAGCATTATTTAACCTTACCACTGCCCCAGTAACAGGAACTACCGGAATTGTAAAACAGTATTACCCGTCTCCTACCGATGCACAGAACGGTACCAACGAAATCCTGAATCCAGATAACTATATTGCACCAAATGGCGTAGTTTTCATAAAAGTTAGCAATGCAAACGGCTGTTTCAGAATAGCTAAAGTGACCTTAATTGTACTTCCACCTGTATATTCTTCTGTGCTTGAAGATAAAATCATATGCATGGAAGACACCACGACATTAGATGCCGGAACAGGTTTTGACGGATATCAGTGGAGCACCGGAGCAACTACCCAATCGATTAACAATGTCACTGTAGGCACCTATTGGGTAGACCTGAAAACAGGAGACTGCGTAGCAAGGCAAAATGTAAAAGTATATCCATCCGAGCAGCCTGTTATTTCAAATATTGAAATTTCAAATAATACCGTTACAGTAAACACAATCGGAGGGGTGGCACCTTACAGCTACTCATCAGATAATATCAACTGGCAGGATTCTAATATTTTCACGAATGTTCCGCGAGGCAATACTGTATTTTATGTAAAAGATGATTATGGTTGTGATCCCATCACAGTGGAGGTTACCGTTCCCAATTTAATCAATGTCATTACACCTAACGGAGACGGTGTTAATGATATTCTTGATTATTCGGCATTGTCTTACAAACCGAATTTTAAATTCAATATTTTTGACCGCTACGGAAGTAAAATCCATGAAGGAAATAAAGCAAACAGCTATAAATGGGATGGAGCGATCGGAGGTAAAAAAGTATCCACAGGCAATTACTGGTTTGATATCAGCTGGAATGAGCCTAACAGCAAGAATACTCCGATTAAATATTCCGGATGGATCATGGTAAAAAACAGAGAATAAGATATTTCCACTCATTATTCAAGAAGAGACCGTCTTTCGAGATGGTCTCTTTTCTTTAATTTTAAATCAAAACTTAAAAAACATGATCGTAAGCAGTTTATTTTGATTATTTAAATAAAACAAACATATTTTATTATTAAATTTGTAATAAAAGCAATAACTTAATGAAAAAAGTTCTATCTGTTTTATTTATATTTTATTTTTTCAGCTCTTTGTTTGCCCAATTGGACAGAGAACATTGGTTTGCGCCTATGATAGATAGAACTGCAAATCCTAATCCTTTCCAAAGACTCTATCTTTCCACTAACCGTACCACACCTTTTCCGGTAGATGTGTACAACAACAATACAATAATTGCTACCGTAATCATCAGTAAGGGGAATCCCCAAAAAATTGATATTCCCAGGGATATGATTATTACCACCCAGCAGACTGATCTTTTTATCCCAACTACTAAGGGACTTCATGTAAAGGCCGAATTTCCTTTTTATGCCAATCTCAGGTTTTCAGTATTTAACCATGCCGAAATTATAACCTCTAAAGGGATACCTTCTACAGGGAAACTTTTTTATGCGGCGAACGCTCCCATTACTGTAAGCAACAATATCTTGAACTTCATGACAAGTATTCTGGCAACGGAAGATAATACAACCGTCACGGTTTCGGGATACAAACCAGGGGTACAATTTTCTAACGGAACAACCGGTGTTACCAACCCTACCATAAATTTTACTCTAAATAAAGGCCAATCTTATATCATAGACGGAATAGGAAATATCCCCGGGAATTTTGACGGCTTTATAGGTGCTAAAATTGTATCAAGCAAACCGGTGAACGTTACAAACGGTAACTTTAACGGTCAATATGCCGGAAATTTTGCTACCAGCTCAGATATTCTTATGGATCAGGCAGTTCCTGTGGAAAGGCTCGGAAATGAATTTGCATTGGTAAAAGGTAACGGGACCCTTACTTCAAATATGGAAGGTGCTCTTGTCATTGCCACCGAAAACAATACAGAAATACGCGTTAATAATGAAACAGCGCCCATTGCGACATTAGATATCGGACAGTATTTCATGATTCCCGGTTCAAAATACCAGCTTCAGGGAAATGATCATTATAACCTATATATTAGAACATCTAAAAATGCCTACATTTATCAGGTTCTTGCAGGGGCAAGCAATGCAGGAAACGAGGTTGCCACAGGAGGATTTAACTTTATTCCTGCTCTGAACTGCTATTTACCTAAACAAATCAATGAACTTGGCCTTATCAATGAAAATTTTGTATTTTCAAATGGAAATCCATCCGGAATTTTAAATGTCCCCACCAAGTTAAACCTCATCACGGAACGTGGTGCAGCGGTTACTGTAAACGGCGCTGTACCGCCCGCTACAACGGGTCCTTTTAACATGACGGGAACCAATAACTGGGTTACTTATGGCATTCCTAACACCGCAGGAACCATAACAGTTGTATCTTCCAAAGCTATTACGGCAGGTATTACGGCAGGTAGTGATGCCGTAGGATACGGTGGCTTTTTCGCAGGATTCCCTACACAGCCTGTTATTCTTAAAACAGGAGGAGACTGTGCTCCCGGTATTATTCTTACCGTTGACCCAATTATTTACGACACATACCAATGGTATAACAACGGAACTTTAATTCCCGGAGCTACCGCCCCATCTATATCTCCCACCCAATCGGGATATTACACCTGCTCTGTAACTATGGGAAGCTGCGCTCCGCTGGTAACGGAACAATTTAAGGTATTAAACTGTACAAAACTTTCATCCTCAGCCTACGATCTTTGTACTTCCAAAACAATTACTCCTGCATTTACAACTTCATCACAAACGCCTGTCCCTTCAACCGTATCTATTGTTACCACACCAACTTTGGGAACGGCAACCGTAAATCCGGCTACAGGAATAATCACATACACGGTAACGAATCCAGGAACGGCGGCCACTGATACTTTCAGCTATACTTTTTGTGGAAATGATCCGGTTTTTACCGACTGTGAAACTGTAACCGTTACGATGAATATTCAGGCCGTGATTGTAAATAATGCTACGCTTACTGCCTGCAACAATGGCTCCGGACAGGGAGTGTTTAATTTAACTTCTGCCAATATCACCACTAATTCTCCGGTGGCTATTACCTATTATCCTACATTGCTGGATGCACAAAATGAAACCCCGGCAGCATTGATAACAGCTCCAGCCAATTATACGGCTGCCAACGCAACTATTGTATATGCAGTAGTTAAAAATAATCTGGGCTGTAAAAGTATTGCCCAGATCACACTAAATCTATATACTTACGCCACTATTATTAATAATTATACAGGAACATTTTGTGATGATAATCTGGATGGTACAGTTGAAGTTATTTTATCCAACATTACTCCTATTGTCTTATCAAATCCTAATTATTTTCCGTTAATAAGATATTATGCTAATATAGCAGATGCCAATATAGGAAATAACAATACCCTTCCGAATAACTGGTCTTATAATGCTCCCACAACCATTTACATAAGAGTAGATTCGCCTGACGGATGTGCACCGGTAGTAAAACCGCTTAATTTTACCATCGGACCTAAAATTCCATTGACAAATGCAGCCGTTTCCGAAACCATGTGCGATGATGATCTGGATGGTATCAAAATAATTGATTTACTACCTTATATCAGTCAATTTACCAATGATCCTGCGGTAACTCATACTTTCTTTGCGACACAGCAGAATGCGCAGAATAATATTGCCCCGCTTCCAAATCCTGTTGCTATTTCCGGTGTACAAACTATCTACATCCGTTTTGAAAAAGCAGGAGTATGCCCTAATATAGCATCGATCATAATCAATCTAAAAACACCGAAGGATTCTGATATTCTGGTAAGTAAAGTTATTTGTCCGCAAACAAAAACTACTCTGGATGCAGGGCCGGGCTTTACCGGTTATGTATGGAGTACCGGCGCTACGACACCTTCAATCAGCAATGTAGTGGCCGGTAATTATTGGGTGGATCTTACTTTCGAAGGCTGTACCTACAGGCAGAATGTTACAGTAACAGAATCTGTACTTCCGGTAATAGGCAGTATTGAAATAAACGGGAACACCGTAACCATAGGTGTGAGCGGAGGAACTCCGCCTTATGAATATTCTTTAGACGGAATAAACTGGCAAAGCTCTAATGTTTTCATGAATGTTCCGCGGGGAAATCAGATTGCTTATGTTCGCGATTCCAACCGATGCGGTGATGTGATAAAAACCTTTGTCATGATTAATCTTATCAATACTATTACACCTAACCTTGACGGATATAATGATGCTATTGATTATTCAGCATTAATGGATAAAGAAAATATAGTATTTAGAATATTCGACCGATATGGCGCTGAAATATTTAGGGGAGATAAGTCCAACAGATTTATCTGGGACGGCAAAATCCAGGGAGGAAGGCCTATAAACACCGCAACTTACTGGTATTTCCTGAGCTGGACTGAATCTAAAGGGACAACTACCGTAAAATATACGAGCTGGTTGTTGGTTAAAAATTATTAATTTCAGAATTATTGAAGTAAGTCTTTATCTGATTTCGCCAAGAAGAATTATTTATAACATTTATTAACAGTTCTATACTAAAGTTTAATATAATTTTAACCAGTTTTCACTACTAAAATAGGTATAAATTGATGCAATTCTGCGTAATTTTGCCTCAGTTATATGAAGAATTTATTTACCTTATTGCTGTTGGTTTTTCTGGTAAAAATTAACGCCCAGTCGTTTTCCGGCGAAGTATTTCTTAGAGACAACTCCGTTTTATATCTCAATCAGGTATACGTTACCAATCTTACTACTCAAAAAACCGTTCTCAGCGATTACAACGGCGATTTTACCATTTCCGCAAATGCAGGAGACCTTATTCGCTTTACATCAATCGTTACGGAAAGAAAAGATATCAGATTGACGCCACAAATGATGGAGCAGAAAAATCTGATCGAATTACGAATTGCTTATTATGACATTCAGGAGGTGGTCATTAACAGATTTAAGCCAACAGGAAATCTCAGATATGATGTAAATGCCTTGAGGAAAGAAGACAAAGCTCTTGCTATAAAAAAAGTAATCGGGCTTCCCGAGCCTAAAGGAGACGGTACTCCTCCGCAACTTCCGGTTGCCGGTTTGAGAGATGGCGGACTTACCTTCAGCCTGGAAAGTATTTACGATATTCTTTCCGGTGAACGAAAGAAAAAGCAGCGTTACCTAGCGTATGAAAGGATGAATAATTCCGTAACACAGATTAAGAATTATTTAGGAAAAGATTATTTTACGCGTTTTAAAATTCCTGAAAATCTTATCGACAACTTCCTTCAGTTCGTTTATACTTCGGAAAATATTGAGTCCTATATTATGGCGGGCAACTTTGAAGCAATAAAAATCCCTATCGAAAAATACCTGCCGATCTACCAGCGAAGGCTCAGAAATTCACACCTTCAGGAAATTGTAAAATAATATAAAAACTTTTAATGCATATTGTGATTCGGTATGCATTTTTTGTATTGATCATATTATTTTTTAATTTTATTGCCTCTCAGTGTTATATTAAAATGCAATATTTTGCGTTTATGATTGGACACCTTTAATCAAATACGAAATTTAATATTAATGAATGAAGAAGATATTTTTGATTTTCAGCGCTATTTTTTTTGTGAATTTTTCTGCCCAGAAAAAAGGGAAGGATTACAGTGAAATTTTAAAAAGCAAAAATATTTATGAAATCAATGCTTTTCTGAGAGATGCCCATCCCGATGATCCCAGAAGATCTGTATTGAAACCTCGGGTCATGGAAATGATGAAAGATTACATCAAAAATGCAAAACCCGGCGACAGTAAAGTAAAGCAGATGCAGGACTGGCTTGCGATGCTGAAAAGACGGCCTTCTACCAAAATATCTTTTGAAGAGATGAATGCCAATATTAAGAAAAAGCAGATTGCGAAATACCAGAAAGAACTGCAGGTGGGCCAGGCTGCAGTGGTATACACGCCAAGCAATCCTCAAAATGTGTATATAGCTCCCACTATCGCTACTCCTTCTGCAGCACCTGCTGCTGCAATACCGGATGCTGAAGCTTCGGAGTTTAATATGCTGATGGCAGACAACCCTGTTGAACACAAAAACAAAACGGTAAAAATATTAAATTCACTTTTTGATAATGATCCGAATGCTAAAGAATGCATTGTGATGATCGAAAATAAATCCGACTGTAATATTATCGTGCGAATGGAAGGCATCGGTATCACCAAATACAGGCTTCCGGTTCCCGCCCATGGTGACAACTCTATTGTGGTGCAGAAGGGAGATTACCTTTTCACGAGCATTGTCTGCGGCGCGCAGTATGCATCCCAGAAAACCATTCAGAAACCTTTAATGGTAGCATTAGGAAGTTCTGCTAAGAAATAATTGCTTAAATTTCAGGATAGCTTTTATAAATTTTGCTATTTTTGCAGAATTTTATAACTGTTTCATGGGTAAGAATAAATTAGCAAGGTTCGCAGAAAACAAAATATTGCCGAATGTCGTTCAGCCAACAAGGGAAGATGCGCTGAGCGGCTTCAGTCTTAAAGGAAAATGGAGAACGGAATTTTTTAAGAATGACCACCCTATCGTCCTTGAACTGGGCTGCGGTAAAGGGGAATATACCGTAGGACTTGCAAAAGCATTTCCTGAAAAAAACTTCATCGGTATTGATGTAAAGGGGGCAAGATTTTGGTTTGGCGCCAAAGAGGCTCACGAAAGCGGCATGCAGAATGTTGCGTTCCTGAGAACCCAGATTGAACTTGTAGATTATTTTTTTGCTGAAAATGAGGTAGATGAAATCTGGATCACGTTCCCCGATCCACAGATTAAATATAAACGTACGAAGCACAGACTTACTCATCCTGATTTTTTAGACCGTTATAAAAAGTTTCTGAAACCCGGTGGAATCATCCATTTAAAAACAGATTCCGAATTTCTGCATGGCTATACTCTCGGCTTTCTGCAGGGAGCAGGATATGAAATCATCACCGCACATCATGATATCTACGGAGCCCCGGAATATGATCCCGCCACTCCCCACTTGAGAGATATCAGAACTTATTATGAAGAGCTTTTTTCCGCCAAAGGAAAAACAATAACCTATATTAAGTTTAAAATTAACTAAAACAACAATATGATGAAAAAAATACACGCCAACCTATCGAATCCAAAACCAGCTGCCGTAGCGTTTATTAACATGGTAAGGATATAAACTTTATATCCAGATAATTCATTTTAATTAACACAAACCCGCATGAAAAAAAATATTATGTACATTTTATTATGTACAGTTTTAGCCTGTAAAAGTGCCGATACCAGAAAGCGTTCTCAAAATATTTTAGAAAGCACAGATATCAAAGAAATTGAAAATTATCTTGCTACCACACATCCTGATGATCCGAAAAGAAGTGTTCTGAAACCCAAACTTATTGCATTGAAAAATTCTGAATGGACCAAAGGGAAGAAGAACGCAAAACCTATGGAAGCAAGGCCTGTTATCAGTGAAATACCAAATTCTGCACTTGGAAAACCGAATTCTGAAGAGGCTGAAGAATTCAAGCGCCTGATTGCATCTACCTCAAAAGAACATAAAGAAAAAACGGTACAACTCCTTAATGCGATGTTTAATGAGGATATCAACAGCAAAGAAGTTATTCTTTTATTCAAAAACCAGTCGGATTGTAATCTGGTTCTGAAGATACAGGGCAAGGATTTTTACAATATGGCTGTTCCGGCAAAAGGTGAAAACTTTATTGTAGTTAATAAAGGAACTTATACGCTGAAGGGAAACGTATGCGATGTGGTGTATTCTTCTAAAAAAGACCTGAATAAGAGCATATTTTTAACGATCAGCAATCCAAAACCTGCTGAGGGAAATACCTTGAGAAAAAAGTAAAAAGGTTACATTTGTAATGATAAATTATCTTTATGAAAAAGTACGTTGCAATTTCAGCAGCTTTTATTTTATTGCTTAACAGCTGCGGCAGTTCCGGAAACACAAAAAACAACCCGGTTAGAAAGCCCGCCGTAAGACCGTCTGCCACAGGAAATAGCACAACTGCGGCGGCACAGGTTGAGAGAGAATATCAGGCGCTTATGAAAACCTATAAATCTGAAACGGCAGAGGTGCTTACCCATTTGCTTAATGATTCATCCAATGATCCCAGAACATCAATCACGGTAGAAAACAATTCCCGCTGTAATATGGTTCTTACAATAAGCGGAAATAATTATTTTAAGAAAGTTCCTATAGCCGCAAATAAAATAGGGGCCGTAATGGTTCCTAAAAATCAGAACTATAATCTTTCCGGGATGATCTGCAATGCCGTTTATCAGAAAACAAAATTTGTATCAGGGCCTTATGAGGTAAAGCTTTCAAATTAATAAAGCATTATTAACCTCATATTAAAAAATAAAAAGCGCTGAATTTAAAAATTCAGCGCTTTTTGTATGGTAAGAAAATCTTAATTATTCTCCATCAAAGTCAGCATCTTTATCAGCAGATACTACTTCCCCTTCTTCTTTAGATTTTTCTTTATCAGCTTTTCTCTGAGACTGACCTTCTTTGATAGCTTCAGAAACTACGCTAAGGATCATGTCGATAGATTTAGAAGCATCATCATTTCCTGGGATTACGAAGTCTACTTTTCTAGGATCTGAATTGGTATCAACGATACCGAAAACAGGAATACCTAATTTTTTAGCTTCCGTTACAGCGATGTGCTCTCTCAAGATATCAACTACAAATACTGCAGATGGAAGTCTCACCATGTCAGCGATAGAACCTAAGTTCTTCTCAAGGTTAGCTCTTTGTCTGTCTACCTGTAATCTTTCTTTTTTAGATAAAGTTTCGAACGTACCATCTTTTTTCATTTTGTCGATGGAGTTCATTTTTTTAACAGCCTTTCTGATGGTAACGAAGTTCGTTAACATACCTCCCGGCCATCTTTCTGTAATGTAAGGCATATTCAGTTCAGAAGCGTGTTTTGCCACAACTTCTTTCGCCTGCTTTTTAGTTGCTACGAAAAGAACTTTTTTACCTGCAGAAGTTAATTTTTCCAAAGCGCTGCACGCTTCATCCAATTTAACTGCTGTTTTATGTAAGTCTACAATGTGAATACCATTTTTCTCCATAAAAATGTATGGAGCCATATTTGGGTTCCACTTTCTGGTCATGTGACCGAAGTGTACGCCAGCCTCTAGAAGGTCTTTTACATTTGCTTTTGCCATGTTTTCTGTTTTTGTTAGTTTACTTTCCGTTTTTTAAACAATCAACAACTTCTTTAGATGGGAGAAGCGTTTGGATGCTAAACGTAACGGGCAAAGTTGCTGTTGGCTGATTGCATTGTGCAATTGGCTTTCCAGCGTTGGGTTAAAAAATAATTTTTTAAAAATTTTCCTAAAGCTATCTGCCATAAGCCAATAGCCATACGCTTTTTTAACGTTTTGAGAATTGGAATCTCTTTCTTGCTTTTTTCTGACCTGGCTTCTTTCTTTCCACCATTCTCGCGTCTCTTGTAAGTAAACCAGCTGGCTTCAATGCTAATCTGAACTCAGCGTTGATTTCGCACAAAGCTCTTGAAATACCTAATCTGATAGCTTCTGCCTGACCTGTATTTCCACCACCGAATACGTTTACGGTAACGTCATACTGACCAACAGTTTCAGAAAGGATAAATGGTTGGTTCAACTTGTAAACCATTACATCTGTAGAGAAGTATTCTTTAGCATCTTTACCGTTTACTGTAATGTTACCAGTTCCTGGCTTTACATAAACTCTTGCTACAGAAGTTTTTCTTCTTCCGATTTTGTGAACTGTAGACATATTAATTATTTAAATTCGTTAACATTAATTGTTTTAGGCTGTTGAGCTTCATGTTTGTGCTCAGTTCCTTCGTATAAGTAAAGATTCTTAAGGATTGCAGCTCCCAGTCTGTTTTTAGGCAACATCCCTTTTACTGATTTTTCCAATACTTTTAAAGAATCTTTCTTTTGAAGTTCAGCCGCAGTCATAGACTTCTGTCCTCCAGGATATCCTGTATGCCAGATATAAGTCTTGTCGTTCCACTTGTTTCCGGAAAGAGTTACTTTCCCAGCGTTCAAAACAATTACGTTATCACCACAGTCTACGTGAGGTGTATAATTTGTTTTGTGCTTACCTCTCAAAATCTTTGCAACCGTAGAAGCTAGTCTTCCCAACGGCTGTCCTTCAGCGTCTACCACAACCCATTCTTTATTAGCAGTAGCTTTGTTCGCTGAAACAGTTTTGTAACTTAATGTATTCACACGTTTTAGTTAAAGATTAAACATAATTTTCCCCTAAAAGGGTGTGCAAAGGTACAAATTATTTTGTTATCCCAAAAGCATACAACACAATTATTATTATTTAAACTTAAAATTAAGATATTTAGGACATTAGCCAATCTCGCCAATTTAAAGTTCTGCTGTTTCTTTTCCACAAGGCTTGCATTCGCTTCTAATTATTCCATTCTAATAAAAAACCAAACACTTATAAACATTATGTTAATTACGATTTTTTATCATTATTTATTAAATTTTATTCAAACTATAGCATAAAAAATTATGAATAACAATATCTAATAAGTTAATTTTTATATTTGCGGGAATAAAACATTACTAATCATGAGCCACGGAAAATTGAGAGATGATAAAAGCTGCCTAAACTGCGGACATCTGGTGGAAGAAAGATTTTGCCCGCATTGCGGACAGGAAAATGTTCAGCCTAAACAGCCTTTCTATTATTTATTTACCCATTTTATTGAAGATTTTACGCATTATGACGGACAGTTCTGGAAAACAATCAAATACCTTTTATTCCGTCCCGGAAAGCTTACCAAAGAATATCTTGCAGGAAAAAGACAGGCTTATGTAGCTCCTGTAAAACTTTATATTTTTATAAGTTTCATTACCTTTTTTCTGCCTTCTCTATTGCCTTCTTCGGAAGAAAAAAAGGAAACAAATGATATTTATACTCTAGATACAAAAGAAAGGGAAAAAGCAAATAAAGAGCAGATTGCAAAGATACTGGATAGTATTGGCATAGAAAATAATAATACGCAAATTCCAAAAGAAGCCATTAACGACCTTAAAGTAAGCATCGTAAATGACAATGACAGTAAAACAGACGTTTTAGAAGAAACCAGAGATGGAAAATTAATGATTCTCGGGGCTGAAAATATGAAGCAGTTTGATTCGCTGTATTCAAAAAGCGGCAATAGCAGACTGCCTTTTGATTTCGTGAGGCCTTTTGCAAAAAAGGCATTTCATTTACAGGAACAAGGTTTGAACAAGGAACAGATTTTTGATAAATTTAGTGAAACGTTTGTGCATACGCTCCCTAAAGCATTATTCATTTACCTTCCTGTTTTTGCTTTTTTCTTATGGATTTTTCATAATAAAAAGAAATGGTGGTTCTTTGACAACGGGATTTTTACACTTCATTATTTCTCTTTCCTGCTGTTGGGAATTCTCATTATAATAATTTTGTCGGAACTCCTGTCTTTACTTCCGGATTATTCTGTCTTTAATATATTGAGTATCCTTACTTCTACCGTTGCTATTGTTTATATGTTTATCTATTTCTTCATAGCCCATCACAGAGTCTACGAAAATTCAAGGGGTATCAGTGTTATTAAAGGAATTTCCTTATTTATTATTAATTTTTTAGCACTGCTGTGTATGCTCCTTTTACTTGTTTACACAAGCTTCCGGATGATGCATTAATTACGAAGTGTTTTATTCGCCCTGAAGCTTGCAATCAGGTAATACGCTACAAAAACCGTAGAAAACTTCAGTATGGAAGGAATCGCCAGCTCAAGATTAAAAATTAAAGTTCCCACGAGAACTAAAATTCCCATAGCCACAAAAGACAAACCCATTTTTTTGGCTAAAGTAAAATCCGGCGTATCTAAATAATAAGCAATTCCCCAGGCGGAACCAAAAGCAACGGCATAATAAATGTCTAATTCGATATTTTCCGAACTGTAAAAGAAATAATTGATTAAAAAGCTTACAACCGTTCCCAATAAAAAATAGAGCAATGCCTTTTTCATATCCTATATAATAATATGCAAAAGTAGAGAAATTAATCTGAGATTCTGAAAACCAGCCTCCACAAACTAACAAATGTTTGGCATTGGGCAAATATCCAAAACAGGAATCAAATATAACAATATGAAAATCAAGTTTTTAAACCCATACAAAAGGTTGTTATTTTATTATTATATTTGAAAATTCAGAAATTTTCTAGATTTTTTTATGGAAACCCAAAAATATACTCCTAAAAACAAAGTAAGAATCGTAACGGCTGCTTCATTATTTGACGGTCACGATGCTGCCATTAATATCATGCGCCGTGTCATTCAGGGAACCGGATGCGAAGTCATCCATCTTGGACACGACAAATCTGCTGAAGAAGTCGTTAATACGGCAATTCAGGAAGACGCCAACGCAATTGCCTTAACCTCTTATCAAGGCGGTCACAATGAATATTTCAAGTACATCTATGACCTTTTAAGAGAAAAAAATTCTCCACAGATCAAAATTTTCGGTGGCGGCGGCGGTGTGATTCTGCCTGAAGAAATAGAAGACATCATGTCTTACGGAATTGATAGAATTTATTCTCCGGATGACGGCCGTGAACTTGGACTTCAGGGAATGATTGATGATCTGGTTAAGAAATCCGACTTCGCAACCGGAAAAGATGTTGAAGTTAATGACCTGGATTCAATTCAATTTGAAAATCCTACAAGCATTGCCAAAGTAATTTCTGCCGTTGAAAACTTCTCTGAAGAGAAACCTGAACTGGTAAAAGCCATCGATGAAAAATCAAAAGATTTAAACATTCCGATTATCGGGATAACAGGAACAGGAGGAGCCGGAAAATCATCATTAACAGATGAATTGGTAAGACGTTTCCTACGTTCCAATACTGATAAAAAAATTGCGATCATTTCGATTGACCCTTCTAAAAAGAAAACAGGAGGTGCATTGTTGGGA
Organism: Chryseobacterium salviniae; assembly: GCF_035819015.1. Classification (NCBI taxonomy): domain Bacteria; kingdom Pseudomonadati; phylum Bacteroidota; class Flavobacteriia; order Flavobacteriales; family Weeksellaceae; genus Chryseobacterium; species Chryseobacterium salviniae. The sequence goes on along the minus strand of NZ_JAYLAA010000012.1, from coordinate 13,898 downwards.
GACAGGATCCGTATGAACGCGATCAATGATCCGCGGGTTTACATGCGTTCAATGGCAACAAGAGAAAACAACGTTTCCGTTTCTCCTTTCATTCAGTCGGCTTTAAATGTTTTAAAACTCTCTCATCCTGATGTAATTATCCTTGAAACTTCAGGAATTGGGCAATCTGGTTCAGAAGTTTCTGATTTTGCAGATGTTTCCATGTATGTAATGACTCCTGAATATGGAGCTTCCACACAGCTGGAAAAAATCGACATGCTGGATTATGCAGATTTGGTGGCCTTAAATAAATCTGACAAAAGAGGTGCTTTGGATGCGCTTCAGGCAGTAAGAAAACAATTCCAGAGAAACCATTTATTATGGGAACAGCCATTGGATGAAATGCCGGTGTATGCCACAAAAGCCTCACAATTCAATGATCACGGAACAACTGAATTGTACAACAGATTGATTTCTAAAGTAAATAACAAATTTGTTGATTTAAACTTAAAAACATTTGTTGAACAGGAAGTTACAGAAGAAGTAACGATTATCCCTCCAAAAAGAGTTCGTTATCTTTCTGAAATTGTTGAAAATAACAGACAATACGATGCCAATGTTGAAAAACAGGCTGAATTAGCAAGAAAAATGTATCATATTGAGGGAGTGAAAAATTTCCTCTCCAATGAAACTTTAGATGCTGAATACCAAAAAGCTGAGAAAGAGCTTCAACAGGAAAATATTGATTTCCTTAAAACCTGGGACAATACGAAAGAAGCTTTCAAAGCTGAATTTTATTCTTATTTCGTAAGAGGAAAAGAAATTAAAGTTGAAACCTCAACAGAATCTTTGTCTCATTTAAAAATTCCGAAAATCGCATTACCAAAGTACAACGATTGGGGAGATTTAATCAAATGGAAAGGCCAGGAAAACCTTCCGGGAAGTTTCCCTTATACTGCAGGAATTTATCCTTTCAAAAGAACAGGCGAAGACCCAACAAGGATGTTTGCCGGAGAAGGCGGCCCTGAAAGAACCAACAGAAGATTCCATTATGTTTCCGCAGAAATGCCTGCGAAACGTTTATCTACCGCTTTCGATTCCGTAACATTGTACGGGCAGGATCCGGCTTTACCACCGGATATTTACGGAAAAATCGGAAATGCGGGAGTTTCGATTGCAACGCTGGATGATGCAAAAAAACTCTACTCAGGATTTGATCTGGTGAATGCAATGACATCTGTTTCAATGACAATCAATGGTCCTGCGCCGATGTTACTGGCTTTTTTTATGAATGCGGCCATCGATCAGAATGTTGAAAAATACATTATTGAGAATAAGCTTGAGGCTAAGGTTGAGGAAGTTTTAAAAGCAAAATTCGACGATAAAGGTTTAGCAAGACCAAAATATAATGGTGAATTACCTCCTTCCAATAATGGTTTAGGTTTAAAACTATTGGGAATTACCGGAGATGAAGTTATTCCGGCAGACGTGTATGCTGAAATCAAAGCTAAAACCATCGCTACCGTTCGTGGAACCGTTCAGGCAGATATTTTAAAAGAAGATCAGGCGCAGAATACGTGTATTTTCTCTACGGAGTTTGCATTGAGATTAATGGGTGATGTTCAGGAATATTTCATTAAAGAAAAAGTAAGAAACTTCTACTCTGTTTCCATTTCAGGATATCATATTGCAGAAGCAGGCGCTAATCCGGTTTCTCAGTTGGCCTTTACATTGGCAAATGGTTTCACGTATGTAGAATATTATCTGTCAAGAGGAATGGACATCAATGATTTTGCACCGAACTTATCGTTCTTCTTCTCGAATGGTATCGACCCTGAATATTCAGTAATAGGACGTGTAGCCAGAAGAATCTGGGCAAAAGCGATGAAACTGAAGTATGGAGCTGACGAAAGAAGTCAGATGCTGAAATACCACATCCAGACTTCAGGACGTTCACTGCACGCGCAGGAAATTGACTTTAACGATATCAGAACTACTTTACAGGCATTATATGCAATCTACGACAACTGTAATTCACTGCATACCAATGCTTATGACGAAGCAATCACGACTCCGACTGAACAGTCTGTAAGAAGAGCAATGGCAATTCAGCTGATTATCAATAAAGAATTAGGATTGGCGAAAAATGAAAATCCGCTGCAAGGTTCATTTATTATTGAAGAATTAACTGATTTGGTTGAAGAAGCTGTATATGCGGAATTCGACAGAATCACGGAAAGAGGCGGCGTTTTGGGCGCAATGGAAACGATGTACCAGCGTTCAAAAATCCAGGAAGAATCAATGCATTACGAATGGCTGAAACATACCGGAGAATATCCAATCATCGGAGTCAACACATTCTTAGGAAAAGACGGCTCTCCAACGGTTCGTCCGGGAGAAGTAATCCGTTCAACGGAGGAAGAAAAGCAGTTCCAAATTGAAATGCTTCATAATTTCCAGAAATCCAATGAAGACAAATCTGAAGCTGCTCTTAAAACGCTGCAACATGCCGCGATCAATCAGCAAAACTTATTCGAAGTGATGATGGACGCTGTGAAATACTGTTCTCTTGGACAGATCACCAATGCTTTGTTTGAAGTGGGTGGTAAGTACAGAAGGAATATGTAGTCTTACATTACAAACCTTCAAGGTTTTGAAAACCTTGAAGGTTTTTTTAATAATACACAAAAATGATGAATAAAACTTTACTGGAATCCGGTAAATACTACCATATCTACAATAGAGGTAATAACGGACAGAATATTTTTTTTGATCCTGGAAATTACACCTTCTTTCTAAACAGATTTCACCAGTACATGTCTCCGTTTTGCGATACAATTGCCTGGGTTTTATTGAAAAATCATTTTCATATTTTAATTTATGTAAAACCTGTTGAGGAGATAAATTGTGAAAAACTGGAATATACTGCAACTGAAAACCCTAAAAAGATTGACATTCATTTGCAGTTTGGCCACTTCTTCAATTCATACGCCAAAGCAATTAATAAACGTTATAAAAGAACAGGAAGTTTGTTTGAGAAAAATTTTGAGAGAAAAGAAGTTGCTACGGTTGCGTATTTTAAAAAGCTTATTCATTATATTCATTTCAACCCTGTAAAACACGGGTTTTCCGAATACATTTGGGATTACCCTTGGAGTTCTTATCAAAGTATTATTTCCCATAAACCTACAAAACTTAACAGAAAGTTTGTGTCTGAACTTTTTAAAAATCAGGAATATTTTAAACTATATCATTTAGAAGAACAGGATTACTCCGATATTCAGGATTTTATAATTGAGCTATAAATCAAACCTTCAAGGTTTTGAAAACCTTGAAGGTTTATAAAGGAAATTCTTTGAGGTTTTTGTATTTTTGAATTTTTCCACTTTAATTTAACTCATTCAAAAGATTTTATGAAAGGATGTTTCTTAATTACATTTATAATTTCTATATCACATTCCTAAATATCTGCAAATCATATGGATACAAAAAACACAAGTGTTATGAATAAGAATATTGAAGAGTTACAAAAAAGGCAGGAAGCTGAAAAAAACAAGATTGAGTCCAACGCTTTAAATGATTTTGGCAAACCTGATAGTATTGAATTACATTAAACCTTCAAAGTTTTAAAAATCTTGAAGGTTTTATTATTTTGAAGTTTCGTTATTTTTGTAACATGAAACCCAACCCATTTCAATTTAAGCAGCGGAAATGCCTGATATGGTAGTAATATAATATTTTTAATTCTTCCGAATTATTTATTCAAAAATATAATGAATTTCCGAGAGATTTAATCTGGATGTTCATTATAAATACTACTTTTGTAATTGAACAATTTGTAACCTTATGTTAATGAAAAATTCTTTGAAGTCTATCTTAATTTTATTGGGAATCACATTTTCGGTTTCTATGTATTCACAAAAGAGAACCGAGGATTTCTCAATCAGTTTCCCAGATAAAAAACTTGAGAAAAGTTACTATAATAACATCAAACTTATTGATGCAAGAATTGATTCCACATCATTAGGAATTGTTCAGAAAGGAGCGTTCAACACTAAAGCCAAAGTTGTCCCCACGACCAATCTCAACGATCAGTTCCAAAACTTGTTAAACCACATTAATGGAGAAAATACAGATAACGGTACCATTGTAATGTATCTGAAACAGTTGTATTTTGCCGAAATTACCGGTGCTTTTAGCGAACACGGCTACTGCTACTTTCAAGCTTATCTATTTGCCAGAAACGAAAACGGAACGTATTCTTATCTTGACAAAATAGATTCGGTAATTGATCATTCATCAATGGATGTAACCAAAGCCACCATGAAAAAAGGCAGCGAGATGGTAAGTGACTTTATAAGCAGTAATATCTCCAAAAAACCTACACAAACTGATCAATACAGTCTTAATGACATCAAAAATTTTGATGAGATTGAAAAACAAAAATTAAGTTTATATAATTCTGCGGAATTAAAGGAAGGAATATATCCTGATTATAATTCTTTTAAAAATCTACAGCCCTCAGAAAGAGTAATTTCCAATGTAAAATTCTACGGGAAAACTAATAAGATTATTAAACTGTACGAAACGATAGAAGGCAAAGAAAAAGAAATCAAGAAGAATGATGTGTTTGCGATCGTGTATCAAGGTTCCCCCTACATATATTTACCTGTAGAAAATGCCCTTGTAAAGGCAGAAAAAAAGGATGGAGATTTTTATTTTACAGGAAAAATAAAATCTACTGCAAAAACCGGAGACGTAGTTCTTGCTTCAGCATTTTTCGGAATTATTGGAGGATTGATTGCTTCAGAGTCTACCTCGGTTCCATTTGAACAAAAGCTTGACTACATTAATGGAGGCTTTATTCCCATCAAAGAAGTTAAATAATAATTCACAGAATCTCCTTTTTTGGGAGATTTCTTATTTTAAATGAAACCGAAAGCCATTTTCAACTGGAGCAGCGGAAAAGATTCTGCTTTAGCTTTATATAAAATTTTAAGAGAAGACCAATTTGAAATAACTTCTTTGCTGACGAGCATTAATAAAGAATTTCAGAGAATTTCCATGCACGGCGTTCATGTTTCCTTATTGGAAAAGCAGGCTGAAAGTTTAGGATTTCCGCTCGTCAAAATTAAACTCCCGAAAGAGCCCACCATGGAAGAATATCGTGAAATCATGGATAAAACCATGAATGAAATTAAATCCGGAGGTGTCACGCATTCAATTTTCGGAGATATTTTTCTGGAGGATCTGAAGAATTACCGGGAAGAACAATTATCGCAAATCGGAATGAAGGCTGTTTTTCCATTATGGAAAAGAAATACTACCGAGCTTATTCATGAATTTCTGGATCTTGGATTCAAAACGATTGTGACCTGCGTTAATGAAACTTATTTAGATAAAAGTTTTGCAGGAAGAATTATAGATCAGGATTTCATTAAAAATTTACCAAAAAATGTAGATCCTTGCGGAGAAAACGGTGAATTTCACACCTTCACTTTTGATGGTCCGATTTTTAAAACTCCTGTCTTATTTCGCACTGGAGAAACGATAAAGAAAACCTATCCTAAGCCAAAAACAAATGAAGAAAGTGAGAATGGCGAATACGTTTTCTGGTTCTGTGATCTGATCTTAAAATAACTTATACTGTTACGATTAGTCCAAATGACAAAAAAGCTTTACTTTATAGCAATATATCCGCCTCAGCAGATTATAGATGAGATAAAAAAATTCAAAATTGATCTTGCGCTCCATTACGGAAATTCAAAGGCTTTAAAAAATGAAGCGCACATCACTCTGTTTCCTCCTTTCTCCAGAGAGGTTCTTTTGGAAACGGATATCCATGAAGCATTTCAACGGATTGATACTAATATTCCACCGTTTGAAATTAAGCTTAACGGTTTCGGAAGTTTTGCAAATCCTAAAAATCCGGTGATCTATGTAAAACCGGAAGATAACGAACAATTAAAAATACTGCATCAGAAAGTAAAAGAAATATTTAGCTTCATCAATTATTCCTTTAATCCTCATATAACAATCGGATATAGGGATTTGACCTGGGAAAACTATCTCAAAGCATGGGAAAATTACAAAGAAAAAGAATATAAAACTGTCTTTTTAGTTGATAAAATACTATTACTTCGATACGATCACAACTGGGTTCCGATAGCAGAAAAAAAGTTACGGTTATGATATGACATTTAATGAAAGTACAGAAAGAGATCATTTAAAATCATATCTTTGAGCCAATGATTGCAGAGAAAATAATTTTAGGAATCGACCCTGGAACAACGATAATGGGTTTTGGTATTATTTCCGTGAAAAAAGGGAATATGGAAATGATATCGATTCATGAATTGCTGCTTAAAAAATATCCCAACCACGAAACCAAACTGAAGTATATTTTCGATAAAACTTTAGCTTTAATTGATGAATTCCATCCGGATGAAGTTGCTCTGGAAGCGCCTTTCTACGGAAAAAATGTACAAAGTATGCTGAAATTGGGAAGAGCGCAGGGCGTTGCCATGGCAGCAAGCCTTCACCGAAATATTCCGATTACGGAATATTCACCGAAAAAAATAAAAATGGCGATCACCGGAAACGGAAATGCCAGTAAGGAACAGGTTGCGGGAATGCTGCAAAACCTGCTGAATTTAAAAGAATTTCCGACGAAATATCTTGATGCTTCCGATGGATTGGCTGTTGCTGTTTGCCACCACTTCAATTCCGGAACGATTACTGATACTAAATCTTATACCGGCTGGGAAAGTTTTCTCAAACAAAATCCTGGTCGTCTGAAATAATATTTATCCCACAAATTATTGCTGATCTGTGGGAATATCATTAGTTATTTTGTTTTGTATTCTCCGGGAGTAATCTTAAAATCTGCTGTCGGCTTTCCGTTCTTATCATAATAGTTGTACACCATCGTTACATCATTATCACGAAATTGCTTAATGTCCGGGGAAGTTTTTATAACGCGCAAAGCACCTTCTTTAGCACGGGTCTTGAACATTTCAATCTGTTCCGGCGTTACACTTTCTTTCACATCATCCAGCAATGTATAATTATATCTGAAAATTCTCCCCGGCTGTGCGGAAACACTGTCAAGACGTACGCCGTCTGCTAAATTTTGCGGAGTCGCTTTGTTCATACTCGCTGCAACTTCTTTAAGATCATCATCAATGGTTTTCTCCTTGCTGCATGATGTTAAAACCAATGTAAGGCATACTGCCGAAAAGCTGATTACATTTTTCATAATAGTTATTTTGTGATTGATACTTAAAGATAAGGATATTTTTCAAATAAATTTAATCCATTGAATTACAATAAAATAAACAGCTAATCCGTTATACTTGGTAAAACATAATACTATCTTTTACATTGGTATAGTTTTTAGTAGTACATTTGTATAAATTTTCTGTTATGAATAACAACCAACAAACTATAAATCAGGCGAATCATAAAATAAATTGGTTTGAGAAGTTTCTGATGGTATGCTCCGGAGGAAACATCCATATTTTACGAAAAACCCCGAGTGAATGGAACAAATTTGCGGGAATTGGAGGGATCGTTTTATTCACTTCTGTTTTTGCGACACTATCCGCAGGATATGCTATGTATACGGTATTTGATAATATCTGGACATCTATTGGCTTCGGTATTTTGTGGGGATTAATGATCTTCAACCTGGATCGATATATTGTTTCTTCGATAAAAAAAACCGGAACCTGGTGGAATCAGGTTTTAATGGCTATTCCAAGATTAATTTTAGCAACGTTCCTGGGAATTATCATTTCCAAACCTCTGGAGCTTAAAATCTTCGAAAAGGAAGTCAACAAACAGCTCAATACGATCATTCAACGAAATAAGAAGCAATTGCAGGGCGAAATGAACGGAAGGATCCTTCAACAGAGTGCCCCTTTTGAAACCGAAAAAAAACAAATCACCGAGAAAATTGCCAGTTACCAGAAATCCTATGATTCTGCTTCTGTAGAACTTGAAAAGGAAATTTTGGGAAAACAGTCCGGACTTACCAGTGGGAAAGAAGGTTTCGGGCCCAATGCGAAGCGTAAACAGGAACTCAAAGAACAAAGACGCCAGGATCTGGAAAATTACCAGAAACAGGTTGCCCCACGGCTGGAATATCTGGATAAAGAAATTTCCAAAGTGTACACCAATTTAGAAACAGAAAGAAAATCTACCGAAACTTTTGAAGATAAATTCAATGGTTTTGCAGCAAGGCTTCAGGCACTGGATGAACTGGGTAAAAATTCAGCTATAATAGGTTTGGCAGCGGCTTTCATCATGGGACTTTTCATTTGCCTTGAAATTTCTCCGGTTTTGGTTAAATTAATATCTCACGTAGGACCTTATGACTATCTTTTGGAAAAAACAGAAAATGATTTCCGGCTCTATTCAAAAGAGAAAATTGAAAAAGGAAATGCATTAACGAATTTTAGAATCGATGATTTTAAAGATAAATTAAAATAGCAACAGCATTAAAAACACTATGAGCCTTTCAGATTCCGGAAGGCTTTTTTATTAGGTATGATTTCAAAGGAATATTTTTTGTTCGGTATTTTATATGCCTTCATCAGTAATCAATAAATACCTGTACTTTCCTGAGACTGAGATATTGAGAATTATCTACCAGTCGGGTGCAGTATATGACTATCTTCAAGTGCCGGCAGAAATCTTTGAACGGTTTAAAACGGTACAATCCAAAGGAAGATTTCTGAATTATGTAATTAAACCTAAATTTAAATATAAAAAGGTTGAATAAATACAGATTTTGGTAAATCTAATTTGTGATTTTCGGGCGCGGGCTTCGCCCGCGCCCGAAAATCAATAAGGCTGTCGCACGACAGCCTTATTAAATATCTTATCTTAATTCTTACAAAGAATAGTTTGGAGCTTCCTGCGTAATAATCACATCGTGAGGGTGCGATTCTTTCAATCCGCTTCCGGTAATCATTACCATTTTAGTTTCCGTTTGCAAAGCTTCAATATCTTTGGCGCCACAGTATCCCATTCCGGCTCTCAAACCTCCTGTTAACTGGAAAATAACGTCTTCCAGTTTCCCTTTGCTTGGGACTCTTCCTTCAATTCCTTCCGGAACGAATTTTTTAGCCTCACTCTGGAAATATCTTTCCTTTCCGCCTCGCTTCATGGCAGAAAGACTTCCCATTCCCTGATACGTTTTGAATTTTCTTCCCTGGAAGATAATTTCTTCACCCGGTGCTTCATCAGTTCCCGCAAGAAGCGATCCTAACATCACAGCTCCTGCGCCGCTTGCAATGGCTTTTACAATATCTCCGGAAAGCTTAATTCCGCCATCTGCGATTACTGCAACATTTTTAGTTTTGGCATATTCGTAGACATTATAAATAGCGGATAATTGAGGAACGCCGACTCCTGCAACCACTCTTGTGGTACAGATAGAACCTGGGCCTACTCCCACTTTAAGAACATTTGCTCCAGCCTTGATCAAATCCTCGGCTGCTTCAGCCGTTACAATATTTCCACCCACGATATCCAAGTCCGGATAGGCTTTTCTGATTTCAGAAATTTTGTCCAAAACTCCTTTAGAATGCCCGTGTGCAGAATCGATACCGATGATATCAACTCCGGCTTTTACCAGCGCTTCAATTCTTTCCAATGTATCTTCTCCAACGCCAACACCTGCTCCAACGATTAACCTTCCGTTCTGATCTTTATTGGCATTAGGGTATTCCAGCTGGTTATCAATATCTTTAATGGTGATTAAACCAACCAGTTTATTTTCAGCATCAACAATAGGAAGTTTTTCAACCCTGTTTTTAAGAAGTATTTCTTTGGCCTTTTCAAGATTGGTATTTTTATCCGATGTAATGAGATTATCTTTCGTCATAATCTCTTCCACTTTCATATCGAGGTTTTCCTGATATTTTACGTCTCTGTTGGTAATGATTCCAATTAATGTATTTTCGGCATCCACTACCGGAAGACCGGAAATTTTGTATTTGGCCATGGTATCTTTAGCCTGAGCCAGGGTATGATCTTTTGAAAGCGTAACAGGATCGGAGATCATTCCGTTTTCAGAACGTTTTACACGGTTTACCTGAGCAGCTTGTTCAGCAATCGTCATATTCTTATGAATGAAACCCAAACCTCCTACTCTCGCCAGAGCGATGGCCAATTCTGCTTCCGTAACAGTATCCATTGCAGCAGAAACTATAGGAACATTAAGCGTAATTTTGTCGGTAAGTCTTGATTTTAATGAAACCTGATTAGGTAAAACTTCTGAATAAGAAGGAACTAGAAGAACGTCATCGAAAGTGATGGCTGTCTCTACAATTTTGTTATGAATAGACATCTTTACTTTCTTGCAAAATTAAGGTATTTTAATGAAATATGAAAATTGATTTTAATAGTTTAAATAAAACTTAATAATCAATAACTTAAATTAAAAAACCACTTCAAATTTGAAATGGTTTGTACAAAATGAAAATTAGTTCATAATTGAATATGAATGTCTATTTATCTTTTACTGAAGCAATCATTCTTGAAATATCATCAGCTGTAAAGCTTCCTTTAATGTCAACAAAAACAAGCTCTTTATCTGAATTTACAGTAATCATCATGTTTTTAATGGCGTCACCTTTCTGCTTTACCCGAATGTTGACATTGTCACCGTTATGTTTTATCATTGCCCATTCTTCATAATTATTGTCATTCAGGTAGTTTGCAAAATCTCTTAACATCTTACGGTCTCCGTTTTCAACAGTTAATACCTTTATTTTGGAAACTTTTTTTACCAGCCTGATAAGCTCCTCATCTTCACCGTCTTCTCTTAAGGCTTTTTTGATGTAAGGTTTAGCCAAAAACATCGGAACGTTGATGCTTACAAATTTGGCTCCTTTAAATTCCCTTCCGGAATCTGAAAAATAAGCGATATTCGGTCTTTCTGAAACAACGCATGACTGCATAAAGAACATTAAAGAAAGGATGAGAAAAATGTTTTTACATATTTTCATGGCTGATAATTTTTAGTTGATTTGTTTTAAGCTTCCCCCCGAGGTTTTGCTGATATTGGAGTCTACCTTTGGATTTCCTTTATACCTGATGCTTCCTCCTGAAGAGGCTGTCGCTTTTAAACGTTCTGCAACACTTCCGGTAACAACGCCTCCCGATGTTGCTTCGGCTTCAAGCTCATTGAACTGAAATTTCTCCGAATTGCAGACTGCACCGCTGCTTACATCTATTGAACCTGCATCAACTCTTCCGTTAAGATTGGCTACTGCGCCGCTTGATGCTTTAACAGCAATCTGCCTTGTATTAATGGTAGAATTGATGACCGCTCCGGAACTTACCTCAACTTTTGTATTATCTGAATTGAAATTTCCGTTCACGACAGATCCTGATGAAAGGTCAACTGAAACTGTTTCTTCGTTTATTGTGTTAATGGCATTGAATACAGCTCCCGAAGAAGTCTTAATATTGTCTATTCTCGGTGCAGAAACATTTACGCTGATGTTTTTAAATTTTAAATTTCGCTGTCCTTTATTATCAACATATACTTTCAATACGCCTTTATCCACTTTGGTTACAATATACTGCAGCTTGTCTGCATCAGCAATTACTTTTACCGTAGCTGGGGTTTCCTGCTTGAAGTTGACAATAACACCAGTACTTACAGCTACTCCTGAAAACTCCCCTACATTTCTGGACTCCCCGTTCAGGTAGGATGCTGTATTTTGGGAAGCAAAACTATTTTTGGTATTGGTAACCGGGTTTGTCTTAGTCTCGGTTGAATTGATGATTTTATTGATATCATCCATGGAAAGCTTTCCATCAAGTTTTATCAGGATACTTTCTTCACCTCCACTATCAATGCTTAACAACAGATCGTCAAGAATTCCGTTCTTTTCCTCAGCAGACAGGAATTTTATTTTTGCCCCGTTGCTGTTCATGGTCATGATCTCACTGTAATTGAGGTTGCTTAAATAAGATTTAATATCCTTGTTGATCTGCAACAGCTTTTGTCCATGTAAAGAACCGGCATCCTGAGGTTTTTCAGCAATGAAAACTTTCAATCCATTTATTTTTGACAACAAAGGCTTGATCTGATCGAGTTCTGCATCACCTAAATCCAGATTGCTGAGCATCCCGAACATCGGTTTTGCAATTTTTATGGAAGTTACACCTTCCACTTCCTGGTATTTATCAAAAAGCTGGTCTAGCTTGTCCTGCCCGTACACATTGAAAAACTGTGAGAAGGCAAATGCGAATATGATGAATATTTTTTTCATGAGTCAATTTTATTTTTTTGATTATTAGAGCCTGATCAGGAGCATAATCTTTTTAGGGTTAATTAATAATCGTCGTCTACGACTGTTGGTTTTGCTAATTTTTCACTAACGTTATTTGCAAATATCTGGAATGAATACTTAGTCACATTAATAGCTTCTTCCACGTTGTCAATTCTTTTTCCGTTTACGATAACATAAGAATCTTTATAGCCTGTGGAATCTTTTGCCGCTTTATGATAAGAGGAATTATTTACATACCGTGGCTTTCTTTCTTTTTTAAGCCTTCCTCTTTTAGGCAAAATTTCATCTAAATAATCTTTTTCCGCGATGGTGTTTTCCTGGAATGATGAATCTTGTTTTATTCCGTTAGCAGAATCCGATACATGATTTACCGCAACCTGAGCCTGCTGCTCATTATTTTCTTCGATGAAATTATTTTTTTCTTGCTTAATTTGATTTTCAACCATTCGAGCCTGATCTTCAATACTCTGATGATAATTATAATTGAAAATAAATCCGATACTCAACAGCATTACGAAACCTGCTGCCATCCAGAACCATTTCGGAAACGCTGGCTTAGTTTTGCTGTCGATTGGGATAATGGGAGTTTTGTTACTGTTTTCTACATCTTCTTTACCTTCTGTTTTTTTAAGGAAATCCTCAAAGTCCCAATCCATTTTTTCTTCTTTTAAATTGCGGAAGATTTCATCGTATTTATCTTGAAATTTGTCTTTGCTCATAGCTCATCAATTGTGAAATTTGTTCTTTTACTTTTTGTCTTGCTCTCATAAGATTTACTCTTACTGCGTTTTCTTCCATTTCCAGCATTTCTGCGATTTCCGAGACTTCATATTCTTCCACATCTTTCAAATGGATAACCATCTTTTGTTTTTCCGGAAGCTGATTAATAAAACCAATAATATGGTCTTTCAGATTATTCACTTCCATACTGTAAAGCTCTGATCGATGAAGCTGCATATCTGCAAACCCTGTCTTTACATCATGATGCTTCAGCCTGTTCAGGCATTCGTTGCGCACTGCTTTTAGCGCATAGGATTTTAAGTTCCCCAAATGCTCCAGCTCATCTTTCTTCTGCCAGAACTTTATCATTAAGTCCTGCACTACATCTTCCGCCTCATCACTACTCATGACGAATCTCTTCGCAAAGCGATACATCTCATTTTTGAGAGTGAATACCGTACTTCTGAAAGTTTCTTGGGTCATAAGTTTTGTTTCTATAGATAAGACATTCAGATTTTACATTTTATTACATCAAAAACAAAAAAACTTCAAAAAATTTTGAAGTTTCCTTTATTCATCATGAAGCTGTTTAAACTTATTTTAGAAAAAAAGTTCCGAGAAAATTAGCAATTTTGGATTGCAATTAAAAAAACTAATAATCTGGAACTCATCAGCAAAGATAAAATAGAGAAATGGATTTTACCCCATTTAAGCAAAGGAAAAAGGGGATTTTCTACAAAGTTTGACGTGGTAAAAATAATCCAGACCATTATAAAACGGCTGAAAACCGGTTGCCAGTGGCGTGAGATTTCTTTAAAAGACTATTTTGGGGAAGAAAAGATAAGCTGGCAAAATGTGTATTATTTTTTTAATAAATGGAGCAAG
>NZ_JAYLAA010000011.1:0-11315 GCF_035819015.1 Chryseobacterium salviniae | reverse complement strand
GAGTAGTACTAATTACCCGTAGATTTATAGCCTATAAGGATGCTTATGGCAGCTGGCCGATAGCTAATAGCTAAAAGCAAGCCGCTAACAACAAGCCTTATAAGTGCAACACTGGTTTTGCCTTTGTGATGAAATTTACCGATAAAAACATTTAATGTTTAAAGTTTAGGGTTCAAGGTTTAAAGTGTAACAGCAATAAACATCAAACCCGGAACACAAAACCTTAAATGATATACAACCTTTAGGGTGGTTTTAGCGGTGGGGCTCACCTGTTCCCATTCCGAACACAGAAGTTAAGCCCACCAGCGCCGATGGTACTGCTAACGCGGGAGAGTAGGTCGCCGCCAGTTTTTATTCAAACCTCATACAGCAATGTGTGGGGTTTTTTGTTTTATACCGGTAAGAGGTGAGGAAGTAAGAAGTGAGGAAGTGAGGAAGTGAGGAAGTGAGAGGGGATGTTCAGGGTTCAAGATTTAAGATTCAAGGTTCAAGATTCAAAGTTCAGGGTTCAAAGTTTAAAGTTCAGGATATATTGTAGAAAATAAGCTGGCATATCATCATTCACTGGTTTACTTTTTATATTACCCAATTACCAATTACATATTACCCATTACTTATCAACATCCGATACCATTATTCATTCCTATAGTTCAAGGTTTATATCTTACCTTTCACTTCTTACTTCTCACCTCTCACTTCTCACCTCTCACATCCTTAGCCCCGATAGCAGCGGTTACCCCACAGCAGGAGCCGGAAAGAAAGGCCTTTGGCAACGCAAAAGCCCGGCGCGAGGAGTAGAAGCGGATAGCGGGAGAAAGCTCATGAAAAAATGGTTATGTGGTCAAAAATAGCTGTATGTTTTAGCTCCAATGAGGATCTGAAATAGAAGTTTTCCCATTTTCCAATCGGCCTGCAAAATGCCAGATATTGCTATTTGAATTTATTTTAAGATCATACCATCCTTTGGTTTTATCAAGAAGAAATTTTAATGTTTTGGTATTATCTATATCAATGGTTTTCTCAATTTTTTCATATAAATCTTCTACCATGATAGAAATATTATTTTCATGAGCGTTTTCAATCCATATTTCAACCGTATTTTTAGAAAGATTATTTATCAATGATATTTTTAGTTCAGGCGTATTATTACCTTTGAAATTTCTATAGAATCCGTTTGGCCCAAATACTTCGTAGTTGTAAGCTCCGGGCTGTATAATATGGGATAATTCCTGTTTAGAATAAAGTGCATACGAAAAATAAAAATTATCTTCATTAAACCTCGTCCTGTCATATATAATAATCGGAACCGCTCTTTCTGTTACATTCATCATGACTATTTCTCCACTCCCAAGATTGATGTGATAGTTATATGGAAGAGCATTAGACGGTTTTATTCCGCGTTCCTGAATGGCAAGAAGTTCTGTGCTTAATTCATTTTCTTTATACCATTTCAGATTAGGAACAGGCTTATTTCTGGCTGAATTGATTGTTTTAGCATATTCTTTCTGGCTCAGATAATTCATTTCCGGAATCTTAATACTCGAAGAATTAAAGGCAGACGTAAGATCTCCGCATATTGCTCTTCTCCAATTGCTGATGTTTTCTACGGTTACGTCTTTGCTAAATTTCTTTCGGATAAAATTTTCCAGAAACATGAGTACGGAAGTGTGGTCTGAAACTTCGGAATTGACAAATCCACCTTTTGTCCATGGCGATGCAATGATCATAGGTACTCGGTAGCCAAGACCAACCGTGCCTTCAATTTTTTCGTGTTGTTTCAATGTTGGAGAAGCCATATATTCCTGCTTTCTGCTGACAAATTCAACACCTTCGGTTCCGTTCATATCTACGGGCTGAACTGGATTCATAGGTGGCGCAAAAGGTAAAACATGATCGAAATAGCCATCGTTTTCATCATAATTAATAATGAAGATTGTCTTTTTCCAGGTTTCAGGATCTTTAGTCAGGATATTCAGAACCTCTGAGATGTACCAGGCCCCGTACCACGGCGAGCCTGGATGATCTGAAAAGTGCTCAGGCGCAATAAGCCACGATACCAA
Organism: Chryseobacterium salviniae; assembly: GCF_035819015.1. Taxonomy (NCBI): domain Bacteria; kingdom Pseudomonadati; phylum Bacteroidota; class Flavobacteriia; order Flavobacteriales; family Weeksellaceae; genus Chryseobacterium; species Chryseobacterium salviniae. The sequence goes on along the minus strand of NZ_JAYLAA010000011.1, from coordinate 9,255 downwards.
CGGTAGTTTTTTATTTTCAACATCTTTTCTGAACTGATGGAGCACGTCTCCTTTCGGCACTACAAGCTGTTCACCGTTTTCATCCTTTCCGATTTCAAGATTCCAGTAATTAGGATCGTTGCTATTGATGGTGAATGCTTTTTCGTGAAGATTTCTTTCTTTTTGTGAAAGTTTTGAATATTGATCAGGATGATATTTCACTTGGTCTTCCTTCAGTTCGGCAATCTTTTTTTCCAAAACATCTTTTCTTTCAGGATGCTTTTCAATTTCATTTTTCAGATAGGCTATGATTTTGGGAATATGTTCATAATAGCCTTTCGAAAATTTCACATTAAAATTCGAAAACCATTCAATAGGATTGTCGGTAAAATTGCTCAGCCAGGCTTCCTGCTCACCTGACATTCCTTTCGGAAGACTGATTTCATTTTGATAAATCCTCCAGGAAATATTCTGTTCTTCCAGTATTTCCGGAAAGCTCTTCCATCTGGCCTGATGCTCTTTATCATAATCAATATTTTCATTATAAACATTAGCCTTCACTTTTCCGTTTTTTTGTTCGCGTAAAGTTCCCGACCAGTGGAAAAGCCTGTTTGGCGTAGTTCCAGTTAATGATGAACAAAAGTACTGGTCAAATATTGTAAAGGCATCCGCAAGCTGATAATAGAACGGTAGATCTTCACGGTTGTAATATCCTAACGTTAAAGGAATATCTTTATAGCTTTTATTATCGGATGCTTTCGCCTGAAGCCAGCGGTCGTATTTACCATTATTTAATGCTTCCTGTTGGTTACCCCACGAATGGGGAAGCGAGCTCATCCATGTGGATTTGGTATTTTTTAAATCCAATCGGGCAGGAGCTGCATATTTTCCGTCATTGTTTTTCTGAAAAAATATGGAATGACCGTCCTGTTTTATAAAAGCTCTGCGATCAGAAAATCCCCTTACTCCTTTCAGGGAACCGAATGCGTGATCAAAAGAACGGTTTTCCTGCATGAGAATGACAACATGTTCTGCATCATAAAAAGTAGACTGCGCTGCAGGTTCAATCAATAAAGCTTTAAGAATGGCAGGATGTAAGACACTTGAAGTTCCCAAACCAGCCATCAGGATTCCTGATTTTTCCAAAAATTCTCTTCTGTTCATATGTAATAGAAAGAAGCTGCAAGTTAGCAGGTTTCATTTTAATTTAATAATAATTTTAATGAGTAGATTAAAATCTGCTCAAAATTCCCCAATGGATTTTGATATCATTAAATTTAAAGGGATTTCCGAATTCATTACCATTGGAGAGCTGGAAGCTCATTAGCCCGATCGGAATAAAGAAATTAAATCCGAGCCCGACGCTATAAAGTTTGGGCTTCACATTAAGAGACTTGTTATTGAGCTGCCCATACTGTCCGAAGACATCAAAAAAGGCCTGGCTTCCGATGAGATAGCGGTATTCTAAACTTCCGTAATAATAAAAGTCGGCGGCCAGGGAATTTTCATTGAAACCCCGCATGGAATTCCAGCCTCCGAAACGGTATAATTCGTTGGCGGAAAAGTCGATCTTGGAATCCATCATCGCTCCTTCTCCCTTGATGTTAAGGAAATGGTTTCCGTTGATGTGGTAATTGTGCTCCCCAAAAAAGTAAAACTGATTTTGCGGAGAGGTAATATTATCTTTCGTGTATCTGGTGGTAAGATAATCGTAACCGGCGTTGATTCTCGTTTTGTAGAGGAAAAGATCAATATCCGTAGGTTCTACCATTTCAAACCAGATCCCGATTCCTTTTTTGTTGTAATCTTTCCCCTGAACGTACAGCGTATCGATAATGCTGGAGCTTTCAAATGTTCCTCGCAAACCGATTTTATTTCTTGCATTAAGATGATAATAAAAAGCAGGAAGTGCCTTCACATTGGCAAACGTAGAATCCTGCCGGAAAATATTAACTTTCATATTCAACCCTACATTAGACTTGAAAAGATAAGGAACATCCGCCTGAAGATCAAAAGTCTGTCCTTTATCCGGGTTTCGCTGCCAGTAAAGATTGACGGTTTCAAAGCTGTTAAATATGTTTCTAAAATTTACATTCAGGGTACCATTCAGGGTAAATTTATCCGTTTTATCATTTCCAAAACCGATGACGCCGTCGAAACTGTTGGTTTTTTTCTTTTCCATGAACAGGAAAATACTTGTAGAATCTTTCGTAAACATCGTCTGTGGCGGCCGTTCAAGGCTTACAAACTGATGGCTCTGAAAGGATTTATTGATCGCCAGAAGATTTTTGTCATCATAGGTTTTACCTTTAAACTCTTTTTCGAGATTTTTGATAAATCTTTTAGGAACGCTGGTATAGCCCTTAACCACAAATCCGTCGATGGTTCTTTTATCATTTTTATTAATGTCTAATTCTACAACAGGATAGCCGTTTTTCTGGCCTTTATATTTAGATTTTATCCTGCTGAAGGCAAAACCGTCATCAATATATTTTTTATTAATGCTTTTTTTTGTTGAATCTAAATTTTTAGTAAAAAATTCTTTCTGAACATTTATTTTATCCGAAATAGAATCTGAAAGCTTCACATAGGTTTCATTAAAATTTTTTCCTTTATGAAAAACAATTTCCGTTGTATCGCCTTTTTTTCTGACCTCTTTCAGCTGAGTGAAAAAATAATTGGTCTGGGCAAGAGAATCAAGAAATTTTACAGCGGCAGTAGAATCTTTAACCTTCTTTTTTACTTTGGTTTCAGAATCGATAAGGAAATACGGCTTCTTCTGCGCCTGAATGAAAACGCAGAAGAGAATAAAAAATATTTTTAGAATTAATTTCAACGGTAATTTTTTAAACCATTAAGATCTATTAAGTTATTAAGTCAAGTTAAGATTATTATTCTGATTCTGATTTTGTTATTCTTATTAATCTTAAAATAAATCTTAATGGTTTAAAATATATTTAATTTAAATTTTGTTTTAATAACTGAAACTAAGCCAGTTTATTGTATTTCTTCATTAAATTTTCATAAGTTCCCTGCGGAAGAATCCATTTGAGAGGAACTCCTATTTTCTGCCCGAATTTTCCAAAATAGTAATGAGCCTTCCATTTGTTTTTCTGTAAAAGCAAATCTATATATTCTGCCACTTCCAGAGGTTCGGTTCCGTCTCCAACGTGGCTGTTCATCAAAGCATATACTTTATCGAAAACATTTTTATACGGCTCCGAAACTTTGGTGCGTACACGGTTTTCTGCAATATTGGTTTTGATATCACCTAAATGAAGGGAGCAGACATGGATATTCCACGGATAGACTTCATAACGCATGGCTTCGGTCACTTTATCCAAAGCGGATTTAGAAGCCGAATAAAAGCCACGGAAAGGCAATCCCATTTCACTTCCGATACTCGATACATTGATAATCTGCCCGAATTTATTTTCACGCATTTTCGGCAGTACCGCGCTCATCATCTGAACTGCTCCGACTAAATTAAGATTGAATAATTTTAGAATGTCTTCCTTTGAAGAATCTTCCACAGCTCCTACCATTCCCATTCCGGCGTTGTTGATGAGAACATCAATTCGGGTTTCGGTCTTCAATACTTCTGCGATTGCATTTTCTACCGCATCATTATTGGTAACATCGGTTGGAATGGATTTGAAATAAGTACTTTCGGTGTGCTTTCGGCTCAGTCCGTACACTTTATGGCCTTTCTTTCCGAAATATTCTGCCAGCACGAAACCTATTCCTGAAGAGGTTCCTGTGATGATGATTGTTTTTGTATTCATGAGTTTTCAGTTAAAATAAGTTGTAAATCTTCCCAAAATTTCGGATAGGATTTTTCCACCACCTCTTCGTCTTCAATCTCTAATCCCTGAACCAGGCAAAACGGAGCAAAAGCCATTGCCATCCTGTGATCCTGGTAGGTTTTAATAGAAATATGATCTTCAGGTTCATTAAAGGCGGTTGATTTAATCGAAAAATCTGTAAATTCAGTTTCTGTCCCTAATTTTTTTAATTCGTTGTGCAAAGCTAAAATTCTGTCTGTTTCTTTTACTCTTAATGTTCCGAGACCTGAAATTTCGAAAGGAATTTTCAATGCTGCTGCGGTTACACAAAGTGTTTGGGCAATATCCGGACAATTATTCATATCCAAAACAATCTTTTCAGGAAACTTAAAATTTGGTTCCGGCTGAAGTGTTAACTTGTGTTCTTCTTCCGTGAAAATTGTTTTGATTCCGAAAAAATCTTCATAAATCTTTGTAATGGCAGAGTCGCCCTGCGTGGATTCTTTATAAAAGCTTTTCAGGTGAATGGTTTTTCTTCCCAACGCTGCGAAAGAATAGAAATACGAGGCAGAGCTCCAGTCGCTTTCTACTTCATAATTGATGATTGATGATTGATGATGGATGAAAGGCTCAACTTTGATTGTGTTTCCGGTGAAACTGTTTTTAATTCCGAATCGGGTAAAAATATTCAGAGTCATTTCGATATAAGACCTGGAAGTTACTTCACCAACGAGATTTATTTCCAATCCGCTTTCAAGTTTTCCTGCAATCAGCAGAAGGGAAGTGATGAACTGGCTCGAAATATTTGCCGGAACATCAACTTTTGACCGGGTGATTTTTCTTCCTTTAATTTTCAGCGGCGGAAATCCTTCATTTTCCAGATATTCGATGTCTACGCCAAGATTTTGTAAAGCCGTCACCAGATTTTTAATCGGTCTTTCCTTCATTCTTTTAGAGCCTGTCAGAATAGTTGTTTTGCCTTCCTGAATGGAATAATACGAGGTAAGAAAACGCATGGCCGTTCCTGCATGGTGGATATCCACCACCTCTGTATTCTCCGATAATGCCTTTTTCAAAAGACTTGTGTCTTGGGAATTTGAAAGGTTTCCGATTTCTATATTTTTAAACAGACTTTCTAAAATTAACAAACGATTCGAAATACTTTTCGAACCGCTGATTTGTATAGTCTGATTTTCTTTTAATTGTGATTTTTCTAACTTCATTATTTCTTCATTTGGAAGCTGGAGGCTGGGAGCAGAAAGTTAGTTAACATATTAAAACTTTCTACTTCAATCTTCCTGCATTATTTTAATTTCTCATTATTCTGATGCCGGTCTTTGTCACGTTCCGTTTTTACTTTCATTTTTTTATCGAAAGCTTCCTGAAGGTTAACTCCGGTTTGGTTGGCTAAACATAAAGTTACGAATAAAACATCGGCCAGTTCTTCGCCCAGATCTTTGTATTTGTCGCTTTCCTTTTCACTTTGTTCGCCGTATCTTCTTGCAATAATTCTGGCTACTTCACCAACTTCTTCGGTCAGCATAGCCATATTGGTAAGTTCATTGAAATAGCGAACGCCAATCGTTTTTATCCATTCATCAACCTGTTGCTGGAGGTTTGTAATTTCCATTTAATTTTTAATATTAATCTTTTCTTCTAAAATGTTGACTTTTGCTTGTAAGGTTTCTATTCTTTCTTCATTATGAGAAGAATTGCCAATATTTTCCGTAAAGTCGGCAAACTTTTTAAGATGTTTTCTTACGGTAAGATAGGCTATAACTAATACAATGAAAGCTCCTATTTTAACAATATTGAAATCCATTTACTCTAAATTATTGATATTGATAAGCACCTAAAGTAGGATTTGAGGTTCTGGAGTTACCCGCAATATCCGTAGGAACTGTTGCTGCAACGGCCGTGCTTCCTTTTCCGATAGCCGGAGAATTCTGCTTCACCCTTAAATTCATCTGGGCTGCAAAGTAATTGACAAACAGCGGATCCTGATTTTTTACCAGCTGAATAATGCTTGGCGCAGTATCTGAAAATCCTGCTTCCGATTGATTGGAATATTTCAAAAGGCAGTTCTCAAAAGTAAAATTAAAAAGCTGTCCTGGCGTTTGCTCAAAAAACACCGAATTTTCCCGATCTGAATACACGATACTGTTTCTTACATTGAGGATCAGTGCACCCTGCTCGGTCTGGTTTGAATCATTGGTCCATTCGTTGGTGGCAAATATTCCGTTTCTGTTATATGATTGAAGAAGGTCAGAATAATTGGCAATGGTACAATGGGTTAAATTATAGGTTCCTCCTCTGAAGATACCTATAGCAGATTCTCCACAGTTGTTCATGATAAGATTTCTTGCCGTAATTGTTGATCCGATGGAATAAATTCCGTACTCCTGAAAATTATGGATAAATGAATTGCTGATAGTAGCGTTGGCTTGCTTCATTTCCAGTCCTTTTGTCCCTCCGAAAATTCGTGTATAATTCATATTCAGATTAGATCCGGGTTCCATTTTGATTGAATTCCAGTTTTTTGGAATAGTGTCGTATGCAGGATCATTTCTGTCACCACGTAGTACGACGTTGTTGGCAAGTGTTCCGTTAATATTCAGTGTAGCTCCCTGAAGCACTTTCATTCCGCTGTTTTTATGGAAATAAACTTTAGTTCCCGGCTGGATGTTCAGGATCGCATTCTGATCGAGCGTGAGATCCCCGTAAATAATTTTAGCTTTATTATTGTTCCAGGTTGTAGTAGAGGTAAGAATATTGGGGTTGGAAGGAGTTTTGATGAAAAATTCAGCATCCTGAACTACGGAGAACAGCACTACATTTTGCTGTCCGGCAGGACTTTCAAAAAGGATTTTGTCTTCTGCGATCGCTTCAGGGCCTGTTGCTTCCGGAGCAATTTCCACGAAAATATAAAGGCTGTCTTTCTTTCTCAAAGGAACTTCTTTAAAATCATATCCCGGCTTTCCGTCTACGTTGATTTTATATAAAGAAGAAGCCCCTTTTTCCAGATGTATTCTCGGGATCAGGATGTCTTTATCTTCATTATTATAAACCTTTACGGCATACGTCTCTGAACGCACCTGGTGATAAACGGTGTCGCAGAATACCGTGTCTCTTGAAAAGCTAAGCTGCTGTGAAGGAGCGTCAAAACTGATATCGTCTTTATTACAAGATACCATCATTACAAGCATCCAGAAAGAAAAAGCCAGTAGTAATTTGATTTTCATCGAAATTAAAGTTTAATAAATTTCAAATGTAACGAAAATACTTTGAATTTCTTGTGAAGAAAAAAATATTACTGCCTTATTTGCAAATTCAAAAAAATATTGTACTTTTGCAACCTAAAATTAGCAGAGAAATATCCATTACTATTTCGAAAGCAAACTTTAATTTTTAACATTGTATTATGAAACCGCAAGGTTACATGTGACATTAACAAAAAAAGAAATTTACACATGAAAAACGGAATCCACCCAGAAAATTATAGACTTGTTGTTTTCAAAGATATGAGTAACGACGAAGTATTTCTTTGCAAGTCTACAGCAGAAACAAAAGACACTATCGAGTACGAAGGACAAGAATATCCTTTGATCAAAATGGAAATCTCTTCAACTTCTCACCCTTTCTACACTGGTAAAGTGAAATTGGTAGATACAGCAGGTAGAGTTGATAAGTTCATGAACAAATACAAAAAATTCGCTAAGTAATTTTTTGACATTACAATATTTTAAAGTCTTTCGATTTTCGGGAGACTTTTTTTATTGTAATTTTGTTATTAATCGAAATTAGAGATGGATGTGGAATTAATTTAAAACAGTAACGAATTAATACTTCCGGATTTCATCATCTAACTTCTCACTTTTAACATCTAACTTCTATTAAAATGCAATTAGTATTTTCAGATGCGCAATATTGGGAAGATTTTCTTCCGCTTACGTTTACAAGGCCCGTAGCAGAAATGCGTTGTGGGATTCTCAAATTTTCCGAAAGATGGCAGAAGATTTTAGAAAACACCGAAATTTCCTTTTTTACAGAGTCTTATTTACAGAAGAAATTTCCTGAACCTGAAAAAAAAGAAAGTCTTTTTCTGGTAACAAATTTTCTCCCTACAGAAAGTGTTATTCAACAAATTAAAGATCTCAAACAAGGTGAAGCATTGGTTTATGAAGATGAATTAATTGCTGCTAAAATTAATATGGAAGGATTTTCCCTCAATCAGATTGAGAAAATGACGGATATTAAAGAAGAGCTTGTTTTCTTTAAAAAACCGGCAGATCTTTTCACTTACAATCAGAAAGCAATCGATTTCGATTTTGATCTGCTTACGAAAGACAGGATTTCGCAGGAGCTTTCTTCCACCAATGGATTTTTAGGAGATAAAAAAGATCTTTTTATTGAAGAAGGTGCTCAGGTAGAATTTTCAACCCTGAACACCAAAACAGGAAAAATTTATATCGGTAAAAATGCTGAAATAATGGAAGGCTGTCATTTGCGTGGCCCTATTGCGCTTTGTGATGATTCCAAATTTAATTTAGGCGCAAAAATCTACGGCGCAACAACCATCGGTCCGCATTCTAAAGTGGGAGGTGAGGTCAGCAATATTATTATTTTCGGATATTCGAATAAAGGGCATGACGGTTTTATCGGAAACTCGGTCATTGGGGAATGGTGTAATTTCGGCGCAGATTCCAATTCTTCTAATATGAAAAATAACTATGGAAATGTAAGATTGTGGAACTACAGGAGAAAAGCTTTTGAAGATACCGGACTTCAGTTTGCCGGCGTGATAATGGGAGATCATTCTAAAACAGCGATCAATACACAGCTTAACACCGGAACAGTTGTGGGAGTGGCGTCGAATATTTTCAAAGAAGGATTTCCTCCGAATTTGGTTGAAAATTTCTCATGGGGCGGATTTAAAGATGATGAAAGATTTAAATTAGATAAAGCATACGAAGTTGCACAACGGGCCATGGCAAGAAGAAAAGTGGTTTTGGACGATGAAGATAAAGCTATCTTAAAACATATTTTTGATCATTATTAATATGGAAGTTGTTTAAACTTTTAATTTTTTGATTAGTTTAAGAGAAAACGCCAAAAAGTGCATATTCTTCCAGGTAATATCCAGTGTTTCAAATCTTATCAGCAAAGCCTTGAAGCCGTCTAACCATGCATTTGCCTGCTCTATTTTAAATCTGTTTTCGTACAGCTTTTCATCAAAATAATGATCATTATCTACTGTTTTTCCATTCCGGGGATTGGTTTTGATGTTGCCTGTTATTTCCTCCATTTCTAATTTCTGTCTTAAACTTTCACTGTCAAATCCCGAATCTGCATTCAAAAAAAGACCCTTATGAGAAATTTCCGCTTCCGACAAAATTTCAATAATCTCGCCCATAACATCTTCTATTTCATATAAATCGTGATGATTTCCGCTTCTGGGATTTCCCATCGAAAGCATTTGACCACGATTGTC
>NZ_JAYLAA010000010.1:0-5866 GCF_035819015.1 Chryseobacterium salviniae | reverse complement strand
GATTTTTATTTCAATTGAAGAAAATAAATTTTGGATTGCTTATAAATAGGGACTTAAAAGCGCGTCACAACTTTTTTTTGACAGCAATTATATTTTTGTCAAAAATTAAATATGAGGGTAAAATCTGCAAGTAACTCACTTCATTTTGTCAAAATAAGAGGCTTGACGATCTCTACCTTTGTTTTTATTAATTAAATTTTATTTGTTATGAAAATATTTACTAAACGAAGTTGTTTAAACTTTTAATTTTTTGATTAGTTTAAGAGAAAACGCCAAAAAGTGCATATTCTTCCAGGTAATATCCAGTGTTTCAAATCTTATCAGCAAAGCCTTGAAGCCGTCTAACCATGCATTTGCCTGCTCTATTTTAAATCTGTTTTCGTACAGCTTTTCATCAAAATAATGATCATTATCTACTGTTTTTCCATTCCGGGGATTGGTTTTGATGTTGCCTGTTATTTCCTCCATTTCTAATTTCTGTCTTAAACTTTCACTGTCAAATCCCGAATCTGCATTCAAAAAAAGACCCTTATGAGAAATTTCCGCTTCCGACAAAATTTCAATAATCTCGCCCATAACATCTTCTATTTCATATAAATCGTGATGATTTCCGCTTCTGGGATTTCCCATCGAAAGCATTTGACCACGATTGTCGCAAAGAAAAATCATGTTGCTGGTTTTCGCAGATTTCCTGCTTTGATACCCTGTGGATTCGCCGCCCATTCTGCAACGGGTCTGGCTTCCGTCGAGTTGAACACAAGACATATCCAGCAACCGCCTGTTACGATTCAAAAGATGAACCCAAATATTCCTGAAACTGCCATCCTTGCTCCATTTATTAAAAAAATAATACACATTTTGCCAGCTTATCTTTTCTTCCCCAAAATAGTCTTTTAAAGAAATCTCACGCCACTGGCAACCGGTTTTCAGCCGTTTTATAATGGTCTGGATTATTTTTACCACGTCAAACTTTGTAGAAAATCCCCTTTTTCCTTTGCTTAAATGGGGTAAAATCCATTTCTCTATTTTATCTTTGCTGATGAGTTCCAGATTATTAGTTTTTTTAATTGCAATCCAAAATTGCTAATTTTCTCGGAACTTTTTTTCTAAAATAAGTTTAAACAGCTTCAATACTTATTCCTTAAAGCATCAAAATATCCTTCCGGATTTGGAATAATTCTCAATTTTATTTCTGTTGGCTCAGAAGTGTCAATATAACCATCCGTTTCACTTGGGTAGGTAGATTTATACTGGAAGCCATCCAGGTAATCCGTCTGCAAACCTCCAAAGAGCTTCTTCACTTTCACCCCGTCTGCTCTGTACGTATAATCTGTTGCTACAGAGTTTTGAGTGATCTTCTTTGGTAAATTTAAATAATTATATTGAATGCGATATACATCAGCAAAATATATTGAAATGAAATATATAAATAAAAAACACCTGAAAATATTTTTTAAGTGTTTAATTATTTATTTTTGTGTAATAAATCTGTATCGATTTTTAGGATTAACCACTCTTAAATCTAAGAATATTTTGCTTATGAAAAAGTATATTTTAATATTAGTTATCTTATTTTTGACAAGCTGTAATTTTAATAAAACCTATCGCAATAGGGAAGAAGATAAAAAAGAAGCCGAAAAAATTACTGAAAAGTACTATCAGCTTATAAAAGAAAACAACAGACAGGAAGCATTTAAATTATTTGGAGAAAAGTTTTTTGATAAAAAGTACGGCAAGATAAATAACAAAAAACAGTTAAATCAAATGATTGACGATATTAATACAGAATGTGGAGATAAAATCTCAAATATTCAATTAACAATATGGGAAACTTTTGTTTCTGTGGGTACAAATCCAAAATCTCAATACGTATTATCGTATAGAATAGAAAGAAATATACAAAATACACAGGAAAAATTTACTTTGGAAAAAGAAGATGATTCTATTAAAATTGTGGGCTATGATGTTCATTTCACTAAATAAAAACAGCTACTTTAAGTAGCTGTTTTTATTATTCTAAAAGACCATTTTTTCGGGATTCTTCGAAATAATTATTCTTTATTATACTATCTTTTCTGAAAATATATTCAATCGAATCTCCTCTTTTCTTTGATATCGAATCTCCTACTTTATAGGGGTATTCTAGAAACTCATTAATTCCATTAGAAAACCTAACATAACCAAGATTATGTTGATCTTTATTGGAATAGATTTCAACAACTCTGGTATGCCTGTCTATGTTTAATAAATTTTGCTTTCTATCAGCGTTTGAGTTTATAATCAAATAAATAATAGTAAATAATAAAATACTTCCAAAAACTATTATAAATATTGTAATAGTTTTTTTACTGGATTTATCAACTTCTATATTAAAATTATTTTCCACGTACCCAAGTTTTAGATGCTGTCCACATTACAGGTAAACCTCCCTTCACTCCTGTACCTACACCTGCACTTACAGTAGTATATCCACTTTTAAAATCAGCAGAATTCTTTCCAAAACTTGCAGGATTAAATTGATCCATGGCAGTTGATGATTTTGTACGATTAAAAGTTCCACTATATGTTCCTGATGTAATTCCTTCACCTCCAGAATAACCACGTCCGTCACCTGCAAAATCACTATTGACAAACTTATGTCCAGGATCTGTTGGAAGAACAAGGCCTGTTTCAAAACCTACTCCTGCACTTAATCCTAAATTTCCATTAAGAGAAAAGAACCAGTCTGTTTCATTATTACTATCAGTAACCTGACCTAAAGAAAAGCCAGCACCACCACCAAATGCAAAATTTGCACTGAAATTCCAAAATGAACCTGAGTTATCAGCTCCTTTTAATAAACTTCCTCCTTCTGTAGTTGTATTTCCAAAAGAAGTTGTTCCTGCTCTAAGGTCAGATACTGAACCATCTGCATTTAATTGATAATATGGAGTAACTGTACCTGTTGAAGAATCTGAATAATATATTGACATTTCCTGCATAACATCACCATTGATCGTATTCTTATATTTATCAGAATTCAGAGCTTCTTGAGTTGTATTAACATTAGGATCATAAGTATATGTTTGTTGTCCATTAATTAGTTGTGGAACCCACCCTTTTGCTTCTCTACCATCAGGGTCTATAAACCTCAAAGGATTATTAAATGCATAGTTATAAGGGCTATGACGGGTCATCTTCTCCGCCAGCGGATCCACAACACCCCATCTCCCAATATCCGGCATATACATTCTAGCGCCATAATCATACATTCCGGTCTCCTGCAGCTCCTTGCCATTGTACTTATAGTTTTTATAACTTCCGGTTCCAAAGTAGGCTTCTTCTTCCGGGTTCCTGATAAAGCTCATCCCGAAAGGGTAATAATCATTGCTGTCGGTGATCTGTAATTCATTTCCTTGCTTCTTGTAGCTTACCCTTACATTTCCCAAATGATCTTTGTACTGATAAATATACTCATTATTCTACTGGCACGAGCGGGACGCTCGCGCCAGCGAGGGAAAATTAACCTATAATTTCTTGTACATAATCATCTGATTTATAAAAATCACTTAATTTTTGACCACAAAAAGGACAATGATTTATAACCATTTTTTTTATACTAAAGTCAGTAATCACACCACTATAGCCATCAGTTATAAAATAAGCTTTATCAAAAATATCTTTTAATTTTTTATTGTATAATTCAGCTTCTCTTTCAAGAAACTTTTCGCTATATTTTACTATTCGAAAATTCAATCCCATTGTTTTCTCTCCATTATAGCGAAATTCAAACTTATCACAACAAAATTTTCTTTTATTCATAATTTTAATTTTAAGGATTATGAGGTGTGGCTTTTTTATTAACAGCTTCTACTAAATCTTTTCCTTTAAATAAATATTCCGTCGATACAGTGTTTGAGCCAGTATGTATTCCTGTTTTATATTCCAGCTCTCCCGTTTTTTCTAACATATACATTCCAGAATTACTAATATCATATTGCATAACTTGTCCGCCATTTTTCACATAAGTTCCCGCAACTGCTGCATCATCAGTAAGAAATAAAGTATTACTTCCAGCTTCTGAACCAGTTGTTCCTCTGAATAGAGTTTTTGAGGGATCAAATTCACTGGTGGAAGTAAGTATCTTGCCATAGTCTACACCTTCGGAGACTTTGCGTAGCGGGCGACCACAAGATTAATCTACCTATTTAAATCAAGTATATTAATTTGATCTATTTTTTTAAGCTCATTACTTAATAAACATGTCTTTAAAATAATTGCCATTATATCTGGTGATAAATCCTTTATTTTTAATGCGATTTTAGGACTAGCTACTAAATGATAGTTAGAATCTAAGAAATTATTTAAAGTAGTTTTATCAAAAGAATAAATTCCTTTTTTAGCCATGATTACAAAATCCGACAAATAGGATTCATTCAAATTAGGTATAATATTTTTCAACTGTGGATTAATAATCACTTCAGATATTTCAGGAAGGCTTCTAAAATAAGAAGATAGTTTTCGATTTTCATCTCCAATTTTTGATATTGAATTGGGAAGCTTTCCTCCTGCCGATGCGACAAAAGCAATTTCATTATTGTCTGTAAAAAACCAGTCTATATCTAAACTTTGCTGTTCTATTTCTGTATACATATATTTATTATTTTCCAAAAGTTGCTTTACAATTTTCACACATTGGTACCGTCTGACCAGTTCTTGGTCGGATTGCATCAGTAAAGTTAATTTGTGAAGGAGATGCCAAAGGATTATCTAACAATAATTGATTTCCTGCTTGGAATTCAGCGCAACAACCTAAAACATTACCCGATGGGGTTCGTGTTCCTATTCCTCCTAATTCACTAACAACACCATTTAACTGAGGTGCAATAGTTATTGGAGGAACTCCACTTGTTGCAATAGTTGTTTGTCCGTTAAGTTCAGCCCCAACAATTGTAGCTGGAGCCTTGCCTGACACTGATAATTCTGATGCAGTTTCAGTGACTCTAGAACTTAACTTACTCATTCGGCTTGCAGTTCTTAATGAGGAAATTGCGCTTCCTGCTCCTTCTGTAGCTATAGCAGTTGTACTTTCTATTGCAAGAGTTCCTAATATTTTTCCTGCAACTTTTCCTGCTAATGTAGCATCACCTGTTTTAACGCTTTCAACTGCTATTGCGGGAAGAGCTTTTGCCGAAGCCATAAGATGTAGAGATTTTTTTACGCCAGATTTTAAAGCACCACCTGGATTACTTGCTAAGGATTTTGCTGATTCTATTGGATGAGTTACTACCTGTTTAATTCCTTGATATGTTTCTTTTGCAACGCTTTTTGCTCCCTGATACATCCCGGAGTAATATGTTTTAGCCATATTCTTAACCTGGCTCCAAGTTGGCCAAGGCCACATTCCGTCAGGATCAACAAACATGATCGGATTATCAAACGCATAATTATATGGAGAAAATCTTCTTCCTAACTCACTTTTAGGATCCACGACACCCCATCTTCCGATATCCGGCATATAGAATCTCGCACCATAATCATACATTCCCGTCTCCTGCAACTCCTTGCCGTTGTACTTATACTGATACGCATTATCAAAACTATAATATTGTGCATTATGCATCAACCCAAAAGGATAATAATTGTTTACCCCCTCTGCTTCGCCGGGTGTAATATAGTTGTTGCATGCCATACTGCCATCGGGAAACGTCTGGCAATTTTCAATCACAATATCTCCTGTTACAATACCATCTCCATTAGCATCACTATAGCTTAAACGTATGTTCCCCAAATGATCCGTAAAATTATAATAATACTTATTCCTTAAAGCATCAAAATATCCTTCCGGATTTGGAATAATTCTCAATTTTATTTCTGTTGGCTCAGA
>NZ_JAYLAA010000009.1:0-12964 GCF_035819015.1 Chryseobacterium salviniae | reverse complement strand
TTTTTTTTTTTTKTCGGGGGGGGGGGCTCCCCCCCCCCCCCCGAAACAGAAAAAATGAACTCAAACAGATATTGCATGTAGGGTATTTGCCGTTCCCTATAAAAGTACAGCTAACAAAAAAACCGATCGCTTGGCCGGTTTTGAATGATCTAAATGAAATGGGGTTATTTATTGTTCTGTAAACGACTGAAAATATTATGGATCAATCCATCAGCTACGGAGATCTTCGGAACAAAAATCCTATTGATTTCCGACCATGTCATTACGTTATTGAAAACTTTCAGGGCGTGAACCAGAACATCTGCACGGTCTTCACGGAGATTATATTTCGTCATTCTTTCTTCTACGGTGAGATCATTCAATTCTTTATAAACCTTTTTCAGATGCGACAGCGTCATCGGCCGGCCGTCTTTCGTTTTGCTCATTGAAAAGATTTTATTAATGTTTCCTCCCGAACCGATGGCAACAATAGGCTTTTTACTGTTGATGTTTTTCCTGATCTCTTCCTTCATGTCTTTCCAGTTGTCGGGTGTCACTAAATTATTCAGCAAACGTATTGTTCCGATATTGAATGATTTTTCGTAAAGCATTTTGTCGTTTTCATAGAAAGTAAGCTCCGTAGAGCCGCCACCCACATCAATATATAGATAGGCAAAATCTTTATCAAGCCCTTCTGCAATATGATTTTCAAAAACCAGGGAAGCTTCTTCATCTCCGGAAATAATTTCAATATCAATTCCGGAAGTTTTTTTTACTTCATTAATAATGTCGCGGCCGTTAGCAGCGTCACGCATGGCACTTGTGGCACAGGCTCTGTAATGTTCTACCTTATAAATTTTCATCAGATCACTGAAAATTTTCATAGAATCAATAACCATTTTCTCACGCTCTTCGCCTATTTTTCCAAGCGTAAAAACATCCATTCCCAATCTCAGGGGAATCCTCAGAAGGTTAAGTTTGATGAATTCAGGCTGTTTATCGTTAATTTTTACTTCATTAATCAGCAGTCTGGCCGCATTACTTCCTATATCTATGGCTGCAATCTTCATTTATTGTTCGTTTTAGCATGTAAATATCGATAGGTCTCGATCTGAGAACGGCACTCATCATTATCATTATGAATGTACTCGTTGCTCAATTTTTTGTCTAAAATACGAGCTTTTACGTTATCTTTCAATTGTATGTTGAGAATATCTTTTAATTCTTTCTTCAGGTTTTTATCGGTGATTTTGGCAGCAGCCTCAATTCGGTAATCCAGATTTCTGGTCATCCAGTCGGCCGAAGAAATGTAAAGGTCTTCAGCACCTTTGTTATAGAAATACATTACTCTCGCATGTTCCAGGTATTCATCAACAATACTTATTGCCTTTATTTTTTCCTTGAATTCTTTCTGGTTCACAGCACAGTAAATGCCTCTCACAATCATTCTGATGTGCACTCCTGCATTGGCAGCTTCATACAATTTTTCAATCAGTGACCGGTCGCTCAAAGAATTTACTTTAACAATGATTTCCGCATGCCTTCCTGCTTTTGCCTCTTCAATTTCCTTATCAATATGATGAACGATCTTCTCCCTCATGAACTGCGGGCATACCAAAAGACTTTTACAGGTCTTAAGGACAGGAAGAAAATCATCCTTTGGTTTTTTAAGAACGTTGAACACTTTATTGATGTCTGCCATTATTCCGCGGTCTGCCGTCATCAGCAAATGATCTCCGTATATTCTTGCTGTTTTCTCGTTGAAATTTCCGGTACTCACAAATCCGTACTGGATGGTTTTATTGTTTGCTCTTTTTTTGATGACACACAACTTGGCGTGAACTTTTTTATTCGGAATACCGATCAATACCTTAATTCCTTCCGGTTCCAGCATTTCTTTCCATTCAAGGTTGGATTCTTCGTCAAATCTCGCCTGCAGCTCAAGCATTACCGTAACATCTTTTCCGTTTCGTGCCGCATAGATCAGGGCATTGATTATTTTTGAATTACTCGCCAGGCGGTACGCCGTAATCTGGATTGATTTTACATCAGGATCCATTGCCGCCTCACGGAGGAGGTCGATAACCGGGTTATATTTGTGGTAAGGAAACGTTAGAAGAACATCGTGCTTCAAAATGACGTCCGTTACCCTTTCTGTATTTTCAAAAGCAGGATGGGTAAAAGAAGTTCTTTCTACAGGCTTTTCATATTTTTCAAAAACATCCGGAAAATCCATGAAATGCTTGAAATTGTGGATTTTTCCACCCGGAATGATACTGTCTTTTTTTGCCAGATTCAGTTTTCGGATCAGCATCTCAAGAAGCGCTTTATCCATGTCTTTATCAAAAACAAAACGGGTGGGCTTTCCCTTTCTCCTGTTTTTTAATCCTTTTTCAATTTTTTCTGCAAAATTGGTTCTGATATCATTATCAAGATCAAGCTCAGCATCTTTGGTTACTTTAAAAGCATTAGCCGAAAATTCATCATACCCGAAATATGAGAAAATATGGGGAAGGTTGAAAGTAATTACATCTTCCAAAAGCATGACGTCTTTTTCCTGCGGATCTTCTGTCGGAAGCAGGACAAATCTTCCTACAAAACGCGATGGGATCTCAATAATGGCATAGTTGCTGGAATACAGCCATTCTTTTTTTCTCATGGCAACACCCAGATAGAGACTTTTGTCTCTCATGTAAGGCATCGGGGTATTTTCGTGAAGCAGAATCGGGATCACGTTTGATTCTACCACTTCATCAAAATATTTTCTTACGAACTCTTTCTGTTTTGCAGTTAAGTTTTTTGAAGTTTTTATAAATACATGATGATCTGCCATTTCCGCCTGGATTTTCTTCCATGTTTTATCGAAATTCTGCTGCTGTCTGATGACAATCTCATTGATTTTCTGAAGAATTTTTGAAGGAGGCTGGTAAAAAGATTCGGCAATCACTTTCTCCTTAAAATCCATGGCACGTTTTAATCCGGCAACGCGAACTCTGAAAAATTCATCTAAGTTATTTGAGAAAATCCCTAAAAAACGTATTCTCAAATGTAAAGGAACCTTCTCGTCCATTGCTTCCTGAAGCACTCTTTCATTAAAGGCAAGCCAGGTAATATCTCTGGGATTAAAGTGTAATGACATATTTGGTAATGAAATTTATCAAAAATAGTAATTGTCTTTTATTATTTATGATTTTTTGGATTAAAGTTTATTTAAATGTTAAGATTATTTTTATGAAATTATTTTCCATTCAATATAATTGTAATTCATTTTATATTTTTCTTAAAATTATAATATTTAATGATTATTAAATTATTGTAATTATTTATCAATAAATAATGCATTTTTCTTATGTTTTTATAGTTTTTTGTGATGTTGTTTTTAATTTTTACATTAGCTTAATTAATTATTTACAATGAAAAAAACATTACTATTTTTTACAATTTTTATTCTTACAAATGTTTTTGGACAAAGATCTTGTGGAACAGATCAGAAAATGAAAGAATTTTTTGCAAATAATCCTGATGCCTTAGCAAAAAAGCAGGATTTGAGAAATTATTTAACAACAAAAAACACAAATGCGAAGAATATCCAAACTGTTGTTACAATTCCTGTTGTAGTGCATGTTTTGTATAAGAATGCAGCTCAGAATATTTCTGATGTTCAAATTATGTCTCAGCTTGCAGTTCTTAATGCTGATTTCAGAAGATTAAATACAGACTATAGTTCTATTGTTCCGGCTGCTTTTCAACCTTTTTCTGCAGATATGGAACTGGTATTCTGTATGGCAACGAAGAAAAGTGACGGTAGTCCCACCACAGGTATTGAAAGAAAATCTGTAGCAGCAAGCTTTAATTTTGCTACTAATTATTATCAGTCTTCGGGGCTTCTTGCATGGGATCCTACAAAATATCTGAATATTTGGGTAGGAGATATGCCAAGTCCTTTTTTAGGATGGGCATATCTGCCAGATGCAGCAGGTTATCCTGAAGATGGTCTTGCAATTGGCTATAAATATTTCGGAACTACTGGCGTAGCCGAATTTCCTTATAATGGAGGCAGAACTGCAACACACGAAATTGGTCATTACTTTGGTCTTTTGCATCCTTGGGGAGAGGATGGAAGTTTATGCGGGACTTTAGATAATGATGATGGATGTGCGGATACGCCAGCAACTAATGATCCTCATTTTGGAGGAAACACTTTCCCGGATAATACAAATACCTGTGTTGCCTCAGCTAACGGAGCAATGTTTATGAACTTTATGGATTATGTAACAGATCAGGAAATGGCTTTTTTTACCAATGACCAGAAAACAATCAAAACCAACACCATGGCAGGACCAAGAGCCAGTCTGCTGAATTCTAATGCTTGTACATTCTTATCGGTGAATGATGTAGAAAAAGTAAATTCTATCAATTTATTTCCCAATCCTACAACTCAGTATATTTCCATAGCTTCCCCATTAGTTAAAATTAATGAGGCAGAAATATATAATTCTGAAGGAAGGCTAGTGAAAAGAGCTTCAATAAATAATGAAACTGATAAGATTGATGTAAGAGACTTTGCTGCGGGAGTATATTATGTAAGAACTTATTATAATAATGATTTTATAAAATCAATGAAGTTCATCAAAAAATAGAGAAAATATTTCCAATTATTCAATACGAAAGCTCCGAATTATCGGGGCTTTATTTTTTATTATGTCAATTTGTCACAAAAAAACATATGGTATAAATATTGAGAAATACAGAATGTAAATTAAAATTTAAAATAGAAAAATAAAAATATTATGAGTAAAATAATCGGAATCGACTTAGGAACAACCAACTCTTGTGTTGCTGTAATGGAGGGAAAAGACCCTGTTGTTATTCCTAACGCAGAAGGAAAAAGAACAACGCCTTCCATCGTGGCATTCACAGAAGACGGCGAAAGAAAAGTAGGAGATCCTGCAAAAAGACAGGCGGTAACCAATCCTAAGAAAACAGTATATTCTATCAAAAGATTTATTGGAACGCATTTCAAAGAAGATGCTGCTGAAATCTCAAGAGTACCTTATGAAGTCGTTGCAGGGCCAAACGATACGGTAAAAGTAAAAATTGACGACAGAGAATATACGCCACAGGAAATTTCAGCAATGACGCTTCAGAAAATGAAGAAAACGGCGGAAGATTATCTGGGCCAGGAAGTAACAAGAGCGGTAATCACGGTTCCTGCATACTTCAACGATGCACAAAGACAGGCTACTAAAGAAGCCGGTGAAATTGCAGGTCTTAAAGTAGAAAGAATTATCAACGAGCCTACCGCTGCAGCATTGGCGTATGGTCTTGATAAAAATCATAAAGATCAGAAAATTGCAGTTTACGATTTAGGTGGTGGTACTTTTGATATCTCTATCCTTGATTTGGGTGACGGTGTATTTGAAGTATTATCCACAAACGGAGATACGCACTTAGGAGGTGATGATTTTGATGATGTGATCATCAACTGGATGGCTCAGGAATTCAAAGCTGAAGAAGGAGTAGACTTAAAAGCCGACGCAATTGCGCTTCAGAGATTAAAAGAAGCTGCTGAAAAAGCAAAAATCGAATTGTCTTCTTCCCCGCAAACCGAAATTAACCTTCCATATATTACGGCTACAGCTACAGGTCCTAAACACTTAGTGAAGACTTTAACGAAAGCGAAATTCGAGCAGCTGTCTGCTGATCTGGTAAGAAGATCAATGGAGCCGGTGGCAAAAGCATTGAAAGATGCAGGGCTGTCAACTTCAGATATCGACGAAGTAATACTGGTAGGTGGTTCTACAAGAATCCCGATCATCCAGGAGGAAGTTGAGAAATTCTTCGGTAAAAAACCATCTAAGGGAGTAAACCCGGATGAGGTTGTGGCAATCGGTGCAGCAATCCAGGGAGGGGTATTAACTGGTGATGTGAAAGATGTATTGCTTCTTGATGTAACTCCACTTTCTTTAGGTATCGAAACAATGGGGTCGGTTTTCACTAAATTAATTGAAGCGAATACTACAATCCCAACTAAAAAATCTGAAGTATTCTCTACAGCTTCCGACAACCAGCCGGCGGTAAGCATCAGAGTAGGACAGGGAGAAAGACCAATGTTCAACGACAACAAAGAGATTGGTAGATTCGATCTTACGGATATTCCGCCTGCGCCAAGAGGAGTTCCTCAAATTGAAGTGACATTCGATATCGACGCAAACGGTATCTTAAGTGTATCCGCTAAAGATAAAGGTACAGGTAAAGAGCAGTCAATCAAAATCCAGGCTTCTTCAGGTCTTTCAGACGAGGAAATCGAAAGAATGAAAAAAGAAGCTCAGGAAAACGCTTCTGCAGATGCTAAGAAAAAAGAAGAAGTTGAAATCTTCAACAAAGCAGACGGATTGATTTTCCAAACCGAAAAGCAACTGAAAGAGTTCGGGGATAAATTATCGGCAGACAAAAAAGCAGCCATCGAAACAGCTCATGGAGAATTGAAAACTGCTTTTGAAGCTAAAAATACAGATGATGTTAAAGCTAAAACAGAAGCACTCGATGCAGCCTGGATGGCAGCATCTGAAGAATTATATGCAGCTGGCCAACAACCTGGTGCAGATGCAGGAGCTCAAAACCCTGGAGGCAATAATGCAGGAAGTGAAGATGTACAGGATGCAGACTTCGAAGAAGTGAAATAAATATAACTTCATAAAAATAAAAGCCGCTTTAAACGCAAGTTTAGAGCGGCTTTTTTTGCTATAAATTGAAATTAGAGTATCATAAAATTATTAAGTTTTTGAAAAACAGGTTTTTATAAAATTACAGATCAATGTTTTGAAAATATTTTAACAATAAACGGGTTGTAAAATTTGTAATCAAAGGAATATTACAAAATTTTAATACAAATTCAGTATAAATACTTAATTGCAATAACGCTATAATGCCTAATTTTATCAGGAAAATGAAACACTAAGATATATTGCAATAAATATGGGTATAATTCATAAATAATAAATTATTAACTAATTTTTTTCAATAAATAGTAATTATATCGATAATAAAATTAAATTTGTAAATGAAATTTGGACACTATAAAAAAGTTTCCACAATAAAACTAAATAAACTAAACATAATAATCATGAAAATCACTGTACACCATTCTTTTTTAAAATTAGCATCAAATTTTTATGATTGATAGACTGTAAAACAGGCTTTTTCAAATTTGTTTTTGAATTGGTCTGTAGGGATCCGCTTCTTCACTCCGAAATTTGCTTACAACTTATCAATTTATTCAGGTTGGGATTTCGTTTATCATTACCTTGGGTAGTTGCACTTTAATAAATTTTCATTTTAAAAACAATAATTATGGACGGAACAATTGGAGAAATCCGACTTTTTGCCGCAAACTTTGCTCCCAAATCATGGCAGTATTGTAATGGCGCTTTATTGGCTATCAGGTCAAATACGGCTTTATTCTCACTTTTAGGAACTACTTATGGTGGAGATGGTGTAAATACATTCGGTCTTCCGAACCTTGCAGGCAGATCTGCCGTTGGTGTAGGTCAGGGGCCCGGCTTGTCTTATTATCGTCTGGGAGAAATGACGGGAACAGACTCTGTAACGCTCATAATGTCTAATTTGCCTATGCATACCCACAGCTTATCAGGAAATGTAGTCATTCCGGCTTATTCGGATGAAGGAGATTCGGGCACTCCGGCAAACAACATTCTTGCATCAAAGGCATCCATGTACACCAACCAGGGTACAGACTCTACCACAAGACCTATTCCATTGTCAATGCAGATAGGTATTACGGGAGGAAATAATGCACTCAATGTCCTTCAGCCTTCCCTTGGAATGAATTATATCATTTGCCTTTACGGCGTTTATCCTTCAAGAGGATAATCAATGAAATTTTAAACAAAATTAATAACAACTAAAAAAGATATCATTATGGAAGGTTACATAGGAGAAATCCGTTTATTTGGTGGAAACTTTGCCCCGCTAGGATGGGCTTTCTGCGACGGAACGCTTTATAGTATCGCACAATTTAGTACAGTATATTCAATATTAGGAACCACTTTCGGTGGCGACGGCCGCACTACATTTGGTGTTCCGGATTTGCGGGGGAGAGTTGCTGTAGGAACAGGGCAGGGAGCTGGTCTGTCTCAAATAGATTTAGGAGAGAAGGGAGGAACTGAAACAGTTACGATGACTTCCGCACAAATGCCTGCACATAACCATACTGCTGCTGCAACAATTGCTTTTCCATGTTTTTCAGATGAAGGAAATACGGGGTCTCCGGCAGGCAATGTGTTGGCAGGATCTGCTGCTGCTTATTCTACGCAGGCACCAGATACCTTTATTGCACCGGCTACTACAACAGGTTCTATATCTGCTGCAGGAAGCAATATTCCGTTTAGTATTATACAGCCTGTGCTGGCTACCAACTACATTATTTGTCTTGAGGGATATTATCCGCCAAGACAGGATTAATCATGAAATTTATTAACTAAAAAACGATTATTATGGAAGGAACCATGTCAGAAATAAGAATGTTTGCCGGAAATTTTGCTCCCAAAAATTGGGCGTTTTGTCAGGGGCAGACAATAGCAATTAATACCAACCAGGCACTTTTTGCATTATTAGGTACAATATACGGGGGTGATGGGATAACAACCTTTATGCTCCCGAATTTTGCAGGAAGAACAGCTATGGGAACCGGAAACGGAGCTGGAACTACAGTTTTTCAATTAGGAATGAAAGCGGGTACTGAAACGGTAACATGCGATATACAGCATATGCCAGCGCATACCCACACCGCAGGCTCCGAAATTGTTTCTATAAAAACATTTTCAGATGAAGGAAATACCGGCTCTCCCGCAGGTAGTACGCTTGCATCATTACAAGGCTTGTACTCTACCGAGCAACCGGACAGTACCATGAAGCCAATATCAAATGCATTTGCTTTAAGCGTTTCAGGGGCAGGTCAGCCGATAAGTATTCGTCAGCCTTATCTCGGTATCAATTACATCATCTGTATGTACGGAATTTTTCCCTCAAGATCTTAATCAGCATTTATTTATTCAATCTGCGGCAAAACACTTTTGCCGCAGACTGACTTTATCAACAATATGAAAATAGCTCTACTTTTACCACGGTCTGTTATTTATCCGTCCATTTCATTCGATATTATGGATGGTTTTAAGCAATCCCTTAAAAATATGGGACTGGAAGGTTACCATGAAATCGTTTCAGCAGGAATAGGGGTTGCTGCAAAAAATGAGGAAATTTACGATCACTGCGAACAGTTTTTGCTGAATGGAACCGATATCATAATAGCATATATGAATCCTTTTTCAGCAGAATTTGTACATCCTCTTTTTGAATCTTCAGGAAAAACCCTGATTGTGCTTGACAGCGGTTACCATTTTCCTAAATTCAGCAAAAAACTTTCAAATGCATGGTTTATTTCGCTTCAGGGAGGTCTCTGTACCCGTGTAATAACGCATAAAGCTATTGAAGACGGGTTCAGGAATTTTGCGTTTAGCTGTTCTTTTTATGATGCGGGATATCGTCCTTCCTATGTATATGCAGCGGCAGCGGAAGAAAAAGGAGGATCTATAGTATTTAATCATATTACTCCTCTCAAACGTTCTGATTTTACATTGAAGCCACTTACGGAATTTCTTGAAAAAGAACAGGAAACCGCAGTGCTTGCAGCGTTTTGCGGTGATATGGCTGAAGACTTTTTTGCAGAAAGCAGCCAAACGTCAATCCACTATAAAGTGTATGGCACAGGCTTTACTTCCGATGAAACCTGGCTTGATAAAATTACCTATCCCGGATACAATTGGAATGCAGCGATAGCCTGGTCCAGAAATCTGGAGATTCCTGAAAATGAAAGTTTTGTAAAAATAATGGATGGAATTAAATATGGTAAGGCCAATCTTTTCTCTTTACTGGGATGGGAAGCTGCAAAGTTTATAGGCCTTGAAAACACAGACTTTAATGGAATGACCATTCAATCGCCGCGCGGAAAAGTATACATGAATCCTGAAAACGGATTTTCGGAGGCTGAAATTTATTACGCAACCGTTTCAAAAAATGAAGACACGGGAAACTGCCTTTTAAAAGACATTCATCCATCTTCCGTTACAGACGCAGAACGGGAAGGCTTACAACGCAATATTGAATATATAAGGACGGTAGAGGCCAATACATGGCTTAATGCTTATGCCTGTTTAGAATCATGACAGGCACATTAAAAATAGCAGTATTATGTAATAACCGGATGGCATTTCCGGCTTTGCAGGCTTTACAGTCTGTAGGCCGGCTTTGTGCGTTAGGAGTTCCTGATAATAATGCGGAAGTCATTGAATTTTGTTCCATGCTTTCAAAGCAGTCAGGAATACCATTGTTTATTGTGACCAGAGAAAGTTACACTGATCAAATAAAAGACATGATGAATATTTCAGCTGCAGGCACTGTTTTTACCATGACTTTCCCCTGGAAAATTTCTTCTGAAATTCTTGCTTTGTATCCTGGGAAATTTTACAATTTCCATTACGGACTCTTACCCGAAATGCGTGGGGCTGATCCTGTCTTTGAAACAATAAGAAGCCGCTCTGTACAATCGGGAATTACTGTTCATGTTATTGATCGAAATATTGATAAAGGAGCCATTATTCTTAAAAAAAATATTCCCGTTGCTTCGGATATGACGCATGGTGCTTTATGCACTCACTTGTCGTGGTTAGGAGCTAACCTTTTAAATGAACTTTTAAGTCTTTTACAAAGAAATTTTCCGGGAACGGAACAAAATGAAGAAAAGGCGCGCTACTATCCGAAACCCGGTGCTTCCGATGTCTGCATTTCATGGGAAAAGCAAGATGCTGAAGCCATTGAAGCTTTGATAAGGGCCTGCAATCCATGGAATAAAGGTGCTTATACCCAATGGAACGGATGGAATTTAAGAGTTTTGGAAGCTACATCTGTTCAGAATATAGATCATGATAAAGCACTTCCCGGAACTGTCTTGTATTTGGATGATGAAAACGGATTAGTTGTTAAATGTAATCATAATTCATATCTAAGATTAAATATAATATACACCGAAGAGGGTTTCATGAGCGGGCATAAATTATCCGCTTTCGGGCTTAGGAAAGGTGAGAAATTCTCTCAATTTATAACTTAAATATAATTTAAAATGGAAAACTTTTATTCTACAATCAAAACGTTGGCGAAAACAGTCGTCACAACGGGGGCGTTGTTGCTGGGATATGCCCAGGCGCAAACTACGCTCTCTCCGGGAGGGATTGCGTTTACCTCTTATGATTCGAGCTCTACTGCGGTAGATGTATTCTCATTTGTATTGCTTGCTCCAATATCAAGCGGCACCCAAATAAGTTTTACCGACCGTGGATATCAGGGAGGAAATGCATGGCAGGCAGCCGGTTCAACGGAGTCTGCAATTACATGGACCAGCGGTACAGCATTACCTCCTGGCACAGAAGTGTATATTTCAGCGTTGTCAGCTTCTGTTTATAATCCTGCAACAAGCACATCTACACCCAATGGTACTGTGTCACTTACCGACGGAACATCCGCCAATGGATTGGTTTTATCATCTGTTGGAGATCAGATCATTGCTTTTCAGGGAGGAAACGGAAGTGTTACAGGTGCTAATGTAACTTGTATTGCCGGTATCAATTACTTTTATACAGCAGGTTCTACAACAGCCGCATGGAATAGTGACGCTGTTGGAAGCCCGAACGCCTCATTAATGCCACCGGGACTTACTGGAGGAACTAATGCATTTTATACAGGGCCGGTATCTGGTGTCATAGTTGCAAGATCCGGAAAGTTTAACTGTACCGGTGTTCCAACCTCAACAGTTGCTAATATTAGAACAGCGGTTATGAATAATGCCAATTGGACGCTCAGTACTGCTGCAGGATCGCAGTATTCAGGATGTACATTTCTGGCGAGTAGTCCTGTAATCACGGCGAATCCGGCTAACAGAACCATCTGTGCAGGAGGCACCACTACCTTTACAGTTACTGCTTCGGGAGCTACCTCCTACCAGTGGTATCAAAATTCCGGCAGTGGTTTTATTGCTTTAACCAATACGGCTCCCTATTCGGGAGTTACCACCAATACTTTAACGATCACAGGGGCTACTTCAGCTATGAACGGTTACCAGTACCGTGCTGTCGCAACTGGAGCAGGGTCTGCCACTTCTAATGCTGCTACATTAACGGTCGTAAGCATCAGTACAACAGGCAGCAAAACGGATGTATCCTGTAATGGCGGCTCAAATGGTGTTGCTACAGTTGTACCGTCGGGTGGCGTAGCGCCTTATACATATTCTTGGGCACCTTTCGGTGGTACGGCTGCAACAGCTACAGGTCTGTCTGCCGGAACTTACACGGTAACGGTAACAGATAATTTGGGATGTCAGACTACAAGAACATTCACCATTAATCAGCCTGCCAGCGCAGTAAGCGGAACTACAGTAGTAACCAATGTGGCATGTAACGGCGCTTCCAATGGAGCAATCAATTTAACACCAACTGGCGGAACAGCACCTTACACCTTTAACTGGGGTGGCGGAATCACAACCGAAGACAGAACAGGGTTAGCAGCTGGAACGTACACCGTAACCATCACGGATGCAAACGGATGTACAGGAACAGTTAACGCAACAGTAACGCAGCCTGCCAGCGCAGTAAGCGGAACTACAGTAGTAACCAACGTGGCATGTAACGGCGCTTCCAATGGAGCAATTAATTTAACACCAACTGGTGGAACAGCACCTTACACCTTCAACTGGGGTGGTGGAATCACAACCGAAGACAGAACAGGGTTAGCAGCTGGAACGTACACCGTAACCATCACTGATGCAAACGGATGTACAGGAACAGTTAACGCAACAGTAACGCAGCCTGCCAGTGCAGTAAGCGGTACAACGGTAGTAACGAATGTAGCATGTAAC
>NZ_JAYLAA010000008.1:0-46395 GCF_035819015.1 Chryseobacterium salviniae | reverse complement strand
ACCCAAAAGGATAATAATTGTTTACCCCCTCTGCTTCGCCGGGTGTAATATAGTTGTTGCATGCCATACTGCCATCGGGAAACGTCTGGCAATTTTCAATCACAATATCTCCTGTTACAATACCATCTCCATTAGCATCACTATAGCTTAAACGTATGTTCCCCAAATGATCCGTAAAATTATAATAATACTTATTCCTTAAAGCATCAAAATATCCTTCCGGATTTGGAATAATTCTCAATTTTATTTCTGTTGGCTCAGAAGTGTCAATATAACCATCCGTTTCACTTGGGTAGGTAGATTTATACTGGAAGCCATCCAGGTAATCCGTCTGCAAACCTCCAAAGAGCTTCTTCACTTTCACCCCGTCTGCACGGTATACATAATCTGTTACCTGAACATTCTGAGTGATCTTCTTTGGTAAATTTAAATAATTATATTCAATGGATGAAATATTTTTATCCGGAAAAGAAGTCATATTCCCGTTGTCGTCATACCCGATATTAGTCGGAGTGGCTTTATAAGGGAATCCCTGTCCGATGGTAACAGCATCTTTCACCTTCTGCAACCTGTTGCTCATATTGCTGTTTTCGTAATCATAGGTAAGATTATCGATCAACAGGGCAGTTGCCCCCATTCTTTGGGCGGTTCTTTTAATGGTTTTAATGTTTCCGTTCAGGTCATAGGTTGCTTTTTCGTAATATTCCCTCAGAGAAGGATTGGTTTCGTTCTGATAAAATCCTGCCGATAAACGGTTAAGACCATCATATACATATCCGTATCTTTTCAGGGACTCGTTGGCGCTTACTCCTGTTTTCCAGTCTACTTCGGCAATATTTCCGTTGTATTTGGGAAGAACCTGTAAAGAGGTTTCTGATGTATCGGGTGTTTGCAGTCCTTCCACTTGATTATACTTGATTTTATATCCGAAAAGATCACCTCCCAGATTATTCGGATCGTTAATCCCGATCATCCAACCCCGGATGTTATAGGTGTAATCTACTGTTTGCAAAGGAACCATTGCGCTTGTTCCACCTACTTTTTTGGTTTGAAGCTGCGAAAGTTTGTTGTATTCGTTTTGTGAGATGAAATGCTTACCACCAAAAAATTTTAAGACTTCTTTAATAACAATGTAGCTGCACTATAAAACAAAAACCCTCGCAAAATGCGAGGGTTTATTTTTATCTATTCAAAGTCAGAGACTTTGCGCAGCGGGAGAAAATTCTTTTGATACATTAACTATTCTAAGTCATCAAAATCTTTACTAAATTTCACTCCTTTTTTTATTAATAAATCTTTAATTTCCTTTGATTTGTTTTTTGGAGATATACGAATAATTTCATTATTAGAATTAAATGTAATATGCCAATTTTTAAGACTATATTCTATTAAGACAATTGCTAAATTAAAATTTTCATATTTTGTTTCTATAAATGAATTATTTAATTTATTTGATTTATTTAATGATTCATCAATAATTAGTTTATAACCATCAATCATATATACTTTTTTGTACTCAAAATTTTGTAATAATTTTGGATTAACAAAAGCCATATCTACCCAATAAGCATTATCTATATTTTCACTTGTATTGGCACCTATTATGAGAATATTTTCTTGTGGGTCAATCTTTGTATCTGAATTTCTATCCTCAATAAATGCTTTAACAATAGTTTGATAAAGATTACTTTTTTTTTGACTTTGAATATGATTTTTGCAACTACTTAAAAATATTAACATGCAAATCCAAAAAAAATAATTTTTCATATTTCTAATTTTTCTTATTTCCAGTATGTGTAGCTGTCTTATTATTGTATCTAAAATAACCTACTCCTGGAGTATATTGATACATATTTTTAATTCTATTATCATAATTTTTGCGGTCACCTGCATTTAATCCTGTTTCAGTTATAACCTTACCTGTCTTTCTATCACGATAAGCATTAAATCCTGAAGGAGCCCATTCAGAACCAGGAGGGTGTGAATGAACTCGTTCTTCTTGAGTTGCATTATTGATAAAATGACGAGATGAAGATCCAGGTTCACTTATATCAGTAAAATTTAAAACATTAATAGAATTAGCGTTTTCATTAGTAGAGTGATTAGTACCAATAATATTAGTAGAGTATCCATCAGAGAAACTAAACCTATCTTGTCCAAATTCAACTTTAGTATTATTCGCTGCAAATTCAAAAAATTGATCAGCTACATTATTATCTTTAATTTGTAAATACGTGAATTCAGTTCCTCCTGGAACGCCATCATGACCAGGTGTTGTAAAAGGAACTGTTTTAGCTTCTCCAATTTGCGAATCTCCTGTAGGATTTGACTCCGACACATTTAATCGTGCAATCTGAATAGATTCGGATTCACTTTCATTAGTAACAGTGTCATAAGTGTTATTATCTTTTGTTCTTTCTATTTTACCATTATTAAAAATTTTAATCTTATCTTCAGCTTGTCTTCCATCGGGATCAATAAAACGTATAGGATTATTTACAGCATAAGCATAGGTAGAATGTCTTCGGTATTTTTCGCTTAAAGGGTCTACCACACCCCATCTTCCGATATCCGGCATATAGAATCTCGCCCCATAATCATACATTCCCGTCTCCTGCAGTTCTTTGCCGTTGTACTTATAATTGTATAATCCCGCTCACATTTTCCAAAACTTCCTACTCCGGATTTTCTCGCGCGAGGCTTTACACTGTGATCGTCTGCTCTCGCTCGCTTATTTCAAATATAAAAATTTAATTCAGTTGAAAAATAAAATTCCGTGTAGATTTTTATTTCAATTGAAGAAAATAAATTTTGGATTGCTTATAAATAGGGACTTAAAAGCGCGTCACAACTTTTTTTTGACAGCAATTATATTTTTGTCAAAAATTAAATATGAGGGTAAAATCTGCAAGTAACTCACTTCATTTTGTCAAAATAAGAGGCTTGACGATCTCTACCTTTGTTTTTATTAATTAAATTTTATTTGTTATGAAAATATTTACTAAACTTTTAAAATCAATAACACAATTTCTAAAAGCTTTAACTCCTTTTTTAGAAGTAGTAATCATTCTTTATCTTTTTATGGGTAAATAATTGTATTATTGTCGCTGTTGTTGTAGATGTGGACTTGTGGGAAAAACTGCGCCTGGATTCAGTCCGGATTTTTCCACAAATCCACATTTCTGTTCTTTTACCAACTTCATTTTCTACGGATAACTTTCAAAAGCGATGGCGCATTTTTCCTTGATTCGGGTGGTTGCAGCGGTGGAGAAAAAGGTATTTTTCGGAGCTGGGAAGATTCGGGGAAGCGTTGGCTAAAAGCGTTGGATTGTGCGGGCTTTGCCCAAACAAAAGGAAAGCATTTTACATAATCCCAAATTATAGGCAATGAGGGATTTGTGCGCAGTGGAGCAGAGCGGAACGGAGAACAACGTTTGGCGATGGGTTTGCGTATAATTTTGATTATGTAATTTGCTGTGGCATTAAAGCGTTGGAAAAGCTTCAGGCAAGCTTTGGAGAAAATGTCTTTTTTATTCGGAGGGCGGGATATTTAATTCAAAATGCAAGCGGATGGAACTGATTAATCGCTGTTTGTAATGCATTGATTCCGGTTTCTTTGTATTTCTCGGTTGTATCTGCGTGTTTGTGTCCTGCAAAATATTGCACTTTTCGTAAGTTTTCTCCGTTATCTAATTTTAATTTTATTACACTTTGTCGGATTCTTGTGGAAGTCAGTCGTTTTGTAAACTGTTTCTGATAGGTTGAGACCAAATAATTAATGTCTTCTTTTCTGATTCTCGTTCCTAATTTTCCGAGTAAAAAATAGTTTTCTGTTTCGGTTCTGAACGTTTCTAATTTTCCTCTTTCTTCCTGTAAATATTGATAGAACAACAATATCTGTTCTGCTTTTAAATCTAATATTCTGCTGTTTGTTATTCCTGTTTTCTCAACTTTTATTTTTGCATTTTTCAGATCTAAATCTTCAATCTTTAATTTCTCGATATCTCCAACCAATAACGCCTGATTTACCAGTAAACTCATTATAATTTGATTCCTTTTTTCTAATATCGGATAACGTTCTTCTCTCGGTTCTAAAAGCTTTTGCAGTTCTTTTTCCGTGAGCAGTTCCTGTAATTGTATCGGATTTTCTTTTCCGTCTTTTATCTTGATATTGGTTGCAATATTGGTTTTTACCTTTCCTGTTTCTACTAAATAATCGTAGTATTTTTTGATGGCATAAACGGTTCTTTTTACGCTTTGAGGATTATAGTTTTTTCTTAATAATTCTACATATTCCATTAGATTTTGATAGCCGATTTTCTCAGGATTTCTGTAATGCTTTTTGAACTTTTCTATTTCGTAGAGATAGGTTTTTATTGTTCCTTCAGATAATTCATTGTGCAAATAATTTTCCAGTTCCATAATTGATTCTTGTATAGATTTGGGTCGTTCCTAAATATTCGTGTCCTAAAAAATCTCTTACTTTTTCAAGTTCCATTCCCTGTTCCAGAAGTTGTGTAGCAATCGTATGTCTTAGGCAATGAAGTGTAAATCCTTGATTATTCAACTCTGCTTTTTTGAGTAGTCTTTTAAATTCTTCGTAGATTCTTGTTGCTGTAATGTTCAATAAATATTCTTTTCCTTCAGATGAAAAAATAAAATCTTTAATATCTTTCTGAACCTGCTTTGTAAATGGTATCACTCTTCGTTTCTTACCTTTTCCTTTTCTGATATACAGTAAACAATTTTCTAAATCTATATCGTTTATTTTCAGTTCTCCTGCTTCATTTCTTCTCAGTCCACACGCATAACACAGATGCAATATGATGGTTTGTAGCTTACTGCTTTTAGCATATAGCTTTTCAATTTCTTCTTTCGTAAATACTTTTCTTTCTTCTGATTTTGGTTGCTTTATTTTCAGTTGATAAGGATTGATTTTTATGGTTCCGGTTCTTTGCAAATAATCAAAATAGAGTTTGATAGATAGTAAGATAGTATGGAGATAATTATCGCTTAATGGCTTTTTCGTTCTTGAACTTATGATTGTTTTCAGATAATTATAGTACTCTAAAATGTCTTTGCTTTGTACTTCAAAATTTTCTTTCCGGATATATTTTAAAAACTTTGCAATCTGCTTTGGATAGGAGTTTATAACGGTTTTACAGTAGCCTAGATTTTGTAATTCTTTTCTAAATAATAATATAGTTTCTTCATTCATTTGTATTAAGTATGATGGTTTTGCTTACTCAATATTTTAAATTTTGGAACGCAAGATTTTATTTTCTCTGTAAATCCTTTATTCATCGTATTTCTTTCTGTCGTAACCCTATATTTTAGCGTTTCTTTTGTGTTCCTGTGGTGTTCCGCTGGCGTTCTTCAACTGTCGTATTTGTTCACTCAAAAACTCTTTAATTTCGCTTCTCAATTTTTGGTGATTATCCCAATAGCTGATTTTATATTTTATTCCTTTATTAGAAAAACCTCCTGTTTGTTTGATGTAATCTAATTCCGTCAATGCTTGTATATATCTAAACATCTGTGTTTTACTGATGTTAAATTCCTGCCTTATTTCTCTTAGAATAAATTCCTGGTTCTCATTCTTTACATACTTTTTCAGTCTTTCGTAGAACTGTCTTAAACTTCCGTCTAATTCATCCACTTTTAAAACGATACTCTCGAACAATACTTCTGTAGCCTGTTCTATATCTTCGATTTCTGTAATGAGATAACCGTTTTTAACTTCTCTCTGATATTGATTGATAAATGTTACCTGCTTAATTACAGCTTGATACATTTCGTTCAATCTCCTTATTTTATGCACCTTTTCGGGAAGATTGAGTTTTGTCGCAAAAGGATTTATCACTTCATAATGCTTTAAATTTCGCACTAACTTCTGTATAAAACCGATTGCTTTTTCCTGTTCGTTCCTGTCGATTTCTCCTGCATTTCTGCGGTTCTGATATTCGATAATTCTCTGTGTCTGTTCTTTGCTTTCATCGACTGCCAATAAAAAACTCCTGCTCATATTGTCTTCGTAGGTTTCGCCTTTTGTCGTTGCACTCAAACTGCTAAACTGACCTTTCACGATTTTATGGGAAGATTTATTGTTTCCTTTTTTATCCTTGATGGTTACGGAACTTCTTAATACCTGATTGCTGATAAATTCTCTCAGCGCATACAAAGCATCTTCTTTTAATCCGTCTAAATCTTCAATAATTATTATCTTTTGGAATAAATCAAATTCGCCCCAATTGTATAAACTTGATTCGGTTATTCTCGTAAATCTTAGCACGTCTTCCTGTGGCATCAAGTCCGCAATTCTGCTGATAATATGCGTTTTTCCGCTTCCCGAACTTCCCTGGACAATTCCGTGTAACGGACTTTTATTTAAGTAACTTATCGTAATTAAAAAGAGTAGAAGGCGGCTGTTTTCCTCCCCGATAATTCCGGCTTTTTCAATCAGCTGGTTTAAATTCTTTAGCAGATCTTTTTGTTGTAAAAATTCTGCTGCTGTTTTGGGTTCTGCTTTTGGAGATTCTTCCTTCGTCAGAATGACAGTGCGCTTGTCATTCCGAGGAATCGAGGAATCTCCTTCAGTTGAAAGAAAAATATCTTTCCGATTACTCAGTAATTCTGTAAAAATACTTTCATCATGTAACTGCAAAGTCTCATTTACATCATTGTTTGGCAATTCAACGCTTGTAATTTTCAAATTTTCAAATTCATTCATTATCAAATTACTGTACTTTTCTACTGCGGTTTTCCCCGCTTTATCCTGGTCAAAACAAAAGATAATTTCTTCTAATTCTTTGAGTTCTTTTATTGCCTGTAAAATCTCCTCATTCAATCCATTGGTTCCGAAGCAGGCCATTAGCGAATAGCTATTTGCAATTGGCTTTATCTGGAGTAAACTTGCACAATCGATGATTGCTTCTGTTAATATCAGTTTTTTAGTGTCTGATTTCGGATAGCCTGGATAAATTCCTTTTCTATTTTTTAGATAAAAATGTTTACCGTTTTTGTTCTCTAAAATGCTTCTTCCGTAAATGCTTACGATTTTAT
Organism: Chryseobacterium salviniae; assembly: GCF_035819015.1. Classification (NCBI taxonomy): domain Bacteria; kingdom Pseudomonadati; phylum Bacteroidota; class Flavobacteriia; order Flavobacteriales; family Weeksellaceae; genus Chryseobacterium; species Chryseobacterium salviniae. The sequence continues at coordinate 39,333 of NZ_JAYLAA010000008.1, read as the reverse complement.
TCTCCCTGTTTTTTAAAGGAAAAATAATACATTTATTGGCAAAAACCTGATACGCTTTTTCTTTGGTTCTGTTGTTGATGAGTCCTTTATCTAATAATAATCCTGTTTCTAAAGCATTATTTATCAACTCTTCGTTTTTTCTTTCCCCGTGATGGAACTGTCCCGAGTTGTAACCAATTTCAATTTGGCTGGGCTCCAAGCCCCTTTTCTCTATATATTCTCTCGCAGGTTTGGAACTATGCAAAGCATTTTTAAAATAGGCGAACATCTTTTCTAAGAAAGCTGTCCGCCCTTCCTCTGCATTTTTATGTTGACTTTGTGTTTTTCTCTCTGCCTTAAATACTAATGAAGCGCATTGAAGATATTGATAAGCTTGATCCTGCAACCAAAGAACATCTGTTCTTTCTTGTAGATAACATTATCCAAAATTTTAAAACGAAACAGGCGTTTGCTAAATAACAAAACCCACCGCAATTGCAGTGGGTTCTTTATTGTTGCTCACGGATTACAATTCGCGAGAGCGGGATTTTGCTATCTATATTTACTCCAGTCTATTTGCATCATCAGATAAAAGGATAAAATTAAGTTCAAAATGATAAATACTGTTATTCCAAAAACTATCCAACCGCCTTTTTTATTGACTTCTCTAGGCAAAGCATCAAACTTTTCAAAATATCTTTTCCATTCGTCAGTTCTAACAAACATCAAGTATTTTATTAATGCTAAAAACAAACCTATTATAATATAAACATTCTTAGAAAAATTGACATCCCTATCAATATAAATATTGTAATAGTTTAAAAATGAGATTATCAGCCAAAATTCTAAGGCTCCTACAGCAATTCCGGTTTTTAAATCAGTTAAAAATTTCCCTCCCATTTGCTCCGAAGTATAATCTATGAAACAATATATTTTATAATAGAAGTAATGATAATATCTTTTAGCTTTCTCCATATTTCACTATTTTGGACCTCTTGGAATGATATATACCCTATTCGGACCTGCTTTATTCACTCCGTTATCTAATTCTGACTGGAATTTAGCATTATCATTCATCGCTCCTTCTACACCTCCCGGATATATTGCTTCCACTCCACTATAAGCAGCAGCTACAGCAACTCCATAAGGTCCGCCTAAAATTCCCCACGCTGACATCCCTGTATTTGTAGCTGCCTTTGTAGGTGTAACTGCCTCTGGAGAAGCAGGATTTTTTGTATATTGTACAACTCCATATGCATCCAATCCTAATCCTATTAAAGCTCCACCAATTCCTATTCCTGTTCCAATTTTGGAAACGCCAATAGTTTTTACATATTGATTACCATAAAAAACACGCCCCGTTTGAGTAGCAGTATAAAGCTTGTAATTAGATCCTACTCTTGCAATCCCTGAACTTTGTTCTACAACAGCTCCTGTAGCAACATTTCCGAAATTTAATGCCCCATAACCACCTACAGGATTAGAAGCCATAATAGTTGTTCCTCCTAGAGTTGTATGGTCAAATCTATTATCTAAAGCTCCTAAATCACTACTTACCGTTCCGTTATTATGGAATGTATATGTTGTAGCAGCTTCTTCATTTACTCTTGTAGTTAATGTGCTACCTTCTCCTAAGTGCTTTGCGGTATCTCCATATTTAGAAGAAGCATCTTCCTGAGATTTTACTGATGCATCAAAGAAAATTTGATTCCCGTTCTGAACCCAATCCTTTCCAGATCTTCCATCAGGGTCTATGAATCTAATCGGATTGTTGAACGCATAATTGTAAGGACTATGACGTGTCATTTTCTCCGCCAATGGATCTACCACACCCCACCTTCCAATATCGGGCATATAAAATCTTGCGCCGTAATCATACATTCCCGTCTCCTGTAGCTCCTTTCCGTTGTACTTATAATTGTACAGGCTATTTACCCCAAAAATCGCCTTCTCTTCCCTCAGGATATTCATCCCGAAAGGATAGTAATCATTCTGGTCGGTAATTTCAGCATAGCCATTAGAGTCTTTTTTATAGCTCACCCTTACGTTTCCTAAATGATCTTTGTACTGGTAAATATACTCATTATTTTCATAATCGTAAAATCCTTCCGCAGTAGGGAAAAACTGAAGGGCAGCAATGGGTTCTTCCTGCAATATTTTCTCTATAAATGCTTCCTGCTCGTAGGCAAATTCCATAGGATCAAATTCATTGGGTGCTGTACCCATTGTCGTAAGATACTGAAAACCGTCTAAGTATTCTGTAATGGTGGTAAAGGTATTGCCATCATCCTTTAGATAATTTAATATCTTTTTAAGCTTAGAGCCGTCTGCTCGATACAAATGAAACAGTTTTTTCTTATTGTTCTCAATATTCAGTGAATTGGGGAGATTCAGGTAGTTGTACCCGATCTGATTAATCTGCTTATCCGGCATACTGATCATATTCCCGTTTTCGTCATATCCTATGGCATTACTGCCTCCTTCATATCCTGTAGGATTGAAGCTGTGATCTACTATCTTTACCAGGCGGTTGCCCGAATAAACGTATTCCAGGTCATCTATTTTTTCCGCATTGTCACTGTAAAAGCTTTTGGCATTTCTGCTAAGGTTTTCAATATTGCCATTTTTATCATAGGTTACCTCTTCATTATTCCAATCGTTTTGTGGTATTGAGAAATCCGGATTTAAAAAGATGCCCTGGGTAAGGCGGTTCAAGCCATCATACTGGTAGGCATATCTTTTCAGGATCTGGTTCGAGGATACTCTCCAATTTACTTCCGAGATATTCCCGTTGTACCTCTTGGGAGACAAAGAGGCATCGGTAGGATTCTGATACCGGATATCGTACCCAAAAAGCTTGCTTCCCATGTATGAGGTTGCCTCCGGGTTAATCCCGGTCATCCAACCCCGGATATTGTAGGCATAATCTATACTCTGAAGGTTGTTTCCTACTTTTTTGTTGATAAGCTGCCCTTTTTCATTGTAGCTGTTTTCTGCCAATAGTTCTTCAGGATTGCTGTTTACCTGGTGATAATGTTTCAGAAGCATGTTCTGTGCATTATATACAAACCTTTCCTTCACCTGTACCAGCTCGCCGCCGTTTCTGGAATGGTAAGTATCTGTCTTCTGTGGAATTCCTGCAAAATCCAGCAGGGTTTCTGTTCTGGTAAAACCGCCCAGGTGGTTCTGGCTGTAGGTACCTATGGTTCTTCCTTTGGTATCGTACCATGTATAGTTTTGTGTCCAGCTGTCATTTTCGATGTTTTTTATATACGAAGCAGTGGGCAGGCTTTTGGTACTGATGGCGGAGTTTTGGGAGTCCTGTGTCAGTACAGCCTGGCCCAAAATCTGGGTAGGGATAGCCACGGGCATTCCCGGTGGATATGTATCATAATAATTTACCGAAAGGACTTTTATGACATTAGTGGGGAATGCGTTATTGGTGTATAGGATGTCTGCATTTACAGAAAACTGATTACTTGTAGTCCTGCTTTCGTTTTGCGGGTTGGCAGTACCGGAATTGATGCTGTTTTGCAGGGAAGCCCGGCTTCCTCCTTGGGTAATTCCTGTGTATGCTACCCTGCCGAATTTATCATATTTGGTAAACAGCCAAAGATTGTCTCCCATCCCTGTTGATAGAAACGCTTCTCCGTTTCTTAAATTTGCATCCTGGGTAAGTATAAGCCTGTCCTGCTTATCATACAGCATATATTCCCAGCCTTTTCCCGGAAGCTTCTTTTCTACCAAACGGTTCCTGCCGTCGTAGCGGTACTGGTAACACAGATTGTTTAATGTTGTCTCATCAGTAACTCCGGAAACAGCAGCCAGCGGAGGAATGACATACGCTAACTGATTGAATTCGTTATATACATAATAGGTGTCGGCTTTTTCCGTGGCACTGAGCATCTTTCTTACGAGTACCACCTGGCCTTCCCCGTTTTTGAATTCGATGGTCTGGTTGCCGTCTTCATCGGTTACCGTGTTTTTATACAGCTGCGCAGCAGCGTAAGCAGTCGTTGGGATAAACCCAGACTTTGTGGCTCCGTTTTCCCAAGTGGTTACTAAGTTGTATTTTTTAACGGCATCTGCTGTGGTATTGGCATCGTACGCGAACTGTACCGGTTTGTTGCTCCAATCATTGCCCACCTGCTTCTGCTGTAAGATCCTGTCTAAAGGAGAGCTTTCCAGGATTTTCTCTGAAAAGATTTTCTCTTGGCCGTACAGTGCAGGCTGGGTGGCATTGCTCAATGGAGAGGTGTAGATGGCTCCGTTTTGTGTTCCCTGCTGCGGAACCGGGAGGAAATCTTTTACCTGTCTCCCGAAGCCATCATATTCAATGTGGGTTACCACATCTTTTCCCGTTGGGGAAGCTTTTACATTCACCACCTGCTTGGGTCTTCCCAACCCATCAAAATATTGTACGGTTTCTGAAGTTTTGGTAGCCGTGGTTCCGTTATAATCTAAATAGGTTTTGGAATACACGTAGTTTTCCGTATTGGTAAGCTGTGCCTGGGATAAACCGGATATCAGCAAAGCGCCAATGGGGATTAATATTTTTTTCATCAGTCTTAGTTTTTGTAGTTGTACTTAAATTCTTTTAACAGCTTTCCGGTGGCGGAACTTTCTCTGATTTCTTTCAGCCTGTTGGCAGCATCGTAAATATATACTTCCCGTATTCCTGATGGAGGGGTAATGGTCGTAACACCAATCAATGGATCGTACGTATACGTTGTGATCTGGTACCCTGCCATTGTGCTGTCTTTCCTGAAATTATCCAAAGCTGTAATTAATGCTGCTTCGTTGGAAGGATTGGAGGCATCTAAATCCGAAGCTGAAATAGTAGCCGCCGCCAGGCTGCTTACCTGGGCATAGGTAGCTCCCACAATTTTAGCAATCGGCTGGGTCTGGTTGTAGCCCCAGATAATAGCGGTAGGGATGCCGTCTTTGGTGGTGTATTGCTGCAGGTTGCCTTTGGAATCGTATTGGTCGTAGGTAACTTCCGTGGAAGCGGTAGTCCGCAGATCATACGAAAGCACAGAGGTTGGAAATAAATGGGCCGGATTGTCGTACTTTGTTTCTGTTTTGGAGATGGTTTTGCCCTGATCAGAAGCATTCTGCTTTTTTATAACCGTAGTCTCCAAAGGAATACCAATTATATTGGCATTGATGAGCTTTTGGTTGTTCTTCTCGTGGGCATATTGGTAGGTAGTTTGGGTGATGCTGCCGTCGGGAGAAGTTGTCTTTTCTAAGTTTCGTTGTAAATGTTGAGTATTATTGTAATCAATATTCAATCTGGTCTCCATTATTTTTCCTTCAATATTTTCCTTAGAAAGACTCTCGATTAATTTAGAATATCCATAATAATTTTTATAGAAAGTATATGATATATTGGCAATCTGTTCATTAGGATAAATTATTTGTCCATTATTAAATGAATAATTTTGTCTGAAAATGAACGATGTTATCGAATTTTGTGAAAAATAATAAATATTATCTATTTCTTTAAAAATCACAAAATCGCCGTTTTTAAAGCTGTATTGTTTTTCGTTTTGTAATAGTCCTCGTTTTATTTGACCGCTATTGCTGTGAGGAGCATCCAAAATGGGCGGATCATAAACAGATGCATCTGTATCTCCTTCATACAGATAATTTCTTTCAATGACTTTGTTTCCATTAATTAATTCTGTTATTGATTTATAAAATATTTTGTTTGATCTGTCATTGAAATCACTAATAATATTATCTTTATAAAAACGATATACAGGAATTGGAGTTGAAGAAAAAACGGTCGTTGGAGGTTGTTGTACCGCACATTCTAATTTACAATTTCTTTTCGTTATCAAATAATCAAAGGTGTTGGGAGGAATTATATTAGCAATGCTTGTTCTCTGTGATATTCTGTCTACCAATTTTGTATAGAAAAATGAACGTGTATACGAGCCATTTTCCATGTTATTTTCTTCAATTTTTTTTACTCTGCTTCCTCCAAAATGCTTCAATACATTTTGAATTTCATTATGTGAATTGTAGACAATAGATACTGTTCCGTCTATTCTTCCCAAGTATGATGTAACAGAGTATTGAACTTCGTAAATATGACCACTTACTGTAGGAACAGGACAACTCATGTCACTAGAAAGTCCTGTAAAACATAGATTTTTATTAGCAACAAGACCAACATTATAGTCTCCGTTGTGACTTCTTACACTTTGTCCTGTTGTAATATCTCTGATAGTAATTGCATGTATTTCGTGATAATCAGGTTGTCCACAGTTTGAATAATCTGTTGAAGCATATGCAGCGTAACTAATAGGTGATCCGTTAGAAGTAAAAGTAAACTTCTTACTGACTGTTTTAGGATTATTGCAATTTCTTGTTACATCTAATCCTGCATTTTCAAAAACTTCTACTTGGGTAGGCTCCATAGAACTATTTGACTCATAAGTTATTTCAGAATAACCTCCTGTAGGGTAATATATCCTTTTTAAATTTCCCAAATAGGTTCTCGTAGGTTCTACTTCTTTATTGGCTGAAGCCCAACCTGAAGTTTTTGAAAATATATAGTTCGGAACCTGTCCCTGTACATTAGCAAAAGGAGTCTGATTACTTTTGCCATTCGAATAACCATAAAAATCAGTAGCTAAGCTAAATCTTGCAGGAATACTTTCCTTGGAATAATATTCAAATTTAAATTTTTGCTTTGAAATAATATCTTCTACACTTTTTAGAAAATGACGATTAACTGTACTCTGTTCAGATAATGCCAAACCATAATAGGTTACGACTGAACCAGCATTAACATCATCATAGTTTAATTGATAATTTTTGATTGTGCCACCATTTTGTTTTGCGAGAACAACAACTGACGTAAGCAATTTCCCATCATCATTAAGTAGATCCTTTCTTTGCTTATTATAAATGAAATCAATTTTTACTTTATCATCATCAATTGCTATAAGCCTCGGTTTTAATGAAAACATTGTTGTTTTGTTTTTTGTTATGCCACTATTTTCGTAAACACCAACTGAACAACAACTCTCAGATACAGTAAAAGACGCTCCCATTGAGTTAAAATATCTTGTGTTTTCAATAGCATAATCAAAATTGATAGTTTCATTTTTATTTGTAATCACTTTTGCTAAGTACCAACCAGAAGTATAGTATTTATCGGCTCCTTTATAATCAATTCGGCTTCTTTCCATAAATTTTTCTTCACCTCCAAAAAAATATCTATTCCCTTGATTATCCGTCAGAATGAATTCTAGATTTTTACCATACTGAGTTACCATTATAGTTTTATCTACTATTGATAACCTTGAGCCATCGCCACCATTGTAATGAATGTTCAAATTTTTATCAATGTAGAATTGTCCTGAAAGGCCATTAGAAAGCGAAAAACTAAACCAATCATATTCTGTATCAATAGAGTTATCCGGATGAGCTGCTCCTTTAATTTGGTTGACATCTGCCGTTTCATCAATAGTTTGCGGAAACCATTCGGACGAGGAAATTTCATCTTGCTCATCTCTCACAATTCTTGATATTGTTCCACCTGCGATTAATTGCCAGGAAATACCAGCATTACCTCCAATATCGTCTACTTTAACACCACTATTGTATGCTAAGTTTACTGGTATACTGATACTGCTACCTACATTATAAAAAGGAAAATTATAACTAAACTCTCCTGAAGAAGAATTGTTAAAATCGACACCATAAATACTGAATTTGTATGTTTCTACAGATGGTGGTTTAATGTCTGGTAAGGATTTATCTATATTATTTTGTCCGTTAATAAATAAGAACAAAATAGTGAAAACGAATAATATATTTTTTTTCATTGTATTATTTTTTAATCAATTTAGCACTCGCCGTTTTATCATTGGTTTTCACGGTCACCAAATACGCCCCCTGAACCAGGCTCTGCGTATTAATCTTCGTGACTTTATTCTTCGTTTTCAGGCTCTGAAGCTGCCTTCCGCCCATATCATACACAACAATTTCTGCCTCGGACTTTCCGTCACCCAGCTTCCAGCTTCCATCTTCCATTCCAATCTCCACATACGCATACTCACTCACCGGATTCGGGTAAATTTTAATATCCTGCTTTACAATCAGCTGGTCAATCTGACTGTCACCCAGCTTTACAATTTTCCAGTTTTCCTTTCCTAATTCCTCTGCACTGGTTCCGGCCAAAACAATCGAGCCATCCCGGTTCAATTTAATATCCGAAAGCCTTTCTTCCCTTTTCCTTGATTCTCCTTTCACATGCTTTCGCCACTGTTCATTACCATTCTGATCCAAATACAGCATCCAGAAGGTCTCATCATCACTTTCTATTCTTCCTTCAGCCTGGGTGTAACCTCCGAGTAAAACCCCTTTGACGTTCTCGGATCCCCCTCCTTTGGAGGGGTTAGGGGAGGAAATCACGCTCATTCCCATCAGCACATCCCTGTTCTTGAAGTTGTAGGATTTCTGCCACTGCTCATTTCCGTTCGTATCAAGAGCAACCAACCATAAATCGGTTCCTTCTTCAATTCCGACCGTTTTATTCCCCGATCTTTCCGATCTGGATTCGCCTCCGATTAAATAACCTGTGGATGTTAAAGCCAAAGTTCTTAGATGATCATCACCATTTCCGCCGAAATTCTTTTCCCATTCCACTTTCCCGTCTTTTGAAAGTTTGATAATCCAATAATCGCCTTCACCAAAATTTTCGGTAGACTTTGCATAACCGGAAAGTGATTTTGAATGTTGGGCTGAATGGTCTTGCTCCCCTCCTTTGGAAGAGCTGGGGGAGGATTTACTTCTGGAATACGCCCCGAGCAAAGCACCACCGTCCTTTGTAGGAATCATTTTTTCTACTTCATCTAATCCTTTTCCGCCCAATACCAATTGGGATAATTCTTTTCCGTTTTTATCTAATTTAACGACCAAAACATCTTTGGACCCGTAACCTTGTGAAGAATTTTGTACATTTCCTGCCACAAAGAATCCCAAATCGGTCGTCTGGATCACCGCCCTGGCTTCTTCATCCGAAGCCCCGCCAATGGTTTTCTGCCACAATTCATCCCCGAATTCATTAATTCTGATCAGCCAAAAATCACTTCCGCCTTTGGAATCGTCTTTTTTATCCAGCCCTTTTCCGCTGAATGACGTTCCGGCCAGAAGGAAACCTCCTTCTTGTGTATTCACTGTTGCAGACAGAAAATCATGGTTCTGCCCCGAGAAATATTTTTCCCAGGCTTCTTCGCCCTGCTGGTTGAGCTTTATGAGATGAAAGTCGTAACCGTTGTTGGGCTGCTGGCTGCTGGCTGCTGGCAAATGGCTTTTGCCTCCGGCTTTGGACATGCTATTTCCGGTCTGGATAGAACTGCCGGTTATCAGATATTGCTGGTCAATGGTCGTGGTAACCTGGGAAAGGAAATCCTGGGTGGAGGATTTAATGTCTTTCTGCCAGACTACTTCCTGGGCAGAAAAGCCCAGAACGGAGCATAGAAAAATTGCTCCGGAATAAATTTTATTCATATTGATGTTATTAAAGTTGCGAAAATAATTTTTTGATGTTATAAAGTCATCCGTAAAAACCCCATATTTTTCAGATCTTTCTTATTTTTTTGTTAAATACTGTTCTTGTTGTGCTTCATTCATGTATTTTTTTAGCTAAAATTTTTATTATAAATCATTCCTTTTGCAAAGCTACTCCCCGGAAACGACAAAACTTGTCGTGTTACCATTAGAGATGCAGTTTCTCTAAAAAAGGTTGGAAACTATTCCCCAAAAAAAGAAAGTGCAACACTAAGTCTACTGTAAAGAGGTACTGCGAAGAACCCTATACCCCCAAGATTTTACCTGTTCTTTATAAGGCCTTTATTGGCAGAAGTAAAAGCTTTCCGTTGCTGCTGGTGAGCGCTTTGCTCGTTACTTCTTGCGGTAATCGCATCAAAAGTATTCTGGATGAATATTTCCGTGTCGGGTTTCATTCCGCTGGATAAGAAAAAGGCAGAGCGTGATGCAATGACGTACTTTAAGGAAAGTTCCTGAGTTGTTTTTTTCTGTAAGAGCAATACTGCATCGCCCGTTTCTTTTGCCCGCACTTCATTCGTTTTGTTTTGCATGGCAGAAAGGTAGGCTGCATTGTATCAATGATTTTCTGCTTCAAAAAGGTTCAAATCTCTGAAGTTATTTAGTACACCAGCAATTGGAACATACGCTTTTAAGATTCCCATGATATTTTGTTTTTAAATTAATGGGATAAATATATTGTTTTGCTACGATTTATAATACATCTCAATATTAAATATTTATATGGTAGATTTTTTTCTTAATTAGGTCTGTTTTAATTAAAATACATCATATAAATCCATCAGAGTATTAAATTTTTTCTACTTATAGGAGTTATTTTGAAAAGTGTAACAGTTGTTTATTATACTTTACCGGTTTTTTATCTCACTGTAGTGCATTTTTATTCTACTGTAGTAGATTTTTAGCTTAGTATAATATATTTTTTTATTATCTATTATCTATTATTGATCATAAAAGATCTATAGGAATTCATCATTTTATTCTTAGGCTAAAACAAGAAATCCCACAGAATATTCTGCAGGACTAATGGCATCTTTTTATCTCTTTTATTTTCCCATTGCTTTATGATCTGTAAAGAAAAGGAAATTTTCCTTTTTTTCAATAAGCTGCATCGGGTATAATTCAGGGTTGTAATCTCCGTTCAGGATTTCATTCAATGCATGCTTTTTAGATTCTCCGAATGCAACGGCCAAAATATTTTCCGCTTTGTTGATAACAGGTGCAGTAAGCGTAATTCTGTGCATTTCCTGAGGTTTCAGATAATAGGCGTCGACCCATCTTTCATTTTCCTTCAGAATTTCTTCACCCGGAAACAGCGAAGCTGTATGGCCGTCATCACCCATTCCCAGAAGGATAAAATCAAAAACACCTTCGTCACCAAGTACATTCCGGATGTAAGATTCGTATTCCTGAGCGTACTTTTCCGGAGTAATATTGGCTTTATACATCGGAAAAATATGATCTTCACAAACAGGAACTCTATCAAGCAGCGTTTCGAAGGTCATTCTCGCATTGCTTTTCTCATCATTTAGCGGAACCCATCTTTCATCAACCCAGAAAAAATAAATTTTATCCCACTGAATTTTTCCTGCATATTTTTCTGTTGCCAGTAATTGAAATATGGCTTTTGGAGAAGAACCGCCGCTCAGTGCAACGGTAAAACGCCCCTTTTCACGTATTGATTTTTCCGAAAGATCAGCAAAAAAATCTGCTGCTTCCGTGTATAATGTATCCAAATCATCAAATATTCTGATATTCATTTTGCTTTATTTAAAAAGTTACCACCACTTATCTCCCTGCCTTTCCACCAGCGTAAAGCTTTCATCGGGGCCCCAGCTTCCGGCTTTATAGTTTGGGAAAGAAGCATCTTTATTGTTTTCCCAGGCTTCCTGTATTGTCTTTACAACGTCCCAGGCTTCTTCCACCTGATCGGAACGCATGAACAAAGTAAGGTCTCCCAACAGCGCATCAAGCAATAGCGTTTCATATGCTTCCGGAGTATCTTCCTGACATACGAAATAGTCGAAGATCATTTCTACCGGTTCAAGCGACAGGGTAAGTCCGGGTTTTTTAGCCATAAACTGCAGCCTGATATCCATTAACGGCTGAATATTGATAACCAACCTGTTAGCCGCAAGACGATGCTGCGTATCTGAAAAAGTGGAATTCGGGAGCGGTTTAAACTGAATGGTAATATAAGAATGCTTTTCTTTCATTTTTTTACCGGTACGCACGTAGAAAGGAACACCCTGCCAACGTTCATTATCCAGATAAAATTTTACTGCCGCAAACGTTTCCGTGTTGGAATCCGGGGCAATTCCGTTTTCCTGGCGGTAACCTTTAGCTTCAAAACCATTGATGTTATTTTTTCCGTACTGGCCTCTTACGGCATAATGATCTACTTTATCGGCGGGAATTCTCCGGATTGATTTCAGGACATCCACTTTACGGTCTCTTATTTCTCCGGATTCCAAGGTTGCAGGAGGTTCCATGGCAACCATGCAGAGAATCTGCAGCAAATGATTCTGGATCATATCACGCAGTGCCCCGGTCTGTTCATAGAAGCTGCCTCTTGTCTCTACACCTACTTCCTCCGCTACGGTAATCTGTACCGATTCTATATGTTTGTGATCCCACAAAGGCTCAAAAATAGAGTTTCCGAACCTGAAGGCCAGAATGTTCTGTACGGTTTCTTTCCCCAGATAATGATCAATCCTGTAAACTTGCTCTTCTTCAAATGTTCCGGAAAGAAGCTGATTCAGTTCAATCGCCGACTGTTTATCGTGCCCGAAAGGTTTTTCGATAATAATCCTGTCTTTTTTAGGATCGGAAGCAAGCTCGCTTTTTTTAATGTGATTGGAAATCGTGGAGATAAAATTAGGTCCGATGGATAAATAGAATAACCGATTGGCCCTGGTTCCGTAAACCGTATCGAATTCTTTGAGTTTTTTCTGTAAATCTGCGTAAGAACTTTCTTCGTCAAGCTGGTGTCTGAAATACGTAATATGCGCCTGAAACCCGGCCCAGTCTTCCTGAGTAAGTTTTTTCCTTGAGAAATGTTCAAGATTTTCTTTTACGTAATTTTTAAAATTTTCATCTGTATTTTCTGCCCTTCCCAAAGCGAGGATATTGAATCCTTTAGGCATTCTTCCGTCAATATATAAATTATAAAATGCCGGGAACAATTTTCTTTTTGCAAGATCGCCTGTGGCTCCGAAGATGATAATCGTGGTCGGCCTCAGGATTTTATTTTCATTCATTTTCCGCAATTTTATTGTTTTGTACTGTTCCAAATTGTGTGGAAAACCCCTTCTCTGTCAACTCTTTGGTATGTATGTGCCCCGAAATAATCTCTTTGTGCCTGAATAAGATTTACCGGCAATGATTTTGTAGTATACGCATCAAAATATCCTAAAGCGGTCTGAATGCCTAAGCTAGGAATTCCGTTTGAAACGGCGAAAGCAGCAGTTTTACGTAAAGATTTTATTTTAGATTTTACCAGTTCTGAAATTTCTTTATCAAGTAAAATGTTGGTTAATTCAGGGTTTTTCGTATATGCGGAATAAAACTTTTCAAGAAGCAGCGATCGGATGATGCAGCCACCTCTCCAGATTTTCACCACATCTTTTAACGGGATTCCGAAACCGTATTCTTCCGAAGCTTTGATGAGTAATGCCAATCCCTGTGCATAGCTGATAAGCGTGGAAAGGTAAAGCGCTTCTCCTACTTCACGGATGAATATTTCTTTGTCTTCAGGGATGGTAATTTCTTTTTCAGCATACAGCTCCGAAGCCTGGATTCTTTCATCTTTATAAGCCGATAAAATTCTTGATGTTACGGCAATATCAATGGTCGGGATGGAAACTCCAATTTCCATGGCCTGTTCCGAGGTCCATTTTCCTGTTCCTTTTGCACCGGCTTTATCCAGAATCTGATCCAAAAGATCCTGATCGGTAAGATCATCTTTCTGCTTAAAAATATCTCTGGTAATTTCTATCAGGAATGAATTCATTTCTCCGTTGTTCCAGTCTCTGAAAACTTCGTATAATTCATTATTGGTAAGATTTGCTCCTTTTTTCAGAAGATCGTACGCTTCGCTGATGAGCTGCATGATGGCATATTCAATACCGTTATGTACCATTTTTACATAGTTCCCCGCTGAACCTTTTCCCATGTAGGCAGTACAGGCTTCACCGTCAACTTTCGCAGCAATAGCTTCAAGCATCGGTTTAAGAAGGCTGAATGCTTCAGAATCTCCTCCAGGCATAATGCTTGGCCCTGTTCTCGCTCCTTTTTCACCACCTGAAACGCCAATTCCCATAAAGTGAAGACCTTTTGCAGCCATCTCTGAAATACGTCTGTCGGTATCTTTAAAATAAGAGTTTCCTGCATCAATAACGATATCACCTTTGCTCAATAATGGTGAAATATTCTCCAGAACGGCATCCACCGGCATTCCTGCAGGAACCATAAGGATGATTTTTCTTGGAGTTTCCAACGCAGCTACAAATTCATCCAAAGAAGCAGTTCCTTTGATTTGCATTTCTGAAGTGGCGTCACCGTTCAGCTGTTGCACTTTTCCCTCGTCGAGGTCAAAACCTGCTATTGAGAATCCGTTGTCAGCAATGTTGTAGAGAAGATTTCTCCCCATCACTCCGAGGCCGATCATCCCATAATTATATCCTTTCATTGTCTTGATATTATTGTAAATTCTGTTTCCAGAGAATAAAATTACGCAAATGGAAATGATGAAAAAAATAATGATGAAAAAATTGTTATTTATAAAGATCGACTTAAAATTTAAATCTGTAAAAAAAACTTTAATACCATGTTATTTATTCAACGAAACCTAAATTTATATGCTATATAACCTTTAAATTAAGTGTTTGCTTATTTATAAATAAATTCTATTAAGTGAAAAGCAATAGCCTATAATACAAATCTGAAAACGATGCACACTATTGAAAATTAAATTTCGTTATTATGCTGAACTATTAAAAAAAATAAAGCGATGTTAAAACTCATTCGTTGGCTGTTATCTATAAAAATTGTAATTTTAGATACTTTAAGAATTCCTAATCAATCAAACCAGAATGCAGATATTATCCTTTAAAATTGCCACTTCCGCAGCAGCAATTTGTTTTAGTACGGCTGTTTTTGCACAACAAAAATATTCGGTAAGCGGTACCATAAAAGATCTTAGGAATGGGGAATTGATGATTGGAGTTACGGTGAGAGTAGCGGAAGACCCTACCATTTCTGTTGTATCGAATGATTACGGATTTTATTCTCTTTCAGTTCCGAAAGGAAATTATCATCTCATCATCTCAAATCCTGGTTTTAAAGATTTCCGGCAGAGCATTACGGTTGAAGACAACGTAAAGCAGGATCTTCAGCTCGCTCAGGAAGGAGACGAAAAAGTGGCAAAAATTGAGGAGGTAGTGATCTCCGGAGTTAAAAAGGACAAAAACCTGACCTCCGCACAGATGGGAACAGAAACATTAAGTATTAAAAATATAGAAAAGCTGCCTGTTCTTTTCGGTGAAAAAGATATCTTAAAAACCATTCAGCTGTTACCCGGTATCAAAAATACAGGAGAAGGCAGCAGCGGATTCAGCGTGCGGGGCGGTGCAACGGATCAAAACCTTATCCTTTTAGATGAGGCGGCAGTTTATAATGCGTCTCACCTTCTCGGCTTTTTCAGCACCTTTAACAGTGATGCTCTGAAAGATGCCAGCATAATTAAAGGGAACAGTCCGGCTCAATATGGCGGCCGTCTGTCTTCCGTACTGGATGTTAAAATGAAAGATGGAAACAACAAAGAATACAACATCAACGGCGGACTCGGATTGATTAGCAGCAGGTTAAGCGTTGAAGGGCCTGTTCAGAAAGAAAAATCTTCTTTTATCATTTCAGGACGAAGAACGTATGCGGATGTATTTCTGAAGGCAACCGATGATTTCAAAGACAGTAAGCTTTATTTTTATGATTTGAATTTAAAGGCCAACTACCAGATCAATGAAAACAACAGGCTTTATTTATCCGGATATTTCGGGAGGGATGTTTTGGGATTGGGTGATACTTTTGCGACCGACTGGGGAAATACGACTGCTACACTCCGCTGGAACAGCATCATCAGCAGCAAATTATTTTCTAATACTTCGTTTATATTCAGCAATTACAATTATAATGTAAGCTTAAGCAGCAACAATAATACATTTGGTCTTTCTTCAAAAATTGAAGACTGGAATCTGAAGCAGGATTTTACCTGGTTTGCGGGAAATAATCATTCCGTAAAGTTTGGTTTACAGTCGATTTATCACACCATTACGCCAAGCAGCGCATCCGGAACAAGTGTCAGCAGTTTTCCGAGAAACCCGAGACATTCCTGGGAAAATGCATTTTACATTAATGATGATTTTAAGATTAATGAAAAGCTTACCGTGAACTATGGAGTGCGGCTTTCTTTATTTACTGTTTTAGGAGGTGATACTTTCAATACTTATGAAAATGGTGTGCTTACAGATTCCCGATTTCTCGAAAAAGGAAAACTTGGAAAAACGTATATTAATCCTGAACCGAGAATTACGGCCAATTACCGAATCAATGAAGTCAGCAGTATAAAAGGAGGGTATTCCAGAAATACCCAAAATTTACATTTGCTGAGCAACAGCGGAAGCGGAAACCCTACTGACCAATGGATCGGGAGCAGCTATACGGTGAAGCCGGAAATCGCAGATCAGGTAAGCATCGGCTACAGCAGAAATTTCAGCAATAATAATTATGAGATTAATACCGAAGTGTATTATAAATCGATGCAGAACCAGATTGATTACAAAAACGGAGCACAGATAACTTTCGATACTGCAGCTGATGTGGAGAGCGAGCTTCTTTTCGGTAAAGGGAGAGCCTACGGGCTTGAGATTATCGCCAAAAAGAAAAGTGGAAAACTCACCGGATGGATTTCTTATACCCTCTCGAAAACAGAAAGAAAAATTGACGGAATTAATGATAATGAATGGTATAATGCAAGAGTGGATAAAACCCACGATCTTTCGGTAGTGGCAACCTATCAGCTCAATCCGAAATGGTCTTTTTCCGGGTTATTCGTATACAGTACCGGCAATGCAGTAACTTTTCCTACAGGAAAATATGAATTGAACGGACAAACCGTTTTTCAATACAGCAAACGAAATGCAGACCGTATGCCGGCTTATCACCGGATGGATTTTAACGCAACTTATGAGCCAGAATCAAACAAACGCTTTAAAGGATCCTGGTCTTTCGGAATTTATAATGTTTACGGCCGTGAAAATGCGTATGTGATCAATTTCGAGGATAATCCTGATAACCCGGGAACCACCAGAGCTGTGCAGACTTCATTGTTCAGATGGGTTCCCAATATTACTTATAATTTTAAGTTTTAAACATGAAAAAAATATTTTTAATCATAGTAGCTCTTACAGCAGCCGTTTCGTGTGAAAAAGAGATTGATCTTGAACTCGAAAATGAAAGCGGAAAAATTGTAATCGAGGGCAATATTACAGATAAAGCCGGTCCATATATTGTAAAAATAACCAAATCGGTTTCTTTTACCTCTGCCAATGATTATCCTGCTGTAGAAAGCGCACAGGTAACCTTGAGTGATGATGCAGGAAATTCTGAAGTATTGCAGTATATAGGCGGTGGAAATTACAGGACATCTGCAATAAGCGGTGAACCCGGAAGAACATATACATTAAAAGTGAGAGCAGAAGGCGCTGAATACGTTGCGCAGAGTAAGATGCCGCAACCGGTTGCTTTTGAAGGCCTTCTGCAGGATTCTTTTGTAGTGGCCGGCGAAACAAGCTACACGCTTCTGCCTGTTTTTACAGATCCTGCCGTTTTGGGAAACCGTTATCTTTTCATCTATACTGTAAATAATAACCCGAAGAAATTTTTCTCGGAATTTTCAGACAATGTAAACAACGGTTTGCTGAACCAGCGGCCGCTACTGCTTCCTAATGATGACAGCGATCCGGGAGACATAAAAGTGGTACCCGGAGATGTTATTTATGTAGAGATGCAATGTATAGATGACAAAGTGTACACCTTCTACTCTGCCCTTCTTCAGCTTTCCGGAAGCGGACCGGGAGGCGGAGTTACGCCGGCAAATCCGCCGAGCAATATCAGTAATGGTGCTTTGGGATATTTTTCCGCGCACACTTCAGAAAAATTAAGTGCCGTTATTCAGTAACGGCACTTAATATATATTCATTTTAGGTTTAAATTTTAATGCCTGCTCACTGTTAAGCATACATTTTAGATTCAATCGGAAGGCAAAGAAGGTTTTTCTTTACGAGTAAGAAAAGGTCATCAAAATAAAAAGGAATAGAAATATCATTTTTTTCGGTAAGAATTATACCATCCTCATCCGTGCAATAAAGTCTGAACATATTTCCTTCTACTCTTTTAAAATGCCAGTGCTGTGTTTCGCAGTTGATTTTTGGCTGTTCTTCCAGAATGATTTCCAGCAGCCAGCTGCAATCTTCATCGTTGGATATATCAACGATTCCTTTGGTTAATTTATAACCTTCTTTAAATTCAAACAGTTCTTCTGTTGATGTGTAAGAATCGTAAAGTGTATTTACGGAATTTCTTTTTTTGTTTCTCTTAATACTCATGAAATTAGTTATTAAATTATTCTTAGGGTTAGTTCAATTCTTTCTTATTTTCATCCAGGCTTTTAAAGCCATGGTTAGTTTCGTCATTCCTGATGAGTTTTATAAATTCATTATATTCTCCCGGAAGGATAAGGTAAGCACCTACTTTCCAGATTATAATTTCATCAAATGAAAAATCCGGCGAAATAAAAGTTTTTTCAAAGAGGATATTTCCTGAGCTGTCTTTGCACTGCAGCAGATAATCTAATCCTTCTTTTCTTTTCAGCTTCCAGAATTCTATAAGCTGCGCATCTAATTCTTTTTGCTGAAAACATATGATCTGCAAAAGCCAGTGGATTTGTGTTTCACCTGATATCCTGAAAATGCCTTCGGAAATAAAAAATCCTGACTGGAATTCGATGAAATCCCTGGGATGTATAAAATGACGATAATAGTCATTCGCCGATTGCATATAATTTTTCATTTGTATTATTATTCTATAATTTTGTTTTATATTTGCAAATATAGACTAAATTCCGACTATAAAAAATAATTATGGACAAAATTCAGACCACCAAAGAAAGAATTTTAATTTTTTTAGAAACAAACAACATTAAAAAGGAAACTTTTTATAGAGAAACTGGGATTTCGGCATCCAATTTTAAAGGTGCCGGGCTTAAAAGTGACTTGGGTGTAGATAAGCTTGCCCGGATTTTGAGAGTCTATCCGGAACTTAATGATAATCTGGTTTGGCTTATTACGGGCGAGGGTGATTTGCTAACTGCAGAAAACAAAAAAGACCATCAGAATGATGATCTTTATACTAATGATATTAATGATAAGATTGGAGACCTGCTTGCGAATCTTTTTGCCCAATACAACGCTCAGGACAAAACATTGATGTTTCTGCAAAGCCAGATCAGTAAAATTGAAAAGAAATACAGCAAAGCTATTTCAGAACAAAATAAAATGTTGAATGAAATACTTTCGGCAATGAAAATATCTGCCAAATAATTTAGTTTTTATTAATGATAATCTTTTCTGAACCGTAGATAAAACTCTTTGTAGGAACAGACATAACGAGATACCCGAGTTCATTGGTAAATACTTCCAGTTCTTCCAGGGTTTTAATAAATCCGTTATTGATTTCTTTTTTTACCAAATTCATTTTTCTTATGTACTCCTCTTCAGATATTACCGCACTATCATAATCTTCCCATAATTTATCCGAGAGCGCAACAAGAATCTTTAATCTTTCTCTGTGACTACTCATTTTTTCCTAAACGTTTAAATAATATGGAAGAAAATCTTTCAAGCGTACTGTTATTAAATTTATCAAGGAGATAAATTTTCCTGTAATACCTATCCAGCAGAAATACAAGGACAATAATCACCAGCAGCAGGCATATAATGGCAGCATCTGCAATTGCGGAAATTTTATTCTGATTGAAGAACACAAATTTCACATATGTGCTTAAGTGAAAATATCCCGATATAAGGGCTGCATAAAAAGTAAACCTGTTTGCTCTGAACAAACCGCCCAGTGCCAACAGTATCATACAAACCGGTATCGACAAAAAGTAAATAGCAGAATCGAGATCGAGACTTCTTACTCCGGCGTTATTATCCAATTGCACAGTTACATCCATGAAATAACCAACTATATTGTTTAGAAATGGCAATATAGCTGAAATAATGACAAAAGCAGAAGCCGTAATCTCAATAATGAGCTTACTTAGGCCTGTCTGGTTTTGTCGGATCAATTGTTTCTCCTGTATCAGATGTTCCTTGTTCTGTGGAGATGTCTGCTGGGATTGCTTGTGGTGCATCGATAATTTCCTTGGTTTTCGTTGAATCTGTTTTTTTAGCTGCTTCGCCTCGCTGTTTGCTTTCAGTTTTTAAAGCCTGGGGGCTTTCACTTGCCTGCAGGTATGAGTTCCCTTCTTCATACCTATCCGAACAAGCCGCTAAAATGGACAATAATAAGATTCCGGATAATAATAATTTTATGTTCATAGTAAAAATAATTTTTAGCATCTAAAGATAAGTTTTTTACCGCTTAATTTAGACATAGTAAAAATATAATATTTACTTCTTATTTCCTATTATTTAATGAACATAATTTCTCCGTAATTTTTATATCACCGCATATTGAAGTCAAATTTAGTAAAATATATTCAGATCTAAGAACTTTAATAAAAAAATAAAATCAGAATTCGGCAGAGAAATTAATAAATTCACAATTTTAGAATTCTTACATTTCCAGTACTTTCAGAATTAAGAATTTCTTTATATTACCCAAAATACTGACAACCATTCAATTAAAATATAAAAAGATCCATAAAATGAAAATATTACTTTAATGATAAAAAATAACTCCACTTTTAGCTAATTTTATTTTGGATCAATATTTTTTTTAATTTTTTTAAGATTTAATTAAACAAATAATTTTATTCAATAAAATCATAAAATTTATAAAACAACTACAAAAAGTAAAATATACCATAAAAGCGATAATTCGTGACATGCTATCTCTTTGCTTGGCCGTAATTTTGTACTCTTAATCACAATTGATATGGAAAAACACACCAAAATAAAAACAATACTTGTTGCTATTGATTTCACAGAAAAGACTGATAGCGCTACCATTCTCGCCGTACATATGGCAAAACGTCATAATGCCCGTGTCATCCTGTTTCATAATGTTATGAATTTTTTCATTACAGACCGTACAGGCAGGCAGATGGTAGGAGAAGATACAGTAAATAGGCAGCATGCTGAAGCGGAAAACAGCCTTGAATTAATTAAAAATTCTCTGCAGCATAGCTATAATGATATTATCTTTTTAAAGAAAATAGGAACAGATATCATTACCAACAGCATCAATAAAATCGTAGAAGAAGAATCGGTAGACATTGTCATTACCGGAACATCAGGAAAACAAGGACTGCGTGAACTTATCTTGGGATCTTCCTCCTACCAAATTCTTAAAGGAGTGAACTGCTCGGTTCTGATGATGCCGCAAGGCTCAAAGAATTACAAATTTGAGAGAATCCTGGTACCGGTTCGTGTTCTTGAAAAGCTGAAGGAAAAGATGGAAATCTCAAAACTGATTGCCGAAAAGAATAAAGGATTTATCAGCCTTTTCGGAATTTCTGGCAATGAAAATTTTACCAGCATACGAAAAGAGTTTATAAAAATACGGGAATCCCTGAAAGGGAGCGAAACAGAGCATTATACTTCGTTCACCGTAAGCAATGACAAAGCTGTGGAAATATCCAAAGCGTCCAAAGACGCTGAGTTTGACCTGATCATCCTTAATTATCAGGATGAAGAAAGCTGGAAATCATTTTTTTCGGAGAATTTTTTCAAGCAGATTATCAATAACACTTCTGTTCCACTGCTTTTTTTTAAAGACGAAGATACGCCTGCACAGGGCCCGGAACCGGCAGGTTATGATATTACATTACCCTTTCCGGGATAATAATAAAAGATGACAACAATACATATATACAACCCAAAACATTCAACAGAAACAACTGAAATTGCAGAGTTAACAGCATTTCTCTTCGAGCATCTCGGCCAATACGGAGATCCGGAAACAGATATCAGGAAAGCGATAGCATATGCTTTAGGCAAAGAAAATAAACCCGGCGGGATAATCGTAACCGCCGCAGATCAGCAGACAGGAACACTTAAAGGAGTCTGCGTTGTTAACAAAACCGGCATGAGCGGCTATATTCCCGAGAACATTCTGGTATATATCGCCACCGATAAAGAATCCAGAGGACAGGGAATCGGGAAAAACATGATGCAGAGAGTTATTGAAGCTACCGAAGGAGATATTGCGCTTCACTGTGAAAGTGACAACCCCGCCCGTCTGCTCTATGAAAAACTTGGATTCAAAAGCAAATATCTTGAAATGCGATTAAAAAAATAATATGTCTTATATCACTCTAAATACACAAAAGCTTAAACAGAATTATGATTTCTTACATCATCTTTTTGACAGGCACGAAATAGAATGGGCCGTTGTTGCCAAACTTCTCTGCGGAAACGAAGCTTTTCTGAAAAGCCTGCTTTCTGTAGTAGATACGGATATCTGCGATTCACGTCTCAGCAATCTGAAAAAAATTAAAGAACTCTCCCCTGAAACCAAAACCGTTTACATCAAGCCTCCTGCAAAACGTCTTGCAGCAAGCATTGTAAAATATGCGGATGTAAGCTTTAATTCGGAGCTTGAAACCATAAAAGCATTGTCTGAAGAAGCTTTTAAGCAAAATAAAATCCACAGAATTGTCATTATGATAGAAATGGGCGAACTGCGTGAAGGCATCATGGCAGATTCTCTTCCTGATTTCTATGCTGAAGTTTTAAAGTTCCCCAACATTGAAGTAACAGGGATCGGAACAAACCTTAAATGCCTTAACGGGATTCTTCCCGATCAGGAAAAATTAAACCGACTTGTAAGCTACAGAACCAACACAGAGAAGCTTTTTAAAAGAAAAATCCCCTATATCAGTGCAGGATCATCTGTCACGATTCCTTTAATCAGCACAGGTAATGTTCCCGAAGAAATCAATCATTTCAGGGTTGGCGAAAGCCTTTTCTTCGGGACCGATGTTTTTAATGATGGTTATATTAAAGGATTGCATACAGATGTTTTTACGCTGACTGCCGAGGTAATCGAAATGATTGAAAAACCGATGGTTCCCACCGGAAAAGTGGGTAAAAACCTTACAGGCGAAAGCCCGGAATATGACGATAAAGACAGAGGCAAAACTTCTGTGAGGGCAATTGTAGATCTTGGTGTTCTTGATATTGATGTAAAGCAGGTACATCCTCTTACCAAAGGAATTGAAGTGCTGGGAGCAAGCTCGGATATGATGATTCTGGATATTAGCGATGCTAAAATAAACTTAAAAGTGGGCGATGAATTAAACTTTGGGGTGAGCTATCTGGCCGTCCTGCGTGCCATGAATTCAGATTATGTAGACAAAAAAGTTATTAATACCTCCAAATTGAAGAAAAGATCTGAAAAAGCAGAAGTTTAATATTTAACAGGTTTTCGGTATTTAAATTGATTAATAAACGGAAAGCATACATCGTGAAACAGTACATCAAAACGCTGCAAATGTATCATCTGGAGAAAGTGCACCCTCTTAAAAATGAAGTGCTGGTTCTTCCTGTTAATGAGCTATTCGGCAGAATTGATGCTGAAAAACATTTGCGAAACCGGTTTTATTCCATTTTCATATTCAAAGAAGCAAACGGTTCGGTAATTATTGACGACCAGATCTACGAGCTGAAAAAAGACCGGCTGCTTTTCATGAATTACAATCAGGTGTATTATTTTAATCCTTCATCTGAACCGGAAGGTTATGTTGTGCTGTTCACAAAATCCTTTTACAATTATGTGTATACCGGCAATAAGCTTATCAGAAGCGACACCAGGATGGCGGAAATGCCACAGGTGATAGATCTCCACGCATCATCTGTGGCAGAATTCTGGCAGCAGTTTTATATCATCAGAAAAGAATACGGAGGAAACAGGATGTTTACCAAAGAAATCATTTGTATGCAGCTCAAAATATTTATATTGAGATACGTAAGAGCATCTAAAATGAAAGAGAGCAGCCTGCCTGCCGATCACAAAAAAGAAACTGTGGCAAATTTTTCAGAATTGGTGAATGAATTTTACAAAGACCTGAAAACAACCGCCCCTTACGCTGAAAAGTTAAACCTAAGCCCGAACTATTTAAATGCGCTTATTAAACAGCATCTTGCCCTCAGTGCAGGTCAGTTTATAAAAAACAGGGTGATTCTGGAAGCAGAAAGGCTGCTGCTTCATACCAATCTATCCGTTACTGAAATTTCTTACGAACTTGGATTTACCGATAATTCACATTTCGGAAAATATTTCAAATCTGCCACCAACAAATCTCCTAAAATTTATCGTACAGAAAATAAAATTCAAAAATCCTGAAATTTTAACATTGTCACCGTAAATGGTTATGCTTATCTCAACATGCTTTACATACCACAATTATTATTTTTTATCCAATGTTTTAATACATTAGCAAAAAAAATTGAGGTGTCTTATACCATAAAAACAACGGAGGAAGGATTAATCTACATTAAAGCTTCAAGCATTATCAGAATCAGCAGGCCCAATTCTATTGACGGTGCAAAAGTTTCCGGTGGTCCTTTAATTATTAATGCTGATCATATTACTTTTCTAAGTTTTGATACAGAGAGCAAGGTAACTTATTTTATGATGAACGGCTTTCAGGTTTCCATGAAAATTTTATATCAGGAAGCAGAAGAAGCCTTTCAATACGGCAAATCACGTACAGAAAAAATCATCAAAGAATAATACTTCATTTTCTAAAGTAAATAAACTTGTTCATTCTTGAATTTAATAGTAAGATTTTCAGAAAGTTCAGGCTTAATCACTAATATTAAAATAAATTATAGATTTAACATGCTTTAAAATTTATTTATTAAACATCAGATTCAGAACCTTTAAATATTGTCGGCACAGCCTTTGAATGAAATCAGGAGAATTGTGTCATCGTAATCCGGAATTATCATCCGGTTAGCACAGAATCTCAACCGACTGCATTTTAAAATCAATATGAAAAAAATTCTGACTGTATTCCTTGCCGCAATATCAGCATGTGTTGCTGTGGTATATCTTTCCGGTTACCATTTTATATTTAAAGCGTTTGCCCTGAACATCAAAAAAGGCCCCATAACACCGTCAGTTGATGATGCAGAAAAATTTTCTTCCAGAAGTATCCCGAACGAAAACCCCGAAACCTGGAAAAAATCAACCTTATACAATACCCATACAATTCCGGAAGCTATTTTAAAAGAGCTTAAAAAAACAAGAGCTTCTTCCCTCTTGGTTATCCGAAATAAAGAAATCATTCATGAAGAATACTGGAAAGATCACAATGCCTCATCTTTAATGAATTCTTTTTCAATGGCTAAAGGCATACTTTCAATGCTTGTAGGATGTGCCATTGAGGACGGCTATATACAGTCGGAACACCAGCTTCTTTCGTCAATTTTTCCATCTTACAAAACCAGCAGGTATGGTAAGCACCTTACTTTATACCATCTCATGACGATGCAGGCCGGATTGGATTGGAAGGAGGAATACCACCACCCTTTTTCCGAAAATTCAAAGCAATATTTCGTTGAAGATCTTGCGAAGCAGGCTTTTGAAATAGAATGTAAAGAAATGCCCGGCCAGAAATATGAATACCAGAGTGTGGCCGCACAGCTTCTGGGTCTGGCATTAAGGAAGGTTACCCGGAAAGATCTTGCCGCCTATCTTTCAGAAAAAATATGGAAGCCTCTCGGCATGGAATCTCCGGCAAAATGGAGCATTGATAAAAAAGGAGTTGAAAAAGCGTTCTGCTGCATCCATGCAACGCCAAGAGATTTTGCTAAAATCGGACAGTTGGTACTGCAAAACGGAAACTGGAAAGGAATACCAATCCTTAGTGAAGAATATTGCAAAAGAATGCTTGTGCCTACAAAATTAAACGATGCATTCGGTTTTACGATTTGGGCAGATGATGAAGATTCTTTACAGTACAGGTTTTTCTATGGGTTTTTAGGGCAGTTTATTATTATGATTCCCGAAAAGCAGATGATAATTGTAAAAACCGGATTTTACAACAGTCTTGAAGTGGATAAAAAGAAAAGGCCGCTTCAGGTAAAGCTTTTCGCTGAAGAATTTTCGAAGATGATGTAAGCATTCCACCGTTTTTTTATTCTATTAAAATATACCACACTTTACACCCTACCCAGGTACTGGCATACGCTTTGAACTAAGATGACTGCAATCATAAAACCAACGCTGAAAAATTAATAGGTGGTTTTAATATTGCATCATCACTGCAAAACAGAAAAATAGATATGGAAAAAATCGACAGTATCGGAATTGTCGGGGGAGGTCCTGCAGCATTATTCGCTGTTAAACACCTGATCTCCGAAAATATATATCCCCAAACATTATATGTTTTTGAAAAAAGCGCAAGAATAGGTGCTGGAATGCCCTACAGCAAAGAAGGCGCAGCCGGAGAGCACGTCGCCAATGTTTCTGCCAACGAGCTTCCGGAACTTCCTGAAACTTTCTTATCATTTATCCAGAGAAAACCTTACCCGAATCATCCGGATTTCTCAGATTACCGCAATATTAATGAATATAAAGTAATTCCCCGATTAATCCTGGGAGATTATATGGAAGAGCAGTTCAAAATACTGCTGAATACTGCAAGAAAAATGGGCGTTGCAGTGAAAGTGCTCACCGAAACAACCGTTACGGATATTCGTAAAAAAGATCATATTTTTGAAATCGTTACCTCCGGAAATGAAATTTATGAATGCTCGGCAACTATAATTTGTACGGGACATCACTGGCCTAAAAAATATGAAGGAAATAAAAATGGCTGGTATGATTCTCCTTATCCGCCTTCAAAATTTTCCGCCGCTACCAACTACCCCATTGCCATACGCGGGACATCTCTCACAGCCGTTGATGCCATTAAAACATTGGCAAGGCTTAACGGAACATTTAGTGAAGAAGATGATGAGATAACCTATACTTTACATGAAAAAAGCAATAATTTTTGCCTTACCTTATTTTCGAAAAGAGGCTATTTGCCAGCGCTTCGTTTTCATTCGGAAGGAAGTGCTTTTTCTGAAGGCTGGATTATGTCTCAGGAAGAAATCTTTGAATATAAAGAAAAAAATGGTGGTTTTGTAGATTTGAATTATGTGTTCGAGCGTAATTTCAAGCAGCCGTTGCGTAAGAAAAATGAAAAATTCTATAATGAAATTAAAGATCTCACGATAGAGCAGTTTGTAGAAAAAATGCTGACTTTACGGGAGGAACTAGACAGTTTCGAGCTTTTTAAAGCCGAATATTACGAAGCACAAAAATCAATCGAAAGGCACCAGACCATCGCATGGAAAGAAACGCTTTCGGCATTCAGCTATGCGATTAATTATCCGGCTAAACATTTTTCTGCGGAAGATATGATCAGGATGAAAAAAACTTTGCTGCCGCTTATTTCGGTGATTATCGCTTCATTACCCCAGTCTTCATATAAGGAAATAATTGCTTTATATAATCAGGGACTTATCAGCCTTGTAAGTGTAGATGATGAAAGCCATGTAGAACCTCATCAGGAAGAAGGGGCAATTTATCATTATACCGATCATCATACGGGAGATGAAAAATCAGATCATTTCAGAATGTATATTGATGCAGTCGGGCAGCAGCCGGTACAGTTCAATGATATTCCTTTCAGAACGCTTCGCGATGAGGGATTGATAAGTTCAGGCTATCTTAAGTTTAAAGATACCAAAACAGGAAAATTGCAGTTTGAAGAAGACAATAAAAAAATTCTCAAAATCGATCCTGATAACTATTACCTGCGTGTGGACGGACTGAATATCAACGATTACTTCCAGGCATTGGATGATTATGGCAAGGTGACGGAAAACCTTTTTATCATGACTGTGCCTTACATTGCAGGCCTCAATCCGGATTATTCCGGGCTTGACTTCTGTGATACGGCAGGAAAAAGAATTGCTACGTCTTTAAAATCTGGGATCATTGCTGATAAAATCGTTTCATGATATTCAACAAAGATTAAAGAATACACGGAGCTTGCAAAGTTGTGAGCTCTTGTCTTTTTAAAGTTCAATAATTATTTACGGATTCTTTTTAACTGGCGGATTCTGGGAGTCAGTAATCTTTGTTGCCCCTGATAAAATTCCCGGTACTTTTTTATGCTTTTTTCAAGGTTTCTTTTTTGGTTTAAATAATCTTCATACAGCTCGTTCAGCTCTATCATCATCTGATGTGCGTCTTCCGGATTAATACAGGAATCATGTTTCGAATTTTTAATAAGATCCGAATAGTATTTCATCCGTTCGATAAGGCTTGTATGGATTTTCGGCTCTATTCCCTGCATCGTAGTTTTTTATTTAAAATTTAATCCTGAAAATCCTGCAGCAGGACTATCACTCTGAAATAAAACTTCAACCTTGCTTCCCTCAATATTTGTATTTCCCTGTTTTGAATAAATTTTAGCCAGAACAGATAAAAGCAGGGTTTCATTAGGATCACCCAAAGGCAGCAATGGTAAATTATTAAATTCGTTCACAGCAAACTGCGGATTGATTCCGTTGACGTACCCTCCTTCTCCATTCGCATTGAACACTTTATAAATAACAGGATGAAGCTGCCATGTAACTTTTTTCGGCTTTCTTTTATCTTCAATAGGAAACCCGGCCATATCTTTTCCCAAAGTTGCATCTCCCACCTGGATTACTTCCATATAAGGTTTAAGATTATTAATTACAATTTCAGCTGCAGAAGCCGTACTTTTTGAAGTTAAGACATATACTTTATTCAAGCCTAAAGAATTGGCATGCAAAGCATTAAAAGGCAGTGAACCCGGATCGTAAGCAATTTGTTGCGAAAATGTTCTTTTTACTTCGCCGCCGTTTTTGTTGCCTTTGTATGTGATAAACTGCGAATCTGGTGAAATTCCCGGTGGGATCATGGCGCAAAGTGCTGCTGCCGAAGAAACTGAACCACCGTAATTATATCGCAGATCCAATATAAGCTCCTGAATTCCTGTAGATTTGAATTCGCTAAATTTCTGGTTCAGCGCAGATGTCATTCCATCCGGAAAATCATAGATGTAAAGATAACCGGTTTTTTTGCCGTTCTGCTCAAAAATTCTGGATAATAACGGCTGTTCGAGGGAATACCCATAATAAACCGTTACATTTTTTTCATTGATAACAGACCCGTTCTGCCAGGTTCCGACCGTAAGTTCAATAACCGTTTTTCCGGAAATAGATTCCGTGAGTTGTTGTGCGTTGGAAGCGGTGATGGCCTGTCCGTTTATTTTTTTGATAACCATCCCCCGCTCAAGCCCTGAGTTGGAGGCAGGAGAATTTTTTAAAACCATTTTAATAACGGTAACTACCTCACCGCCTGATAACTGCAGGATGGCATAATCGAAACCGAATAAATTCCGTACAGATTTCGGATATGTATTGGGATCTGTGGTATTTACAATAAAAGAAAACCGGTCTTGGGATGATAATAAACTTTTAAAAAAATCCTTTACGGGAAGATGGTAATCTGGTTTTGCAGGCATTTGGTCTGCCCAGTAATAATACCTGCGCATGCTGTCCTGAATCCAGAGATTGGTATATTCTGTGGTTCCTTCAGGAAAGTTTGGTGCTTCATCATCGGTACGGTTGCATGAAACCGTGAAAACCGACAAAAGCATCACCCATAAAAACTGCATTTTCAAAAAGTCTTTCATACCTATTTATCATTACAAATAATCAGCTACATCTATATCGCCTTTAATAACCAGTACTCCGTTTTCCATTTTTTCCTGAAGCACGATCATATTAGCGCCAATATCCTGTTTTATGGTTGCTTTTATAATGGAAGATCCGGTGTAAGGTTCTGTGGTTCCGGGCTTGTACAATTCAAGATAAACAGGCGCTGTGGCACTGAAATAATTATATATTTTTACATTTGTGAAATCTTTTTTCCCGATATTGTCAAACTCGGCAAGCACGACTCCGTTCTCTCTTTTAAGAACACCTTTCACGCCTTCTAAAGAAGAGCCTGAAAATTCTCCAAGATTGGGAAATATAAATTCGAAACCTACTTTTCCTAAATTTACCTGCGGCTTTACAGCATACGTCTGCAGGAAAATTCCGGGCAGATTGAAAAAGTAGAGGTTTTTATAATCTTTTATATTGTCATAATTAATAGCGTAAGACGCTATTTTTGTTCCGGTCTGTTGGTTGTAAATTCCCAGTTCATCGGTCTCTCCATTATCGAGTACAAAATTGATTTTGGTTTCTATCTTTTCGGTATAAGAGGTGGAACCGTTGATGGAAACAGGCTGGTCATTCAGCCGCATCTGGATGATATCCGGCTTTGAGAATCCTTTCACTGCAATTTCAGCAGGAAACTGGTCTTTATCATAAGCCTCCAGCGCGCTGTTGTCTGTGCATGAAAAAAATAATGTAAAGGCTAAAAGTGCTATAAAGTTTTTCATTGTATTGTCATTAAGTCATCATCAATTTTTAAAAAAACTGCCCAAAACCGATCAGGCATCGGGCAATTACCTAATTTTAAAATCTAATTGAAAATGTTTACTTCGAGTTT
Organism: Chryseobacterium salviniae; assembly: GCF_035819015.1. Lineage (NCBI taxonomy): Bacteria > Pseudomonadati > Bacteroidota > Flavobacteriia > Flavobacteriales > Weeksellaceae > Chryseobacterium > Chryseobacterium salviniae. The sequence continues at coordinate 8,895 of NZ_JAYLAA010000008.1, read as the reverse complement.
TCATGGTTTCCTTTTTAAAAGGAATCTTTTATTTTTTAATGAATTTCAGTCTTTCGGCAGTTTTACCATCCGATACTTCTGCAAGATAAGTTCCTGTAGATAGGGCTGTAACATTAATGTTTCTTGAATATTTAGACATTAGAACTTTTTGTCCTGCCATATTGTAAATGGTTACCATAACCGAATTTTCCTTGAATATAGGATTAAGCTGCAGCTGTAAAGATTCTGAAACAGGATTTTCCATTACTTTCGTAAGCGCTTTTTGTGCTGCTGATTCTTTTGTCCCAAGAACAAATGAAGTCGCATAAATTCCTATTTCGTCGATATTGATATTCTGAACATTCAGTCCGGCAGTAATTCTGTTTGACCAGAAACCGATATAAATTTTCTTCCCTGCAAAGCTTGAAAGATTTACGAGACTTTCAGCAGATTGTGTTACATCCGTAGAAGGCCAAGGATTTGCCGTGTTTCCGGCGATAATGGTGTATGGACTGCTAGTGGTATTCCCGTTTACGTCAACCGTCATTGCCTGAAAATCTGCAACGGTAGGAACCGGCTTTTGAGGAGTGCTGGTAAAAATCCAGAGATCTCTTCCTACAATGGTATGGCTTGATCTCTGTCTGCTGATATAAGCAGCAAGAGTGATGGTTCCGGAAGCTCCCGTTAAATCAATTTCAGGGGAAATAACCCAATCATTTTCCGAAGCAAAATTGGCTGCCGTGCCGGAAGGTACAAGACTAATGGAATATCTTAAGACTCCTGCAGTACCATAACTAAGGGTAGTTCCGTTTAAATAAATATTATTTCCCTGCTGCCATTGGTTGCTGTTTCCGTTTCCGTTGTAAAACGTCCATCCCAAAACATCATCAGGAGTATCAAAAGAATTTACCCATACAGGAATCTGGGAATAAGCCATTAGTGGCAAAAGCAAAATAGAAAATAAAATTGTTTTTTTCATTATGAAAATATTTATCAGATTTAAAAAAAGCAGCAAACAGCAGTGTTTCACTGTTTCCTGCATTGAAAAATTATTCTATGATTGAGAAATCATATTTAGTCCAAGAAGCAAAGAAATTTCCGCAATTTCTTGATCCAAGGTCAACAGTACCTGCGTTGAAGAACGGCTGAGGCATTCCTCCGCTAAGCGTAGTTGCCGTACCTCCAGGAACAGTAAGTGCTGATTTGGTAGATCCTACTAATGAAGCATAGTTGAATGTATATCCGTAAGCCTGCACATTAGTAAAGTTAAGATCTGAAAGATTCACAGGAGCACTGCTCACTGTTTCTAATAATACTCCTACAGGATACCCGGTAACTGTAGCATTATTTAATGTTAATTTTCCGTTTCTTCTTACGTGAATTGCATTTTCATACAAAGCACCGAATGAAGAAGTACCCGCTCCTACGATGGTAAGGTTGTTGATTACCGGATGCGTGAATGGCGATGCAGAAGAACCTGTTCCGTCGTTATCAAGCTCGATACCGTTTGAATCAGGATTTGAACCGCTAAGACTGTGTGTAGAATTTTGATCTGCTAAAGCTAAAGCACAGTCAATTGTTCCTGTATAACCGAAATCGAAATCGAAGTTATCATCATCAGAAGCAAAAGAAATAAGGTTTGAAGCATTTACCGTACCTCCGAAGAATTCAAAAGAATCATCTCTACCGTAAGCTACTTGAATGTGATCTAAAGTAGTACCGCTTCCTACTCCTCCTAAAGTTAATCCGTTGATTTCATTTCCTGAATTAGGAGCAAAAAGGTCATATCCTGCAAATTCGATACGAGCATACTTCAAACTACCGCTGTTGTCTGAAGCATTAGAACCTCCGTACTGATAATCTGTACCGGATAAACCTTCGATTACAGTAGTTGTAGGTTTGTTGGTAGGTGCAGCTCCCAAGATGATTACTCCTCCGAAATCTCCAGGTTTTGCTGTTGTGTTTTCGTCACCATCCAATAAGTTGTAGCTTGTGAAAACGATTGGCTGAGAAGAAGTTCCCTGAGCATCAATACTGCTTCCTCTTGAAATCACCAAAACTCCTGTCGCTGTATTTGTAGCGCTTGGTTTTGCTTTGATGAATGTTCCCGGCTGAATAGTAAGTACAGCACCACCTTTTACGGTTACAATACCGTCAAGTTCGATAACACCACTCCATGTTGTATTTGCTGTAATAGCTCCGCTTACCGTTGTTACAGGAAGTGAAGAAGCTGTTAAATATTCTGCAGAAGCAGACTGCATTTCAAATGGTGTAGTAGCATCTGCTAAAGTTTCATGCTGACAAGCTGTAAGAGATAAAGCTGTAACTGCGATTAAAGTTAATTTTCTCATTGTTAAAGTTTTTGAATGATCAAGCCTATATATAGTTTTCCAGACCTGATGGTTTTTTAAATATTTAGAAATACCCGCCTCTGTATTTCTGCGATTTGGTTATTTTTACCCTTCACTACATGAGGAGCTATAATGAAGAGTTCCCTATTTTCCATTACTGATATTCGGGAAGATATCAGCTTTGTTCTGAATCAATACCGTGGTGCGCATCACAGTACTATACTTGATTCAAATGATCAGGATAAAACCTGTAACATTGCAATGAGCTCTTTATTGAATATTCATTTATTTTAGAAGGTATAATTCACGCTCAACCCGAAATTTCTTCCGTTATAAGCCCTGAATAATACTCTGTCTATATCTTTATCATATTTATCGGTAGCTCCGGGCAGAAGCTCCAGTGCCTCCCTTTCGGTCTGATAATCTGTTCCGGTTCCTTTAAACACGGAATACGAATTGAAATTGTTATAAAATTCTTTCACCCTGTTAAAAAGATTCCTGACATTAAATTTTATCTCTAAATTCCTGTCTCTTAATAATTTGTAAGAAATCTGTGCATCGGCCACCGCATAAGGCCTCTGAATCTCTTCTCCAATGTAGGCATATCCCACGGTAATGTACTGGTCGCCTTTGGCATTGTAGAGGAAGTTCACTCCCAGGCGGTCTCCGTCATATAAAAGGCCGAGATTGTATGCGTAAGGCGTCTGTCCGTACAATGGCCTTTCCACTTCATAGGTATCATCGGTATCTTCGGTTTTGTAGCGGTCTTTAAAAGCGATCACCTTCGTGGAGTTATAGGTAAAGTTCCCGCTGATAAAAAGATGTTGAAGGAAGGAACTTTCTTTTATAAAACCAAAGCTTTTCCGCACTTCCACTTCAAAGCCCGTTAGCTTTGCATTTTTCGAGTTTCCGTTGTATAAAAACAAGTTTCCTTCGCTGGAAATAAAACCTTCCCGCTCTATCGGGCGGTCGATATTTTTGTAATATAAACCTGCCGAAATAATTTCTCCCAGATTCGGAAACCATTCAAACTTAAAATCATAATTATTGATCACTGAAGAAGTCATCTCGGTATTATAAATTAAACCATTAGCCACAGGATCGAAATAAGGCAGCCCGGTTCTTTCATTAAACTGCGGACGGATTACCGATCTGTTATACGCAAGCCTGACATTAATTTTACTGGTGGGGCTGTACGTAAAGTTGGCGGATGGCATCCATTGCCACGGCTTATCATCAATCGCTGTTTTTGTAACATTTTTAGGATCATCCGGATCCAGCTGCTGAGAGATGAGTGTATATTTAAAATATTCTGCACGCAGCCCCCATACAAGTCGCAGCTTATTTTTCCAACGGTTGTCAAACATGATGTATGGCGCATGCTGATCTACCTCTCCTTCATACCTGTCATCTTTATAGAGGGGTTTAGTCTGCCACCCGATTCCTCCCTGTGTATAGCGTGAACCATCAAACCAGTCTGCAAGCAAGCCGTACATTTTCAGATAAATTTTTTCATTATTCGGGACATTACGGTTTTCATCCACTTTCAGGAAAAATTTCTGCTGCTCGTTGGTATTGCTTTTCAAGGCACCGGCATATCCTACTTTTACATCGGTTTTAAAGTTTCCGGCATCCATTTTCCATTTTGCCGAAGCTCCGAAGTTGTAATCAGTTTCTTTGTTTCCGATATATCCTCTTGAAAAATTATTCCCTGAATTATACACCTGATGATAGGTTAAAATTTCACTTCCCACAAAATCGTAAAAAGTCTGGTACTGCGTATAATCTTTAGTATCTGAAATTACGCCTGTTCTTGCAGCAAACCAGTTGATTTCCACATCTTTGATCTTGTGATTTCCTTCCAATTTATTCTGAAGCAATGTCTGGTAAACAGGGTAATCTGTATTATCCGTATAAGGTCTGTCCAGATTAATCAACTGTGAAGGATCATTACCGGGAATTATCCCGTCATAAAAATAATTGTATGAACTTTCCGCCATTGCCGGTTGACCGGTACCTCCGGTGTATTCATTCCATCCGGTAATTCTTGTAAGCGTCTGATCATAAATATGTGTATAAGAGTTACGGAATGAAATTCTGTTTTTTCCCAGCTGCAAACCGAAATTCAGCATTGCTCCAATTGTGGAATTATAACTGTAAGAGGCTCCTTTATTTTTAAAATTAAAAAATCTTACGGGTGCTACTCCCATTTCCTGCCAGTTATTGACAAGCCCTGCATTATCCAGCCAGCTACCTCTTCCGGTGTGGTCGATATCAAGTTTATTTTGTTCGTTCCTGATGGTAAGTGCACCGGCAAGTCCCCATTTGTTATTATTTTTCATTTTGAAGCTTCTTCCCAACGCTAGCTGCATATTGGAATTCAAATCTGCCTTTGTTCGGTAATTGGTGAAATTATCATTAACAAAACGCTTTGACTGCTCAAAAAACAGAGGATTGTTCCAGTCGGTATATTCAAGATCCATTGGGAAATCCCTTGTTCCGTCATCATACCCGAAGTAATCGTATTTTCCTCTTTTTCGGGTTAAAAATTCTTTAAAAGTGGCAATATCATTATAGGAAGTTCCCAACGTTACCGTAGTAAAATTTTCATTAGGAATATCCTTCGTTCTCACTTCTACAAATCCTCCGGCAAAACTGGCATTCATATCAGGTGTTGCCGTTTTACTGATTACCACACTTTCCACCATGGAATTTGGGATAATATCGAAGGAGAAATTCTGGTTATACGCTTCGGTACTCGGAAGGTTGATTCCGTCCATCGCAGCGGTATTCCATCGCTCACCCATTGATCGTACCACCACATATTTGTTATCGATTGTAGTTACTCCGGTTACTCTTTTCAACGTTGCACCCAGATCGTTATCCGGTGTTTTTGAAATCTGCTCTGCCGAAATCCCGTCGCTCATCTGGGCGGCTTTTTTTTGCTGGGTTAATAATCCGGCCTGTGTATCTGCTTTTCTTGTTGCAGTAATTACCACTTCTTTTATATCTGAAACTTTATCAGAAACCGCTCTCATTGCAAAGGAAACGGTATTGGTTGTATTATCTTTAACCTGAAGCTTTTCTACACGCAAAGAATTGTATTTGGGAGACTTTACAGTTAAGGTATACGTTCCGGAAGGAAGCTCTACCACAAAATCTCCGTTATTATCGGTTACTGTTTTTCTGCCTGCGATACTTATTTCCGCACCAACAACCGGATTTCCTACTTCATCTACAATTTTTCCTGAAATCCTTCCGCTTCCCGGTACGGAAACTTCAGTTCCTCTGTACTTTACCGAAATAAGATCTCCGCGAAGGCGGTATATTACGGGAAGCCCGTTGGTTAAATTATCAAGACAATTCTGAACAGGAATATTTTCGCATTGTGTTGTTTTTATTTTTATGTCTTTAATATCTGTTTTGGAATACGCCAGTCTCATTCCTGTTTTACCTGCCAATTCTTCCAGCACTTCGATTAGGGGTCTACCTGCAGGAGCCGTAAACGACACTTTTTGTGACAACTCCTGTGCTTCCGCCGCTACCGAAAAAAATACTGCCGCAATGGTAAAACTACATTTCAAACTTTTCATTGTTAGTGTTTACTTATTATATTGATCTGATTATTAGATTTATTTTGGTTTAATTAAGGATATAGGCCTGCTTTTCTTTCCGTACTTCCAGCCCAAGTATGAAAGCAAGCGCTTCAATATTTTCGTCGGTACTTCCACCCGTGAAATCGGCGGTTATTTTCTTTTCTGCAAATTCTTTAGGATAAATAATGCTGATGCTGTAGTTTTTCTGAAGAACCTCAGTCACTTCTTTCAGCATAACATCGTTAAAGCTTAATGATACTAAAGACGGTACTGTTTTACGGGATGTTTTTTCCTTCTCATAAGAAATGACGGCTGTGGTACGGGCTACCCCGAAGTTGGTCCATTTCTGATGAGGTTTGAGGAAAGCGACAGGAGCACCCACATAAGAAACGGCAACTTTTCCTTCATAAAGATCTACCGTCTTGTTGTTTCCGGTTTGTGTAATTTTAAAAACAGTACCTAATACTTTCGTACTGAAACCATCAGCATTTACAATAAAAGGATGCTTTTTCGATTTTGCCACTGTGAAAACAGCGTCCCCCTTCAGATCTACAATCCGGGTTTCCTGCGGAAAAGATTTTTCTACCGTAAGCTGCGAGCCGGGAAGCAGTATTACGACTGAACCATCTGCCAGCTGTACTTTTCGATTTGCAGATTCTGCATAATATACATCTGCCTTAAAGAACGAATGATAAATGAAAAAACTTCCTACTGTAAAAAGCAATATGATGGCAGCCGCCGCCTGGAAAAAATATTTTTTAAATATATTCGGATGATGTGAAATAGCTGTTGGTGTGAAATAAGGTTCCAGATAAAACAAAACTTTTTCCCTGGATTCTATAATATTTTTTTTGTCCAGATTTTTTTCCACGCTTGTTTTCCATTGTTCTAAAAGTTCCGTTTCTTTCTCTGAAATTTTCTCTTCAGTAACCTCCCTTTCCCAAAGCCTGAAAACGAATGCCTGAATTTCTTTATACTGTAGGTTTTTCATAAATGCCTGATAAACGTTTGCCGTTACATCTATAAAACAGCGAAATTGGAAAACTTCCCCAGCATAGATTTAACATTGCATTCACATTAGGGTCAACTTGTTAACAATTTGTGCTACTTTTTAACCATTTGTGAAAATTTAATTTATTATTTACATCTTATTTTCAGAAATAATTAATATTACACTCCCCAAAGTTCACAAAAAGTTAATTTTCATTTAGGTAATTTTGCACCAATGAATCAGACGGATCACATATTATTGAAAAAAGTAAAAACAGGCGACCGCCCAGCTTTTATGATACTTTATGAAAGGTATTGGGATGATTTGTACCGCTTTGTTTTTGTAAGGACTAAAGACAGGGAACTGGCAGAAGAATTACTTCAAAATCTGTGGATTAAAATTCTTGAAGACACAGATAGCATACAGACAGACGGAAACGGAAGTGCAAAAGGATATTTTCTGAAGCATCTTCATTTCAGAGTGATTGATTATTTTAACAGTAATAAAAAAGAAAGAGCAATCATAAGTATCGACGAAACTGAATATTCAGCAGATCTTACCGATACAGAATATTTTGAAATTCTTGAAGACTATGAAATTACCGATCTTTTTACCATGATTGACGAAGTAGTATCCACGCTTCCTGCCACAGAGCAGAAAGTATACGATATGAGAATCCGCAAAAACAGGTCGGTGGATGAAACTGCTGAAGCTTTAGGTTTAAGCAATAAAACCGTGAGCAATAAGCTGAGCAATGCGCTCGGTGAGATCCGGGAACAGCTGAATCCCAAATACCAGTCTTCCAAGAAATTTATTTCGATCATCATCATGATCGAACTGTTAATGAAAAACCAGTAGAAAAAAATAAATACAGGCTTTCCTTCATAATCTATTGATAGCATACCACATTTGATATCGGTTTATCACTACTTGGCAATAAAGTTGTATGCTTCTATTGCGTTGTAATAGGTAAGTGTCTTTACCATATGAATCAGCAGGTACATTCCAATTGATAAATTTGTTGTTCTTAAAATACACTTACCTAAATTTTCTTTTTTAAACATTCAAACATAAAATATAATGAAAATACTATTCGTAGTTACCTCCCATGACGAATTGGGAAATACAGGTAAAAAAACAGGCTTCTGGGTAGAAGAATTTGCAGCACCTTATTATTTGCTAAAAGATGCAGGATTTGATATCACGGTGGCAACACCTAAAGGCGGACAGGCACCTATTGATCCTAAAAGTGAAGATCCGGATGCACAAACATCTGCCACAAAACGTTATTATGAGGATAAAGAAGTACAAAACATCATCGCCAATACAGAAAAGCTGACTGATCAGAAAGCGGCCGATTTTGATGCTGTTTTCTATCCGGGAGGCCACGGCCCGCTTTGGGATCTTGCTTATGATAAAGATTCCCAGCAACTAATCCTTGATTTCTATTACAATAAGAAGCCGGTAGCTGCGGTTTGCCATGCTCCGGGCGTTTTTAAAGACATCGTCCTCGAAAACGGCGATCCTTTTGTTAAAGATAAAAATGTTACCGGTTTTTCAAACAGTGAAGAAGATGCAGTTCAGCTAACGGATATTGTTCCTTTCCTGGTAGAAGATGAACTCAAAAAATCGGGCGGAAATTACACCAGGACAGACGACTGGGGAGTGCACGTTGTTCAGGACGGATTGCTAATTACGGGACAAAACCCGGCTTCTTCGGAAGGCGTGGCAGAAAAATTAATATCTGCTCTGAAAAATAATTAATCTATCTTTTGAGAGAGATAAGCTTTTCGGGCGGCCGTTGAAAACGGCCGCCCGAAAAGCTAACCATATAAGTTTAACAAGTAAACCAAAGAATAACATGACAAAAATATATTAAAKGAGATCATAAAGCAACGGGGAAAAACTTTCATATCATGACCTTGAATTTAAAGCTTAAATAAAAATACTTTCCTAACAAATTAAAAGAAGCCTGCAC
>NZ_JAYLAA010000007.1:0-28379 GCF_035819015.1 Chryseobacterium salviniae | reverse complement strand
AGGGGGCGGCTGCTTCGGGAGGAGAAATAGTTCCTGCGAGCGGGCTAACTTTCACATGGACGCCACCAGTGCCTTGTACAGGTACTCCTACGGCGGGTACTGTAACACCTGTTTCCCAAACTTTGGTTAATGGTCAAGTGCCTGCTGYATTAATGCTATCAGGATTTAGTGCGGGAGTATCGGGACTTACCTTCCAATGGCAGGAATCTTCTGATAATTCAAACTGGGTTAATGTTACTGGAGGTACAGGTGCAACTACTTCTGTTTATACGCCTGTTGCATTTGCCGGTGCTATGATGTATTATAGATGTGTGGTAACTTGCTCGAATTCTGCATTATCAGCAAATTCTAATTCTGTAATGATTTCTCCATGCGCTCAATCCACAGATTTTATTCAGAATTTTGATACACTTACAACACCTGCTTTACCAACTTGTTGGGCAAAAGTAGGAACTACTGGTACTGTTAATACCCAAGCAGGTACTTTTGGTTCTTCTCCAAATGTTCTGTATATTTATTCTAGTAGTACAAGCAATATTGCAATGGTGGCAATGCAGCCGGTAAGCACCCTGCAATCCGGATTATACAGGTTAAGATTTAAAGTGAGAGCGAATTCGACAGTTGGCGGAGTCGTTGAGGTAGGTTATCTTACTGATCCTGCAAACCAATCTACATTTACATCTTTAGGCTCATTTACCGCAACAAGTACAACCGTTGCTGATAATTTTGTATTAAATAATATAACAGCACCAGCTGGTGTTACAACCTTAACATTTAGGCATACGGGTAGTCCTGCAAATAGTATTTTAATTGATGATGTTATTTATGAATTAATACCTTCATGTATTGAGCCTACAGCTGTTACGGCTTCCGGTATTACAGGCTCGGGCGCTACAATAAACTGGACAGCGTCGGTTACAATTCCGGCTAACGGATATGAGTATTATTATTCTACGAGCAGTACTGCTCCTGATGCAGGTACAACTCCATCCGGCACAAGTGTTACGACAATGGCGTCTTTAAGTGGGCTTGCTCCTGTAACTACTTATTATGTATGGGTGAGGTCTGTATGTAATGCATCAGATAAGAGCGTTTGGTCATTAGCGTCTTCATTTACAACATTATGCCAGCCACCTTCTATTCTAAGTGTAAATGGAGCTACTATTTGCGGGGCTTCCGGCTCGGCGACAATATCGGCTACGGCGGATTCTGGTGCTATTGTTACATGGTATGATGCTGCTACCGGTGGAAATGTATTGAGTACAGGTAATTCGTATATGACACCTGTGATTTCAGCAAATACTACCTATTATGCTTCAGCAAAATCAGTCATAAATCCAACAAACGTAGGGCTTGTGAATGCAATATCTACATCTGGATATACATTAGAAGCAGGATTGTTTTTTGATGCTGCTGTAAGTCTCACAATTAACGGAGTGTATGTTTATCCGATTGGCACAGGTGCCGGAACCGTTGTGATTGCTTTACAGGACGGAAATGTTTCTCCTGCTGTTACATTACAAACGGTTACGGTAAATCTTACGGGTACCACAGCTCCTTATGTAAAAACATTCGTTCCGTTAAACTTTTCTGTTACACCTGGAACTAATTATAAATTAATGATGTTAAGCAGAACTGGAGGGGTTAGTAGCTTAGTTAGAGAATCAGGATCAGGTTGGGGATCTTATCCGTTATCAATTCCTGGAGCTATGACCATAACTAATGGTAACTGCTGTTCAGGTAATGCAACCAGTACTTCATACTATTATTTTTATGATTGGCAGATAACTGCTGATTGCGAAAGTGCAAGACAACCGGTTACTGTGAATGTAGATTCTGGTTGCCTGGGAACTTCGGAAACTTCAGATGTAAAAGATAATATTAAAGTGTATCCGAACCCTTTTAGTGATGTCTTGAATATTTCTGATATAGAAAATATAAAATCACTTAGCGTTACAGATCTTTCCGGAAGGCTGGTAAAAACGGTTGACAAGCCAGGAGCGAGTGTTGATTTATCAGATCTGCAATCAGGAATGTATATGATTACATTGTTTTTAAAAGATGGAACGCAAAAAACAATAAAATCAATTAAAAAATAGTATTTATCACCATAAATTGAATAGCGGCATATTTGCCGCTATTTTTTTTGTCTGAAAAAATGGCGAGGTAGAGATTGATTTCCTTCAATAAGGATTGTTATGTTATTAATTATCAGTTTAATGAGTATTTCAACATTTTGGGATAAAATATAAAAAATTAAGTAAATGTTTAATTTTATTGAAAATATTTATGACATAATATGGATTTTATTAAAAATTTTATAATAATATTTGATAATATATAATTAAATTAATATTTTTACCATCTAATTTTAATTGACTAAGTATGAAAAAACATTTACTTACGTACCTTTTATTTCTGGGTACATTACTTTCGGCTCAGATAACCTTGGGATCTGGAACGACATCGGGTGGTGTCTCCGGTTCGGTAGCCACGGTTCCGTGGAGTACTTATTATGGGTACAGTTATGCGCAGCAGATTTTACTTAAAACCGATATCAATGCTGCCGGAGCGGGAAATATCACAGGATTACGATTTTATTTAGGTGCTACCGCCAGCCTTACCAACTCAAATGATGTTGTTGTTTATTTGGGACAAACTACAAAAGCATCTTTTTCATCGACAACTGACTGGATTCCTACAAGTTCAATGACACAGGTTTACAGCGGTACCGTAACCAATAATGCGGGTATTGTAGAAATTACGCTTTCATCACCTTTTGCTTATGATAACGTAAACAACCTTGTGATTGCAATTGATGAAAATAAATCCAGTGATAACGGAAGTGAACTTTTCTATACGTATACCAGCGGAACCAATAAAACATTGTATTACAGAAGTGATACAACGAACCCAAACCCTGCATCGATTACACAAACAGGTACAAGATCTGCTACCCAGTCTGTGGTGACATTGTTAGGTCTTACTCCTAATCCTGTTCCTTTATGTCCTGCAGTTACCGCACCAACGGCTGCTGCAACGGGAGTTTCTGTATTGCCTACGATTACTTGGAATGCAGTGAATGGAGCCACCGGATACAGACTTTCTGTGGGAACTACATCAGGAGGAACTGATGTCATCAATAATGTTGATCTTGGCAATGTGACCACATACACCCTTGCGTCTTCTTTGCAGTTTAATACACAATATTATTATACGGTGAGCTCTTACAACGGCGCAATTCCTTCTGCGGCCTGTTCTGAAAGGACTTTTACAACCGCTAATATTTCCTGTCCGGCTGTTACAGCACCAGCATCAGCAGCAGTGGGTCTTTCTGTAACACCTACCATTACCTGGACTGCTACCACAGGCGCTGCCGGATACAGAATTTCTATGGGAACCACTTCAGGAGGAACAGATATTTTAAATAATGTTGATGTAGGAAATGTAACAACATATACAATTGGTTCACCATTAAATACCTCAACAACTTATTACTATACGGTAAATTCTTATAACGGAGCTGCAACTTCATCATCATGTACCGTAAGGAATTTTTCAACAGTTTGTGGTACTTTTACGCCAAATTATACCAACAACTTTGCCAGCTTCCCCGGAACTTGCTGGACATTAGCTAATGGCGGAACACCGGCTACAGGTCCGGGAACAGGTACTACAAATTACTGGATTGCAGACGGGTTCTTAAATTCAGGTACAACAGGTGCAGCTAAGATTAACCTGTATTATAATAACCGAAACGGATGGATGATTTCACCAACATTTGACCTCTCTGCAGGTGGTTACCGTGTTAAATTTGATTTCGGGGTAACGAATTATAGTGCGGTAACTCCGGTTACTTCTATGGGGTCAGATGATATGATACAATTTGTAGTTTCAACAGATGGAGGTATAACGTGGACGGTATTGCAGACGTGGAATAATGCTAATATACCTTCAAATACATTAAATACATATATTCTAAACCTCACATCTTACACAGGAAATAATACAAAATTTGCATTTTTTGGTACTGATGGTTCGGTGGATGATACTCAGGATTATGAGTTCTTCACAGATAATTTTATTATAGAGCCAATTCCTAGTTGTTCTGAGCCAGGTATTGTTACGCCGTCAGCTATCACGACGTCATCTGCTAATATTGCATGGATTGCACCGTCAAATGCACCGGCAAACGGATATGAAATTTATTACAGTACAGCCAACACAGCTCCTACTGCAGCAACAACTCCTAGTATTACAGGCATTACAGGTCTTTCTCAGCCTTTAGGAAGTCTTTCTCCTGCAACTACTTATTACGTATGGGTGAGATCTAATTGCTCTTCAGGAGATAAAAGTGCTTGGTCTACAATGGCGATGTTTACCACAGTATGTGTAGCGGCTACAGCAATAAGCGAAAACTTTGATACTACTACAGTCGATAGTCTACCTGTATGTTGGAATAGTATTGGAACCAACACTACTTACGCGAGAGCATATGCTAGTTCGGCAATGAGCGCCCCTAATGCATTATATATCTATAACGATGGTACTTCAAATGGTATAGGTATGGTTTCTTTACCTGCTGTTACTAATTTACAATCGGGTAACTATACGCTTAAGTTCAAAGGAAGAGCTAATTTTACTGCTGGCGGAGTGGTTGAAGTTGGATACTTAACAAACCCTTCCGATACCTCTACTTTTGTAATGTTAGGATCTTATACAGCAAGCAGCACAACAACGATTGATAATTATTCTCTTGATATCACAGGAGTTCCTGCAGGTGTAAATAATCTTGTGCTAAGACATAAGGGAGTTCCTGCAAACAGTGTTCTTATTGATGATGTTAGTTATCAGATAAACAGCTCTTTAGCAGCGAATGAAGTGAAAGGTAGTACAAAAGACGGAGTTAAACTTTATCCGAATCCGTTCGCTGAAGTACTGAATATATCTGATGTTTCCAACGTGAAAAACGTTTTGGTAACAGATTTCTCAGGAAGATTAGTAAAAACTATTGCAAATCCTGGAAAAGAACTTCATTTAGGAGAGCTTAAGCAGGGAATGTATTTGGTGACTTTAGAAATGAAAGATGGATCTAAACAAACAATAAAAGTGATTAAAAAATAACTTTTTAATCACATGAGAATAATAAGCGGCTATAAAAGGCCGCTTAATTTTTTTATGTTAAATGCAAAGGTTGAGATTTAATTATGTTAAATTTGTTTTTGTAATTTATTGATAATCAGATGTTAAATTTTATAAATTAATTAATTTATATTATTAAAAATTAAATGATTGTTTGTTTTTATTGTGATTTTTATTTATTTTAAATTAAAATATCACTATTAAATGTATTATTTTAATGTTTAGTTTAAATAATTTATATTTTTATGAATTAACTTAAATTAATAACGAATGAGAAAATTTTTATTAATGTGTCTTATGTTCCTGACTTTGGGAATCAAAGCGCAAATTACGGTACTCGAAGGTTTCGAATCAACTACTTTCCCTCCTTCCGGTTGGGTGAATAATGGGTTTTACAGAAATTCTGTATCCGGTTATCCGTGTACTGGGACGGCGGCTGCAAGTAAAAATCTTTATTCTTTTGCATCTACAGGGAATGTAGAATATTCCAGCACAGCGTCAAATGGACAAGCTATTGCAATAAGCTTCAATTATTCGGCAAAACCCTACAGTACATCAACTCCTGTAGTAACCGGGAATATGAAAGCCGAATATTCCACCGATGGCGGAACAACTTATACAATGCTTGGTTCTCAGATCGATTTTACCTCAGCGGTTAATTCCTGTACCAGTTTCACAGCCAGCATTCCTGCGGGAACAGTGCTTGCCGGTGCCAATTTTAAATTCAGAATTACCGGAAATAATGTAGGAAGTGGCGACTGGTATCTAACAATTGATGATGTAAGCATCATTCAGACAGCAACAATACCCCCAAATTGTGCTACAGGTCTTATTCCCGCAAATGCGGCAACTAATTTACCAAAAAATACTACTTTAAGCTGGGAGCCTTCATCTTCTGCTATTAGTTATGATGTGTATCTGGGAACAAGTGCTTCAGCTCCAATGGTGGCAAATCAGACCGGTACAATGTACAATCCGGGATTATTAAATGGTAATACGACGTATTATTGGAAAATCGTTCCTAAAAATGCAGCGGGAGATGCGGTTGGATGTATGGAGCAATTATTTACCACAGACAATAGTGTGTTGTATTGTACGCCCACATATACTACAGGCAAAACAGATGGAGATTTGATTTCCAATGTGGTGATATCAGGAACTACGCTTGCCAATAATTCGGGAACGGACCCGGTAAACCCGGCTTATACCTATTTTACCGGACAGCCCAACTATACCGGCCAGTTACAAGCCGGTGGAACATATAATGTCACTATTACGGTAGGAACATTTGGCAGTCAGAATGTAGCGGTTTGGATAGATTATAATGACAACGGAGTATTTGAAACTTCTGAAAGAGTAGGTTACACAACAACATCTATTGCTGCGAATGGGACTGCAACTTTCCCTATTACTTTGGCGTGTAATCCTCCATTAGGAACGCATAGGATGAGGGTAAGAGATGTTTGGAGTACTACAGGTAGTTCTATTGATCCGTGTAACAGTTACGGTTATGGAGAAGCAGAAGATTATGATGTTACGGTAACTGCGGCTGCGGCTTGTCCTGCACCGTCTGCTGGGATAGCTTCTTCTGTTACGTCTTCCGGTGCAACACTTTCATGGAATAAAGGATGTGCGGAAACGGTATGGGATGTTCATCTAACTACTGCGGGTTCCGGTGCGCCAACGGGTATTCCTGGTAATCCAGGGGTAACTACAAATACAGGAATCTCCGTTTCCGGTTTAATGCCTTCCACCAATTATGAATTCTACGTAAGAGCAGACTGTACGGCTAACGGAACAAGCACATGGGCAGGTCCTTATGCATTCACAACAATGGCACCACCGCCAGCAAATGATAATTGCGCTGATGCTGTATCTTTAACCGTGAATCCTGACCTCAATTGTGCTACGCCGACATCGGGAACAACACTCTCTGCAGCCGACTCAGGAATAGCTGTATCTCCATGTACTGGAATAGCAGATGATGATGTTTGGTATTCTTTTGTCGCAACAGGAGCTTATCATACTATTATGCTTTCAAATATAGTTTCTGTAGGAACATCTTATTCTACAAGTTTATATACTCAAATATTTAGCGGTTCCTGTGGAGCGTTAACTAGTATTAAATGTAATACTTCGAATACAACTACTGTAACAGGCTTAACAGCAGGACAAACATATTACATAAGGATATATAACTCTAATGCAGGGTCTGCATATGCAGATACATTTAATATTTGTGTAGGAACACCACCGCCTCCGCCAGCCAATGATGATGCTTCTGCAGCAATTGCTTTAACACCTGGCGGTAGTTTCATGCAGAATGCTGTGACTGCAACTAATACAGGTGCTACTACGACTTCTGATGCAACAGCTACGCATTCTTGCCAAATCATCGGACATAATGATGTATGGTATTCTGTGACTGTTCCTGCTAGTGGAAATATTACCGTAGAGACTCGCTCTGTTAGTGGTTCTACTGTTACAGATACTGTTTTGGGCGTATATACTGGTGCCAGTGGAGCTCTTACACAAATTGGGTGTGATGATGACAGCTCTACTGATGGAAATTTCTCTCTTGTATCTCTTACAGGTTTAACCCCGGGATCTACATTGTTGATTGGTGTTTGGAATTATTCCTCAACAACAAGTGGGGAATTCCAGATTTCTGCTTATGATGCATCGCTTGTACTGGCAACAAATGAGGTGAAAGATGCTAAAAATAATATCAATGTTTATCCTAATCCATTCTCTGAAGAATTGAATATCTCTGATGCAGCTCTTGTTAAAAATGTTCTAGTAACAGATGCAGCAGGAAGATTAGTGAAAACTATTGCAAATCCTGATAAAGAACTTCATTTAGACGAATTAAAACAAGGTGTATACTTTGTGACTTTGGAAATGAAAGACGGATCAAAACAGACAATAAAAGCGATTAAAAAATAGTTTTTTAACGCTATAGAAAGGATAAGCGGCTCAATGTAGCCGTTTATTTTTTTATGTTAAATTAAAAATTTTGAATTTATTTATGTTAAATAATATTTTTTAAATAATTGATAATTAAATGGTTATAAAATTCATTTTTTTGTGAAAAATTATTAAAAATCAAATGTTTGTTTATATTTATTGTAATTTATTTAATTTTTAAACATAATTATTGTAAAGTTTAATATATTTATTGTTAATAATTAATTAATTTATATTTTTATAATCTAACTTTTAATTTAACTAAGTATGAAAAAAATTTCTTATGTTAGGAACAAATTGAGGAAATATGGTATGCACTATGTGTTATCATGTCTTCTATTGGTTTCTTTTGTGGGTTTACAAGCCCAAACAGTCTCAAGTTATAGTTTTTCTCAGTCTAACGGAATTTATAACCCTATTTCTGGAGGAACTAATATGGTTTTGCTATCTACCGCTACGTCCGGTTTTGATGGTCAAATTTTTCACAATAGTTCAGGTGGAATCAACGGTACAACAACTTCAGGAAGTTACAATGCATTTCCGATTGGTTTTAATTTTAATTATCGTGGAGTTACTTATGATGGCTTTTTCATAGGTACTGACGGATATATTAAACTAGGATCTACAACCGGAACAACAACCGCATCAGCATACAGTACTCCTATATCAACAACTACAACTGGAACGGATAATATCATTTCGGCATTTGGTGGAGATTTAGCAGGTGGGCTCAGGGCTGCAAGTGCAACACGTACATCAGGATCTCCCACATTTACGCTTACAGGAACAAGTACTGCAATGGCTGGAAGTGTTTTAGTAGGGATGCGGATTGTAGGATCAGGTATTCCTGCTGGAACAACAGTAACAGCAGTGTCAGGTAATAATATTACGATATCAGCTAACGCAACATCAAGTTCAACATCCGCCACTGCTTTTTTTGTTGATCCTGATAATATTTCATATGTTACTACTGGAGCTCCGGGGTCAAGGGTTCTTACTGTCCAGTGGAAAAATGTCCAAAGGTGGGCCGGTGTGGGAGATGTTTTAAACTTCCAGATTAAGTTATATGAGGGGACAAACATTGTTGAAACGGTTTATAATAACACGGCTTCTACCCAGGTTACAACATCTTCAACCGTGCAGGTTGGTTTAAAAGGGGCTTCCAATGCAGATTTTAATAATCGTTTGGGGACAGGAGCAACCGCATGGTCTGCATCTGCGCCAGGTACAGCCAATAATTCTACAATTGCCTTTCAGGGGGCGGCTGCTACGGGAGGAGAAATAGTTCCTGCGAGCGGGCTAACTTTCACATGGACGCCACCAGTGCCTTGTACAGGTACTCCTACGGCGGGTACTGTAACACCTGCTTCCCAAACTTTGGTTAATGGTCAAGTGCCTGCTGTATTAATGCTATCAGGATTTAGTGCGGGAGTATCAGGACTTACCTTCCAATGGCAGGAATCTTCTGATAATTCAAACTGGGTTAATGTTACTGGAGGTACAGGTGCAACTACTTCTGTTTATACGCCTGTTGCATTTGCCGGTGCTATGATGTATTATAGATGTGTGGTAACTTGCTCGAATTCTGCATTGTCAGCAAATTCTAATTCTGTAATGATTTCTTCATGCGCTCAATCCACAGATTTTATTCAGAATTTTGATACACTTACAACACCTGCTTTACCAACTTGTTGGGCAAAGGTTGGAACTACTGGTACTGTTAATACCCAAGCAGGTACTTTTGGTTCTTCTCCAAATGTTCTTTATATTTATTCTAGTACTACAAGTGATATTGCTATGGTGGCAATGCAGCCTGTGAGTACACTCCAATCTGGTCTGTATAGATTAAGATTCAAGGCCAGAGCAAATTTCACCGTGGGTGGTGTTGTTCAGGTAGGTTATCTTACTAATCCTACAAACCAATCTACATTTACATCTTTAGGTTCATTTACCACAACAAGTACAACCGTTGCTGATAATTTTGTATTAAATAATATAACAGCACCAGCTGGGGTTACAACTTTAGCATTTAGGCATACGGGAAGTCCTGCAAATAGTATTTTAATTGATGATGTTATTTATGAATTAATACCTTCATGTCTAGAGCCTTCAGCCGTCACCGTTCCGGCAGCAAATATAAACCCTCTGTCTGCAGATATTACCTGGACTGCACCAACGACTGCACCAGCAAATGGATATGATATCTACTATAGTACGACTAATACTCCTCCAATTGCTA
Organism: Chryseobacterium salviniae; assembly: GCF_035819015.1. Lineage (NCBI taxonomy): Bacteria > Pseudomonadati > Bacteroidota > Flavobacteriia > Flavobacteriales > Weeksellaceae > Chryseobacterium > Chryseobacterium salviniae. The sequence continues at coordinate 18,031 of NZ_JAYLAA010000007.1, read as the reverse complement.
CAACTACACCTTCTACAACAACCACTTCTACAAGTGTAACTTTAACGGGATTAAATCCTTCCACAACGTATTACGTATGGGTGAGATCTAATTGTAGTGTTTCAGATCAAAGTGTTTGGATATCTGTTTCATTTACCACCAAAACCTTCTGTCCTGCTGTTACGGCTCCGGCTACAGGAGCTACAGGTGTTTCAACAATGCCAACAATCACATGGACGGCTGTAACGGGAGCAACAGGTTACCGGTTATCTGTAGGAACTACTTCCGGAGGAACAGATGTTTTAAATAATGTTGATCTGGGAAATGTAACATCATATACTTTCGCTACAGCACTTAATAATTCTACAATTTACTATTATACTTTAAATGCTTATAACGGTGGTATTACTTCAGCATCATGTACAGTAAGAAACTTTACTACTGCGTGTGTTGCTACCAGTGTTCCTTATACTCAGGATTTTGAAAGCGTAACAACACCTGCCATTCCATCTTGTACGTCATTGGAAAATGCAGGTACAGGTAATAACTGGACTACAAGTTCTCCAGCTGCTAATGGCTTTACCAGTAAAACTTTAACTTATGTATATAATTTCAGTAATGCAGCGAACGCTTGGTTTTATACTCAGGGAATTAACTTAACGGCAGGTGTTTCTTATAGGATTAAGTACCGATATGGTAATAATAGTACAACTTATATTGAAAAATTAAAAGTTGCTTATGGTGGCTCTGCTAGCAGTGCAGGTATGACAAATGCCCTAGCTGATCATCCGAATATTAATACTGCAACGTCAATAAGTAACTATGTAGACTTTACTCCGTCCGCTTCAGGTGTTTATTATTTTGGATTTAATGCATATTCTGCAAGTAATCAATTTAACTTATACGTAGATGATATTAATATTGATTTGACACCGACGTGTTCAGAACCATCGGCTATTACTGTTCCGGCTACAAATATAAACCCGCTGTCTGCAGATGTTACCTGGACTGCACCAACGACTGCACCAGCAAATGGATATGATATCTATTATAGTACGACTAATACTCCTCCAATTGCTGCAACTACACCTTCTACGACAACCACTTCTACAAGTGTAACTTTGACGGGATTAAATCCTTCCACAACGTATTACGTATGGGTGAGATCTAATTGTAGTGTTTCAGATCAAAGTGTTTGGACCTCTGTTGTTTCGTTTACCACCAAAACCTTCTGTCCTGCCGTTACGGCTCCGGCTACAGGAGCTGCAGATGTTTCAACAATGCCAACAATCACATGGACGGCTGTAACGGGAGCAACAGGTTACCGGTTATCTGTAGGAACTACTTCCGGAGGAATAGATGTTTTGGATAATGTTGATCTGGGAAATGTAACATCATATACTTTCGCTACAGCACTTAATAATTCTACAATTTACTATTATACTTTAAATGCTTATAACGGTGGTATTACTTCAGCATCATGTACAGTAAGAAACTTTACGACAGCTTGTCCAGTTGCGGTACCTACCTACACTAATGACTTCGCTTCAGGTGCAGGATCATGTACTTCAATTGTTTCAGGTGGTTCTCCTACCGGAACTGCACCAACAGGAACAACAGCATACTGGGTTGCTGATGGGTTTTTGAATAATGGTACTACGGGAGCTATAAGAATGAATTTATATTCTGTAAACAGAGCCGGATGGCTGAGAATGCCAGCTATGAATCTTTCCGCAGGAGGCTATAGAGTAAAATTTGATTATGGGGTTACAACTTTTTCAGGTACTACATCTTCCGCAATGGGTTCTGACGATATTGTTCAGTTCGTAGTATCTCAAGACGGAGGAGCAACCTGGACTGTTTTGCAAACTTGGAACAACGCTAACGGTCCTTCCAATACAACAAATGCGTATTCTTTGGATTTGACAGGTTACATGGGTGCTAATACGATTTTTGCTTTCTATGGAAATGATGGGACAATAGATGATGCTCAGGATTATAATTTCTATATTGATAATTTTGTGGTTGAACCAATGTCAACATTGTCTACTTCGGAAATTACTACTAAAAACAATATAAAAGTATATCCAAACCCATTCACTGAAGTGTTAAACATCTCTGATGCTTCTAACGTGAAAAATGTTTTGGTAACAGATATTGCAGGAAGATTGGTGAAAACTATTGCAAATCCAGGTAAAGAACTTCATTTGGGAGAATTGAAACAAGGATTGTATTTAGTAACTTTAGAAATGATAGATGGTTCTAAGCAAACTATTAAAACAATTAAAAAATAAATATTATTTTAACCTTATAAAAAGTAGCGGCTATTTTAGTCGCTATTTTTATTTCTGTAGATAGGTCGAATTTTTTCTAATAATTATGAAAAGAACAAGATTATTAGGATTGTTAAAATGGTAATAAAAGTTAATTTTGAAATAGATTTTAATCAGTATTAATAACCTTTTATGATAATTTTTAAATTAAATTCAGGGTATATTTTTAGTATATATTCTTCGTATTATATTTATTGTTATTTTTTTTAAAAAAAAGTGGTAGTAAAAGTATTGAAATAATAACATTATTCATAAATTCGTGTTATAATCAGCAAAAATAAATTTATGACAAAATTTCTACTCTCATGCTTAATGCTTTTAAGTATGATGCTTCATGCACAAATAACTTTGGGTGCAGGAAGTACAAATGTCGGTACTGCCCCCATCAGTACATATTACGGCTATTCTTACACACAGCAGATTTTCACAAAACAGGAAATCAATGCCAGCGCAGCAGGAAACATTACAGGATTAAAGTTTTATCTGGATCCTGCGATGTCTATTGCGAGCTCATCACAATGGGTGGTATATTTGGGACAAACTTCCAAAACAACATTTGCATCAGATTCAGACTGGATTCCCCTTTCTCAGATGACGCAGGTTTTTTCGGGAACAGTTACCAATAATAATGGTGTTATTGAAATTACTTTCTCGGCTCCTTTCCCTTATGATAATGTTGCTAACCTTGTTGTTGCAGCTGAAGAAAACTCATCAGGTTATGACAGCAATGATTTTGATGAAGTAATGTATGTTTATCCGGGAGCCGCAAATTCTACCCTGAACTATAAAGATGATTACAACGATCCCGATCCTGCTTCTCCACCTGCAACCGGAGATTTGAAAAATTATAAATCCGTTACCACTTTTGAAGGGCTTGTTCCTAATCCGATTCCAGGGTGCCCATTAGTTTCTTATCCTTCAAATAACTCAACTTTTATTCCTTTAACTCCAACATTTACTTGGGGTAACCCTCCCGGAGCTACAGGATATAAAGTATCTCTCGGTACAACTTCCGGTGGAACTGATGTAGCCAACCAGGTGGCTGTAACTACCAACAGCTTTACACCGGCAGCACCACTTGCTCCCAATACAACGCTTTATTTAAAAGTTGTGGCTGTAGGGACAGGAGGAGAATCTTCAGGTTGCTCCGAAATAATGTTTACAACAGCACCGCCGCCGCCTGCTAATGATGAATGTGCTACTGCCATTACTCTACCGGTAAATCCTGATCTCAATTGTAGTACTGTAACTGCGGGTTATACTATTGGTGCTACAGATTCAGGGTTGGTACCTGATCCATGCTATGGAAACCCTGATGATGATGTATGGTTTAAATTCGTAGCAACTGCTACAAACCATAAAATATCTCTTTTAAATATTCAATCGGTAGGAACTTCAACAAGTGACGATACGTATTTCCAGGTATTCAGTGGTGGATGTGGAGCATTGTCCAGCATCTTCTGTTCAGATCCTGCTTCAGGTATTGTTACAGGTCTTACAGTGGGAGAAACATATTGGGTAAGAGTATATAGCTATTATGGCCCAGGAAGCAATCAGAGTTTCGATATCTGTGTAGGAACATTACCATCAACTCCTGCTAATGATGATTGTAGTGGAGCTCTTGTTGCAGCCACATTCCCATATACCTTCACTCAGAATGATGCAGAAGTGGATACAAACAATGCCGGTAACATTACTGCTTGTACTGATGGTATGAATGATGGTACATGGTTTACCTTTGTAGGAGATGGAGATACTTTTAATATTACGGTTACTATGCCTGCTGGAAGCAGTTTTGATCCTCAAATCGGTGTATTTAGCGGAACCTGCTCTGCTTTATCATGTGAGGATACAGAAGACTCTGGCTATGCAGGAGGCACTGAAACAATTTCTATACCTACACTTTCAGGAAATACTTATTACGTAAATGTTGGGCATTACAGCGATTCTTTTGATTATCCGGAAGAAGCTTTCACGATAGACATTACCAAAGGTGTGCTGGGAACTTCCGATGTAAAGGCAGAAAAGAAAAATATCAAACTATATCCTAATCCTTTTACTGATGTGGTAAATATCACAGATGCAGCCAATGTGAAATCAATTGTTGTTTCAGATATTTCAGGAAGACAGTTGAGAGTAATTGATAACCCCGCAACTTCAGTTCATTTGGGAGAACTAAAGCAAGGATTGTATTTGTTAACACTTGTCATGAAAGATGGTTCTAAACAAACGATCAAGACAATAAAAAAATAACAACAAAATGGTACAATTAAAGGCGATCTCACAGATCGCCTTTTTTTATTTAACAGTGAAAATTTTAATTAAATTATCTGTTTTCAGGAACAGGTTGTAAATCTCCGGTATTAAGACTCTCAAAAACCGCAGGGAAGAAAGTAACGAGAATGAAATAAATAATGACCATTAATACAATTAAAGAAAACAGTATAACTACTAAAGTGTTGGGCTTATTTTTCTTTTGTGGTTCCATGATGTTGGTATTTAGTTAATAGATATATTATAATATTTTACACTAAGCTAATTTCTTGCCACATTGTTTACAGTATCTCGCATCATCATCAATATCTTCATTTCCACAACGATCGCATATCTTTTCAAGATTCTGTCTCTTATTCCGCATTTCCGCGGTTACTATTCCTGTAGGCACAGCGATGATGGAATAACCGGCGAGCATAAGGATGACTGCAAAAAACTTTCCCATAGGCGTAATCGGAGAAACATCACCATAGCCAACAGTAGTTACAGTTACCACCGCCCAGTAAATAGATTGCGGGATCGTTTCAAACCCGGGCCTTCCGCCCTCCACCATAAACATCATGGAACCCACAATTACCGAAAAGATGATCAGGAACAACAGGAAAATATAAATTTTTCTTGAGCTGTTCTTTAATGCCCTTACAATGACAAAACCGTCATTCATAAAATCCATCAGGTTGAATACCCTGAAAACCCGAAGCATTCTCAGCATCCTGAAAATCAGAAAATATTTGGTAACCGGAAAGAAAAAACTCAGATAAAACGGAATCAACGCTAAAAAATCAATAATGCCGAAAAAGCTGAAAACATAATGGCGTTTATTTTTTACGACAGCAATTCTTGCAGCATATTCTATAGAGAATAAAACGGAAATAATCCATTCCAGGATAAGAAACGTATAATGGTACCTTTTATCAAGCAAAGGAATACTTTCCATCATGATAATAGCGGTACTTATTAAAATAAGCAATAGAAGAATGATATCAAACAATTTTCCAAGCTTCGTATCAGAGCGGTAAATAATTCTGTAGAGATACCGTTTCCACCATGCATCTTCCGGAACAAGATTATGTTCTCTTTCCATTTAACGTTTTTTTAAATATAACAAATTATCCTTACTTTCGTAACAAACATACAGAATAAAATGAAAATCAGAGAGGTCATTTCAAAAATAGAAAAGCGGATTCCCCTACAGCTGGCAGAAGATTTTGATAATGTAGGACTACTTTGTGGTTCCTGGGACCGTGATGTAAGCGGGATTCTGATCTGCCACGATGCCCTTGAAAATGTGGTTGATGAGGCAATTCATAAAAACTGTAATCTCATTGTGTGTTTTCATCCCATTATTTTTTCAGGGTTAAAATCGTTAACAGGCAAAAATTATGTAGAAAAAGCAGTTATTAAAGCCATTGAAAACAAAGTGGCCATTTACGCCATTCATACTGCTTTCGACAATGATTTTTTTGGAGTTAATGCCGGAATCTGTCAGCAGCTCGGACTTAAAAACCTTAAAATTCTCCAGCCTAAAAAGAATGACCTGAAGCAGCTCACCGTTTTCGTTCCGAAAGAATATTCTGAAAAAGTAAGGGAAGCGCTTTTCGCTGCAGGAGCAGGCAGTATCGGTTTTTATGATGAATGCAGCTTCACCGTAAACGGAAACGGAACTTTCCGCCCGAAAGAAGGTTCAGATCCCTTTTCTGGGCAGCAGGGAATCCGGGAGAATGCAGATGAAGATATGATTTCCGTTATTTTTGAAGGATACAAACAGGGACAGGTGGTTGCTGCAATGAAATCGGCGCATCCTTATGAAGAGGTGGCGCATCAGATTTACAGTCTGGATAACACGAATCATTATACCGGCCTGGGCATGTACGGAGATTTTCAGGAACCAATGGATGAGGTGGTTTTTTTGAAATTTGTTAAAGAAAAATTTAATCTTCAAGTCATCCGGCATTCTGATTTCACAGGCAAAAACATAAAAAGAGTAGGCGTTCTGGGAGGCTCGGGAGCAAGTGGCATCAGGTCTGCAATCTCCAAAAAATGTGATGCTTATCTCACAGGTGATGTAAAATACCATGATTTTTTCCTTGCCGAATCGAAAATGATGATTTGCGATATCGGCCATTTCGAATCAGAACAATTTGTTACTCAACAATTATTTGAAATTTTTTCACAAAAATTTAGTACATTTGCAATCTCAAAATCTATTGAGAAAACAAACCCGGTAAATTATTTCATTTAAAATATGGCAAAAACCAACGATATTTCAGTTGAAGAAAAGTTAAGAGCTTTATACGATTTGCAGATCATTGATTCCAGATTGGACGAAATCCGAAATACAAGAGGAGAATTGCCAATCGAAGTAGAAGATCTTGAAATTGAAATCGAAGGTCTTGAGAAAAGAGCTGAAAAATTTCATGCAGAGATCAAAGATCAGGATGATCAGATCAAAACCAAGCATGAAGTTATCAACCATGCAAAAGCTTTAATTGAAAAATACAAATCTCAGCAGGATAATGTAAGAAACAATAAAGAGTTTGAAGCATTAAGCAAAGAGATTGAATATCAGGAGCTTGAAATTCAGCTTGCTGAAAAAAGAATCAAAGAATTCGGCGCTAAAATCAGCCACAAAAACGAAACGCTGGATGAGCTGAACGCAAAAATCGACGATCTTAGAAACCACCTGAAATTCAAAAAAGAAGAATTGGAAGGCTTAATCTCTGAAACTCAGAAAGAAGAAGAATATCTTATTGAGCAGTCTAAAGAATTTGCTGCTAAAATCGACGAAAGATTGCTGGCTTCGTACAACAGAATCAGAACCAATTCTCCAAATGGTCTTGCAGTAGTAGGATTGGAAAGAGGGGCACCAAAAGGATCATTCTTCACGATTCCCCCTCAAAAGCAGATGGAAATCGCTCAGAGAAAGAAAATCATTATTGATGAGCATTCAGGAAAAATTCTTGTGGATGACGAATTGGTAATGGAAGAAAACGAAAAAATGAAATCGGTCATTAAGTTTTAATAACAACGATTTTTCAGAATATAGAGCTGTCTCATTTGAGGCAGCTTTTTTTGTGTCATTGCGAGGAGCGTTGCGACGATGCAATCTTTTGTTCAAGAAGTCATTGAACATGTTGAAAAATTGAAATTCTATACTGTAATAAGTTACGCTCCGAATGACAATTTACATTCATAATGAATTCTAAATGGATAAATAAAGTTAAAAAGTAATAAAGTCAAGAATATAATTCTCATCACAAAGAATTATTGTTTTTAGCATTTGATTTCTTTTTATATTTACTCCCGAAAAACACAATCGCTTATCTTCTCAAGTTGTTAAATAAATGAAAGGTATTGGATTAATATTCATTGTTGATTCATTATTAAAATATGTTGCAACAGAAGGGCAGGACTAAACCGAAAACCTGTCTCCGAAGGGAAAGCCGGAGTTTCACTGTTGAATTTTTAGCAAAATAAGTAGGTGAAAAAAAATTATTTAAGAAATGAAAAAATTTAAAAAATTAACCCGTGAAGACCTTAAAACAGTAAAGGCAGGACAGGTCTGGATTGCAGTTACCAAATGTGGTTTTACAGCAACAACTACTCAAAATTGGACCGCTGAACAAGCAAATGCTTGGGTTGATGAAATTGAAAAAAATTACTGTAAAACTCCTACTTATTCGGGGTCTGATGCTCAACATTTAGCATCTAATCTTAACTAAAACAAATTAAGCACTTATAGTGGGAATTATTCTACTATAAGTGTATTTATAGATTAATGATAGCTCTTATGAATTACCATAAAAAAATATTTCAACTTTTAATATTATTATACAGTGTAGTATATTATACTCAATCATACAAAGAGGATAGTTTAAGAGCCGAATTTACCTATCGATTAAGAGCTAAGTTCGATAAACGAACAGACAATCGATATGAAGAATTATTCACCTTACAGGTAGGAAACAGACGTGCATTTTTTGCAAGTGCTACATCATTGAAAGGAGATTCTGTAATGGAAAATTTAAGAGTTACGACAAAAAATTATGATGGTAGTATAACTCTTAGCTATAAGGACGAGGTGGTTATTCCAAAGACAAATTTCAACTTTACCATCATCCAGACCAATGAAAATGTACAATATTTTGATTCCGCAGCAATGTCACTATTTACCTACAAGCAACCTGTAATATCAAACTGGGAGCTTGCAGATGAAACCAAAATAATTAATACCATTACCTGTAAAAAAGCGAAAGTGAAGTTTAAAGGAAGAAACTGGATTGCATGGTATGCTACGGAAATCCCGCTTCCGTATGGTCCTATGAAATTTAGCGGTTTGCCGGGATTAATCATCAAAATAACAGACGAAAAAGAGGATTTTGACTTTGAACTGGTAAAATCACTGCCCACCTCTCAACTGAAAGGCAAGTTCATTAATATTAAAAAAAGCAGATATACCGGAGCTATAGAAACAACGCAGGCTAAATTAAAACAGGCACAAAAAACAGCAGATGAAAATGCTGCAGCTGTTCTGGCAAGCTACGGAACAACGATTATAAAAGGGGAGGAAATGATAAAGCAAAGAGAGAAAGCAAGAGAGGAAAATGAAAAATATAAAAATCCCTTAGAATTGGAAAACTAAAAAACCGCCTCAGAGAAGCGGTTCCTATTTTATTCCTGATGTCCGTACATTTTATTGTAAAGATCAATGAATTTCTCCTTAATCGCTTTTCTTTTCAGCTTTAAAGTAGGGGTTAAAAGTCCGGAATCAATACTCCAGATTTCAGGGGTAAGCTCAATTTTTTTGATCTGTTCCCAGTTTCCGAGATGTTCATTCGTACTTTCGATTTCTTTTTCAATCCTTTCTTTAAGCTCCTTACTGTTGGCAATTTCCTGTGGTGTAGAACCAATATTAAGGTTATTTCTCTGAGCCCAGCTTTTAGCAAACTCAAAATCTGGCTGTATCAGTGCAGTAGGCATTTTTTCACCATCACCAACTACCATAATCTGCTCGATAAACTTCGATGCTTTTGCAAGGTTTTCAATAGTTTGAGGAGCAATATATTTTCCTCCGGAAGTTTTGAACATCTCTTTTTTACGGTCGGTAATCTGAAGGAATCCATCACTGTCAATATGCCCGATATCTCCTGTTTTAAAGAATCCGTCTTCAGTAAAAACTTCTTTTGTCATTTCCTCATTTTTAAAATACCCTTTAAAAACAGAAGGCCCTTTCACGGTAATTTCTCCGTCTTCCTGAATTTTCACCTGAACATTGTCTAAAGGAAGCCCAACCGTTCCTATCTTCATTTTCCCGAAGGCATTTACCGAAATAACCGGTGAAGTTTCCGTAAGTCCATATCCTTCCAGAATAGGGATTCCGGCATTCTGAAAAATCAGGTTGAGTCTTGTGGAAAGTGCAGCGGAACCGGAAACCAGCGTGATAATTTCACCGCCCAGTCCTTCACGCCATTTTTTGAAAACAAGCTTGTCCGCTATAATTTCCTGCAATCCCGAAGGTTTGGAAACCGTTTTCTTTTTAGAAACAAGATTCAGAGCCCAGAAAAATATTTTTTGTTTCAGGCCTCCAGCCGAAGAACCTGTTGCATAGATTTTATCATAAACCTTTTCCACAAGCCTTGGCACGACGCTCATATAGTGCGGCTTTACTTCTTTTACGTTTTCCCCCATTTTTTCAATGCTTTCCGCAAAATAAATCGAGAAACCGTTGTATTGGAAAAGATAAAAAAGCATTCTCTCAAAAATATGGCAGATCGGCAAAAAGCTTAATATCCTTGTATCCTTATAATCAAGATTTTTCCTTTTCGGGATTCTCGGGATGGAGCCTAAAACATTGGACACGATATTGTGATGCGTTAGCATAACTCCCTTTGGCTTTCCGGTAGTTCCGGAAGTATAAATAATCGTGGCCAGATCTTCCGGATTGATCGTATTGGAAAGATCTTCAACCTCAATCTGTGTAGAATCGTCTTCTCCAAGGTCAAGCACTTCCTTCCAGTTGGCTGCTCCGCTGATATTTTCAAACGTGAAAATTCCCTGAAGCGAAGGAATATTATGCTTTACTTTTGTTACTTTGTTCAAAAGATCCTTATCAGATAAAAAGCAATATTTAATCTCGGCATTCGTAAAGATAAATTCGTAATCTTCCGGTGAAATGCTTGGATAAACCGGCACGGAAACTACTCCGATCTGGGAAAGCCCAAGATCCATTATAGCCCATTCTGTGCGGGAATTGGTGGTAATGAGCGCAATTTTATCTCCAGGTTTAATACCGAGTTTCAAAAGCCCGCGTGAAATTTTATTAGCCTCATTGATAAATTCCTGAGTAGACGTTTTCTTCCATTGTCCCTGATACTTCGTTACAAACATATCGTTTTTAGGATAGTTTTCTAAAGCATAATGGGGGATATCGAATAATCTCTTTATAGTCATGATGGTATAAGTAATTAGTTAAAGGATTTTAAATATAAGCATTTTTTTTAATTAGCAATACCACATTCTGAAATTTACAATTACTGAAAATTTTGCTGTATTACATATTGCTGTTTTTGATTTTTTATTTAAAATTTAACAAAACTTTAATCAATGTATTTATTTTTTGAAATCTGTTTAATGGCTGATTTCCAGATTATAAGACTTAAATTTCAATTCTGTTTTCAGATTTAATCAAAAAGTGTAAATTAGCGACCATCTAATTATTCAATTTTTATGGACTTTAATTTATCGGAAGAACAGCTGATGATTCAGCAGGCAGCAAGGGATTTTGCACAAAACGAATTATTACCTGAAGTAATAGAAAGAGACCGCGACCAGAAGTTTCCTGCAGAACAGGTAAAGAAAATGGGTGAAATGGGGCTTTTGGGAATGATGGTAGATCCTAAATATGGCGGTGCAGGAATGGACAGTGTTTCTTACGTGTTGGCCATGGAAGAGATCGCAAAAATTGATGCTTCTGCTGCCGTTGTAATGTCTGTAAACAATTCATTGGTATGTGCCGGACTTGAAAAATTTGCTTCTGAAGAACAGAAAGTAAAATATTTGACACCTTTGGCAAGCGGACAGGTAATCGGAGCTTTTGCATTGTCTGAGCCTGAAGCAGGTTCCGATGCCACTTCTCAGAAAACAACCGCAGAAGACAAAGGAGATTACTATTTATTGAATGGTATCAAAAACTGGATCACGAATGGCGGAACAGCAACATATTATATTGTAATCGCACAAACAGATCCTGAGAAAAAACATAAAGGAATCAATGCTTTCATCGTTGAAAGAGGATGGGAAGGATTTGAAATCGGGCCTAAAGAAGACAAGCTGGGAATCAGAGGAAGCGATACGCATTCTTTGATTTTTAATAACGTTAAAATTCCGAAAGAAAACAGAATCGGGGATGACGGTTTCGGGTTCAATTTTGCGATGGCTGTTCTGAACGGAGGAAGAATCGGGATTGCTTCACAGGCTTTAGGTATCGCTTCAGGAGCGTATGAGCTGGCATTAAAATATGCTAAAACAAGAAAGGCTTTTAAAACAGAAATCATCAATCATCAGGCAATCGCATTCAAACTGGCGGATATGGCAACCCAGATCACGGCGGCAAGAATGCTTTGCTTCAAGGCTGCGGTAGAAAAAGATGCCGGAAAAGATATCTCAGAAAGCGGTGCGATGGCAAAATTATATGCATCTCAGGTGGCAATGGATACGACGATTGAAGCAGTACAGATCCACGGTGGATATGGTTATGTAAAGGAATACCACGTGGAAAGAATGATGAGAGACGCTAAAATTACCCAGATTTACGAAGGAACTTCTGAAATCCAGAAGATTGTTATCTCAAGAAGCATTGCAAAGTAATTGCTTACCAATACAATGAAATAGTAAAAGGCTCTCAGAATGGGAGCCTTTTTACTTTCACACGAACCACAAAATATTAATTAATATGTTTGTTTTAACTGTTAATTTGATTACTTTTTTTAATTAAAGTTAAATCATTAGCGTAATAAAATTAATGAAGTAAAATTAGGAATAATGATTTCCGGAATAACGGGATTCTGATTAAAATATTATTAAAATTATCAGAAATATTACTTTTTAAGAATTCTTATCACTAATCTTTCTTTTTTTATAGAAATAATAAACTATTGCTGCAATAACAAATAACGGCCATAGGGGAAGGATAAAAAGGAATATGGAAGTAATCACGCTCCAGCCCGAAGAAATTGCGGCAAAAGACTGCTCACCCAGAGTTTCAGGTTTTTTATCCTCTGCGACAGCTCCTTGCTGACCATAAAGCGTGATGTCGATCTCACACATCGTGTTTTCAACAACATCATGGCCGGAAGTTTCGATGTTCATGTTTTCCACGGTTCCCAGATTGTAATTGAGGTCAGACATAAGATAATCAAATTTCTGAACAGGAACTTTCACTTTCAGATAAGCGGTTTTTTTATCATCATTTTGCAGGGAGACACTTTCACTTCTTACAAAGCCATTGTATTTGGCAACTTCATCCTTTACAATTTCTTTTGCCGTTTCCGCATCATTTACGCTAAGTTCTAATATTCCTTTTTTGATGAATCTGTTCTGCTGAATCAATTCCGGATTTTCTTTCTTGGGAGCATTTTTATAAATGATTTTGGTTTCTTTAATGATTTTCGGTGCAGGAACATTTACCACAATTTTTTCATTTTTATTTGCTGAATCCTTATTTTCGGCTTTTGATTCCAGTTTTACAGAAGAAATTTTATCAGATAAAGAATCCACCATTTTGGAAGTGCTTTCTATTTTATCTTTTACCTCATTTTTAGCGTCATCAAATTCTTTGATTTTAACATTCGCAGAATCCAAAGCAGCATTTGCCTGATCATCAATTTCACTGATTTTTTCCGAAGCGCCCGAAGCAATACTGTCGGCAGAACCGATAGCATTTTCCAGCTGTGATGTTGCAGCTTCTCCCTTTTTACACATGATGAATGTTCCCGATACGGCAACAAGTAAGATGAATTTTTTCATACGATTAATTTTTTCGATGAAGTAAAATTAGGAGTGGAATTATTGTAAAGATTGTAAAAGGATTGTTTTGATGATGTAAATTGATAAAGGTTTAATTTTGAAGGTTTTGTAAAATAAAATTAACGATTATACAATCTGTTTTTCAAATGAATTGAACATGTTCAATAAAAAAAATCCGCAGAAAATTCCACGGATTAAATATCTAAATTAATGATTTCTCATTAAGCATTCCTAAATTCACTGATAAAATGCAGTTTCACATTCGGGAATTTTTCCTGCGTCATATGGATGGTAAAAGATGAGTCTGCAAGAAATACCAATTGGTTGTATTTGTCTCTTGCTAAAAACCGCTGCTTTAATCTCGCAAATTCTTTGAATTCTTCAGACTTTTCATCCGCTTCAACCCAGCACGCCTTATGCATGGAAAGCGGTTCATAAGTACATTTTGCACCATATTCATGTTCCAGACGGTACTGGATTACCTCGTACTGAAGAGCACCCACCGTTCCGATGATTTTTCTGCCGTTCATTTCCAGCGTAAACAGCTGGGCAACTCCCTCGTCCATTAGCTGGTCGATACCTTTTGCCAGTTGCTTTGCTTTTAAAGGATCATTATTATTGATGTATCTGAAATGTTCAGGAGAGAAGCTCGGAATTCCTTTAAAGCTTAATTTTTCACCGCCGGTCAACGTATCTCCAATCCTGAAACTTCCCGTATCATGCAATCCCACAATATCTCCCGGAAAGCTTTCTTCCACTACCTCTTTTTTATCGGCAAAGAAAGCATTAGGTGAAGAGAACTTCATTTTTTTGCCCTCTCTTACCAGCAGATAATTTTCATTTCTTTTAAACGTCCCCGAAACAATTTTTACAAAAGCCAGCCGGTCCCTGTGCTTCGGGTCCATATTCGCATGGATTTTGAAAACAAAGCCGGTAAACTGATTTTCTTCAGGCTTTACCAAACGGGTATCACTCTCTTTAGGCTGAGGCATTGGTGCAATATCAATAAAAGCATCCAGCAATTCGCGAACCCCGAAATTATTCAAAGCAGAACCGAAGAAAACAGGCTGAAGATCGCCCTTCATATAATCTTCACGGTTAAATTCCGGATAAACCGACTGTACAAGATCAAGCTCTTCACGAAGCGTGGCTGCCGCTTTTTCACCGATTAATTCATCAATGGCAGAATCATTAATATCATCAAACTTAACCGCTTCTCCAACCTTCTGTTTCTTCTCTTCCAAAAACAACTGGATGTTGTTTTCCCAGATGTTATAAATGCCCTGGAAATCGCTTCCCATACCGATCGGCAATGAAAGCGGAACAACCGTTAAACCTAATTTCTGCTCCACCTCGTCCAAAAGATCAAAAGCATCCTTACCCTCACGGTCAAGCTTATTAATGAAAACCAGCATCGGGATATTTCGCATCCTGCAAACCTGCACCAGTTTTTCCGTCTGTTCCTCAACCCCTTTGGCAACATCTATTACAACAATTACGGAGTCTACAGCAGTTAACGTTCTGTAAGTATCTTCAGCGAAATCCTTGTGTCCCGGAGTATCCAGGATATTGATTTTATGATCTCTGTATTCAAAAGCAAGCACAGAAGTTGCCACGGAGATCCCTCTCTGCCTTTCAATTTCCATGAAGTCGGAAGTAGCCCCCTTTTTTATTTTGTTGGATTTTACCGCTCCCGCTTCCTGGATGGCCCCTCCGAAAAGAAGCAGCTTTTCCGTAAGCGTAGTCTTTCCGGCATCGGGGTGAGAAATAATCCCGAAAGTTTTTCTTTTCTCTATTTCTTTGATTAAGTCTGACATATCGTATTTTGAAGTTGCAAAAATCGTAATTTTTAATGGAATCTGAAAATGATTTCATTCAGGAAAAAGATCTGCCTATCTAAAAAAATGCAGATATTTCTTGTACTTCATTATTCAAACAATAAAGAAACTTCTCAAAAACTTTTATCTTTGCCCGATAAATCTGAGTATAAAGTATGGAAAACAGCAGGTATCCGAAATTTACATTTACATGGTTGGGCGGGCTTGTACTAGTGGCCGGACTCGTTGTCGGAACCATGGCCGTATCATTTTTTAATATCTTCTGGATGTTTGCTTTTAAGGAAAGCCTCCAATATAAAGACTGGTTTTTTATGCTTTCCAATGCTGCAGGATTTCTTACTGCCATCGCTTTTTTTGATTTTTTTATCGTAAGACCCAACACTGGAAAAAAACTAAATTTTAATTTTTCGCCCACTAATTTCTATACATATCTGTTGATTTTTCCGATGATGTTCGGGATGATGCTCATTGCAGAATTTATTACCTCACAAATACCCACAACAGGACCTTTCTTTGGGGAATACTATGAGTTTTTTACAAAATTAATGGAACAGCTTACCGATGACCCGTTAGTAATGATTATCACTGCAGTAATATGTGCGCCTATTTTTGAAGAAATTGTTTTTCGCGGAATTATTCAGAAAGGCCTTATCAATAAAGGAACAAAACCAGTAAATGCCATTATTATTGCTTCGGTTATTTTTGGTCTGGTACACGCTAATCCCTGGCAGTTTGTAGGCGCTGTTTTACTCGGTTGTGTGCTTGGTTTGGTATACTATAAGACAAAATCTTTACTGTTGCCGATGTTATTGCATGGTTTCAATAATTTATCTTCCACCATATTAATTGCCTACACAAAAAACGAAAGTTTCGCAGATGCTTTCAAAATCCCGGAATGGATGATCCTTGTCGGTGGCATTATACTTTTTTCAGTCTTTTATTATCTTTTCACAAAGAAATATAAAGTGCATTATTCTGAAATTTAGATGTAAAAAACTAATCACCGATAAAGAAGTTGTTGTCTTCTCGTTTTAAAAAAATAAAAATTAAATAAAAAAAGAATGGAGTTACTGGTAGCAACCCACAATTTGCACAAAAAAGAAGAAATTCAGCAGATTTTGGGCAATGATTTTGTCGTAAAAAGCCTTACAGATTATAACATCTATGATGAAATTGTGGAAGACGGGGATTCGTTTAATGCCAATGCTTTGATTAAGGCTAAATATTGCTTCGAAAAAACAGGGATTCCAAGCTTAGGAGACGATAGCGGTCTGGTTGTTGAAGCGTTGGACGGCAGGCCGGGAATATTTTCCGCACGGTATGCAGGTGATCACGATTTTGCAAAAAATATTGAAAAAGTATTGAATGAAATGGAAAGTGTAGAAAACCGGAAAGCGTATTTCGTCACTGTTTTATGCTATTACGATGAAAGCGGAGCAAAATATTTCGACGGAAGAGTGCATGGAAATCTATTAAATGAAAATAAAGGTTTCAAAGGTTTCGGCTACGATCCGATTTTCGTTCCTGAAGGCTATGATAAAACGTTTGCCGAAATGGAGTCACAGCATAAAAATAAAATCAGCCACAGAAAACAGGCCTTGGATTTGTTCCTGGATTTTCTTAAAACTCATTAGGTTAATATTGAGAGTTAAATCTGTTAAAATTTGGATTGATTTAAATTGAATAAGTAATATTAATAATAGTCTATGTTAAAGTACTCTGCAAAATTTTGAACCTTATAAAATCAAAAAATTCACCGTAACCTAAAGAAAATGACTATTTACTTAAAAACATTTTAAACATTAAATATTTCTTTGTTTTCTTTTCAATACACAATTGTTATTAAAAAAACAACCGTATAGAATATCCCTTATCCCAAATGCAGTTTATGCAGAGAAACCCACTTTCCCCACCTAAAAGTTTCCATAAAACCCAATCATCCACTGTAAGCCACCGGTCTCCCGCCCTCCAGTTCTCCCTTCTCCCTTTTTCCTTTTTCCTATTCTTTAATAAAATTAATCCATCGTACTCCCAGGGAGTTACGATTAAATATTACCTAAAAGTAAATTTTATGTTAAATAAACTTGTTTTGTAATGGATAAAGTTTTTATCTTTGCCCCACTGAAAACGCAAGGAAGTAGGTAGCGCAGGGAAGCCTTTTAGGAGGCATAAAATTATAAACTCTTACACGGGGTACAGTCAGAAACTTTTACAATTTTTTTATAAAAAAACTTGTGGGTGAAAAAAAGATGAGTATCTTTGCAGTCCGGTAAAACGGGGCGCAGGAGTTGGATTGGCAGAATAGGGGATGAGGGATTAAGGTTACTAAAAAAACTTTAAAATTTTCTTCAGAACATTTGGCTGAATCAAAAATAATTTTTACTTTTGCACTCGCAAATACGGAGCATACACTGACAGAAAGAAGGCTTCGTAAGAAAGCGGAAGAAATGAAGATCATTGACATACAATATAACAACCAAGTAAGGAAAAACTAAAGCGTTAAAAAACTTTGAGAGAGACAGACAAACATACAATGGAGAGTTTGATCCTGGCTCAGGATGAACGCTAGCGGGAGGCCTAACA